>JASHOI010000351.1 GCA_030041195.1 Streptosporangiaceae bacterium | reverse complement strand
CCGCCGCGCCCGTGCTGGCCACCGGCGCCGCCGCGGTCAGCCAGCCCTCGATACCGGCGACCTGCACCACGCTGGACGCGCAGCTGGAAACCAGCGACGAGCTGTTCAGCAGCGGCGACGAGTCCTCGCCGCCGGACACCAGCAGAATTCAGGACGCGCTCAACAGCTGCAGCGGCACCGGCGAGGCCGTGGTGCTCGCCCCGAGCGGCAGCGACAACGCGTTCCTGAGCGGCCCGCTGAGCCTGCCGGCCAGCGTCACCCTCGTGGTCGACGACGGCGCCACGCTGTACGCCTCGCGCAACCCCGCCGACTACCAGGTCTCCGGCCAGGCGACCTGCGGCACGACGGCGTCCACCGGCAACGGCTGCAAGCCCTTCATCAACGTGACCGGCTCGGACGCCGGGATCATGGGGACGCAGGGCTCGAACGGCTCCCAGGGCGAGATCGACGGACGCGGCGACCAGGACATCCTGGGCACCAGCACCACCTGGTGGGCGCTGTCGTCGCAGGCGCAGACCGACGACGACCAGCAGAACAACCCGCGGCTGATCGAGTCCGACGGCTTCAACGACCTGACGATCTACGACATCGACCTGGTCAACTCGCCGCTGTTCCACATTTACTTCCAGAGCGGCGACGGCCTCACCGTGTGGGGAGTCAGGATCAAGACCCCGGCCACCGCGCGGAACACCGACGGCATCGACCCGGACAGCTCGACCAACGTCACGGTCAACGACTCCTACATCCAGGACGGCGACGACGGCATCGCGATCAAGACCAACGCGAGCGCGGCGTCGGACATCACGGTCTCCAGCAGCCACTTCTACGGCACGCACGGGATCTCGATCGGCAGCGAGACGCAGTTCGGCGTCAGCAACGTCCTGATCGAGAACGACACCATCCAGGGAACGGACAGCTCCGGCAACGAGAGCACCAGCGACAACGGGATCCGGATCAAGACCGACTCGAGCGACGGAGGCAAGGTCAACGACATCACCTACGACGACATCTGCGAGACCGGCGTGCAGGACCTGATCGACTTCAACCCGTTCTACGCCAGCGGCAACGGCTCGACCACGCCCGACTTCAGCAACATCGTGGTGGACGGGCTCAAGACGGTCGACTCGGTGTCCGGTGCCGAGTCCGTGCTCGAGGGCTTCGACTCCGCGAACCCGCTGGGCCTGACCCTGGAGAACGTCGACCTGGACGCCACGACCACGAGCGCCGAGTACGCGGACATCGGTGAGTTCGACACCAACATCACCCCGTCTGGCACCGACGTGACGGTGACCAGCATCTCCGGCAGCGGGAGCGTGCCCTCCTGCAGCTTCCCCAGTTACCCAGGCCTGTAGCAGGCGGTTCCGGCGGTTGCGCCGGGGCCGTTGACGCGGCAGCCTGCCCGCTGTAGCGTCTCATATGTCATATATGAGATATGAGCGTGGCGAACCCAGCCATGCCAGCGCACCCGGCCCTAACCCCCCCGGGGCCGGGTGCGCTCCGATCCCGCGGACAACGTCAACCGGCACCGGCAAGCTCCCGCCCGGGCGACACGGCGAACACCCTCAGCCGATGCTGCCGCCCGGGCGGGCACCACAGGATCCCCTCTGGACCCGCCGATCGGAGGTAGCACGAAGATGTCCCATGAGATCGACCGCCGCTCGCTGCTGCGGCTGTCCGCGATCGCGGGCGCGAGCACCCTCGCGGTCCCGCTGCTGGCCGGCCAGGCCAGCGCCGCGACAGCCGGCACCCGGGCCTTAACGGGCCGTGCGGGCTGGCCCTGGCTGCCTGCCGACGCTGCCGCCGACCGGATCGTCGCCTCGGTGCGCCGTCCCTGGTTCCCCAACCGGTTTTTCCCGGTCACCAGATTCGGCGCCGCCGGCGACGGCGTGACCGACTGCACCGCCGCGTTCAAGGCGGCGATCGCCGCGTGCAACCGGTGCGGCGGCGGGCACGTGATCGTCCCGCCGGGCACGTTCTTCACCGGCGCGATCCGCCTGCTGAGCAACGTCGACCTGCACCTGGAAGCTGGGTCAACGATCCTGTTCAGCCAGGACCCGAACGCCTACCTGCCGGTGGTGTTCACCCGCTGGCAGGGCATCGAGCTCATGAACTACTCGCCGTTCGTCTACTCATACGGCCAGCGCAACATCGCGGTCACCGGGCAGGGCACGCTCAACGGGCAGGCCGACGACAACCACTGGTGGAACTGGAAGGACCTGGAGACCGCCGACTTCGACCTGCTGGAGACCATGGCCGACGACAACGTCCCGGTCACGCAGCGGGTGTTCGGGGCCGGCCACTACCTGCCGCCGCAGATGGTCCAGCCGTTCGCGTCCGACACCGTGCTGCTCGAGGGCGTCACGGTCGAGAACTCCCCGTTCTGGCACCTGAACCCAAACCTGTGCAACAACGTCACGGTCGAGGGCCTGTCGATCAGCTCGTCGGGCCCGAACACCGACGGGTGCGATCCCGAGTCGTGCGACGGCGTGGTCATCGACAACGTGACGTTCAACACCGGCGACGACTGCATCGCGATCAAGTCCGGGCGTGACGCGGACGGGCGGCGGGTCAACGTGCCATCCCAGAACGTCGTGATCCAGAACTCCAACTTCGCCAACGGGCACGGCGGCATCACGATCGGCAGCGAGATGACCGGCGGCGTGAAGAACGTCTACGCCAGGGACCTGACCATGAACAGCGTGAACCTGGAGGCCGGGCACCGGATCAAGACGAACACGCTGCGCGGCGGGTACGTGCTCAACTCCAACGTGTACCGGATCACCGCGGGCACGATCGGCGGCCCGGTGCTGCTGATCGACGCGCAGTACGACGGCCAGACCGGCGACTTCCCGCCGGACCTGACCGGCATCAACCTGACCGACTGGACGGTGTCGGACTGCGAGGGCGTCTGGTCGATCCTCGGCGCGGACGCCAGCGACCCGGTCGGCACCGTCACGCTCACCGATCTCACCGTCACCACGTCGACGGTGGCCAACTCGGCGGAGTACATCAGCAACCTGGTGCGCAGCGACGTGACCGTTGGCGGCGTCCCCGCCACGGACTAGCCGGCGTGTTAGGCCTCCGCACGGGCGGGTAGCTGGCCCGGGCGGAGGTGCCCATGAGAGTTAGCGACGCGAACTATTCGACCCGGCGTCCGGCGCGGACAGCGGCGGGCTTAACCGCCGGAGCCCTGGCGCTGGCCGTGTGCGGAGCGCTTGCGCTGGCCAGCGCCGGGGCCACGGCCTCCAGCACCGCGCTGGCGACCAGTACCGCGGCAGCCTCCAGCGCCACCGCAGCGACCGCGCCGCCGTACAGCTGCGCGCCCAACGGGCCGGCGGGCAACCAGACGATCTACGGCACCTTCGGCGACGCCAGCGTCATCGGCTGGACCGGGAACACCCAGGCCGTGACCGCCTGCCTCGGCGGCAGCTTCTTTGTCGACACCAGCCCGGCCGGCGCCGGGCCGGGCAGCGGCAGCCCCGCCGCGGTCACCGGGACGACCTACGGCTACGGCATCTACAACGACACCGCGACCACGTGGACCAACGCGGACGGGTACCTCCCGGCGCTGGTGACCACGTTCGGCTCCGGCGGCGCCCGCATCTCGATCACAAACTTCGGCGACGAGGTCACCATCGGCGGCCACGCCTACGTGGCGATCTACAGCCGGGTGGCCGTGTCGAACCGGACCAGGCACACGCTCACCATCAACCCGGAGGCGTCGCCCGGCCTGATCCCGCTGAACGCCGCGCCGGACGCCGTGCCGCCCGGGCAGACCGTGGACCACGACTACGTGGTGGCCTCGGACCGGTTCGGCGGCAGCTACCCGTGGCCGTCGGCGAGCGCCCTGGCCGCGGCCGGCGGATTCGACCAGCACTTCGCGCACATGCGCGAGTACTGGAACGCGCAGCTGGCCGGGATCGCGCAGATCAACGCGCTGCCGGACCAGAGCCTGGTCGACGCTTACCGGACCGGCTTCATCTACACCCAGATCATCAGGGCCGGCGACGAGCTGAAGACCGGCGCCAACGGCTACGACAAGGAGTTCAGCCACGACGTCATCGGCATCCTGGCCAACCTGTTCACCCAGGGCTACGTCACCGGTGCGCACGCGCTGCTCGACCGGGCCCGCTACGTCATCGGCACCCAGACCCAGTACGACGACGGCGTGTGGACCTACCCCTGGATCTGGGCCATCTACCTGCTCAAGACCGGTGACCTGAGCTTCGTCAAGGCCAACTTCGACACCGAGGGCCCGGCCGGGGCGACCGAGCCGAGCATCGAGGACACGGCGCATCTGATCGCGACCGACCGCACCGGGCCGGGCGGGATCATGGAGAAGACCAACGACATCGACGCCAACGGCTACTGGACCATCGACAACTACGAGGCGCTGATGGGGCTGGCCGCCTACCGCTGGCTGGCCCAGCAGACCGGCAACACCGCGCAGGCCACCTGGGCAGCGTCCGAGTACGCCAGCCTGCTGACCGCGGTCAACACCACGCTGGACGCGACGATCTCGGCCAACCACCTGGACTACCTGCCGTGCTCGATGACCGAGCCGAACACCGACAACCGGTGCGTGAACGCCGAGGACGCCAACTGGGCCGCGCCGTTCCTGTTCGGGCGCTGGGCGTGGGACGGCTACCTGTTCGGCGCGCCGCTGTCCGGGCCCGGGATCAGCCTGATCGACGCCACATACGACTACGGCTTCGCACGGCTGGCCGGCAAGCTGCCGCCGAACACCTTCGGCGGCTACCCGACGCAGTATTACAGCACCGCGTACAACGCGGGCTACGGGGAATGGGGCCTGGCCAGCACCGCGCACCGGGACCAGGGCATCCTCAGCTACGAGTTCATGGTTTCCAACGGCCAGAGCGGGCCGTACTCGTGGTGGGAGAGCCAGCAGTTCCCAAACCCCGGCTCGCCGTGGGCAGGAACGCACCCGGAGAACGGCAACGGCTCGTCGCCGCACGCCTGGGGCATGGCCAACGCCAACATGGTGCTGCTCGACTCGCTGGCCGCGCAGCGGGCCGACGGCAGCCTCATCGTCGGCCGCGGCGTGCCCGACGCCTGGGTCGCCACCGGCAAGGTCATCAGCCTGGCGAACTTCCCGACCACCGACGGCCATCACCTCGGCCTGACGGTCCGCACCAGCGGCGCCGCGGTCACGCTGACCCTCACCGGCCAGCCGCCAGCCGGTGACGTGCTGTTCCAGCTTCCCGCGTTCGTTGGCAACATCGCCTCCGCCAGCGCTGGCCTGGTCAGCGAGAGCACCGGGACGGTCACGCTGGCACCGACCGCCCGCACCGTGACCGTGCACCTCAAGCACGGGGAACCCCTTCAGAACCGGGAAACGCGTCAGGTCTATTAGCCAATGCCGCGTACTTAACGCGGCGGTGGCCGAGGTATGACGCGAGGCTGAGACATTCCCTGCTGTACCACAAGTCCCGCCAGCCCCAACCGTCCTGGCAGGGGTCCGATCAGACATTCGATTTCCATGATCTGGGTGGATAACGACCAAATACACGACGTTTGCCACCCAGATCATGAAACAGCTCACCGATCGACCGTTTCCGTCGCCGGCAAGTCCTTAAGTACGCGGCATTGGGTCTATTAGCTGACGCGTTTCCCGGTTGAGCTGAAAGCGACGGCCGGCGGCGGGAAAAGCCGTTGGGGCCGTGCCGCCACCGGTCTTACCCTTGCCGCATGTCCGGTCGATGAGCCGAGTCCGATGCCGCGCCGAGGCCCTGCCCGCCGCGGCGGTCCCAGTCGGGCCGACTCACTCAACGTCGCTGTCAGCGCGTCGATACTGCTGTACGAGATCCGTGGCGCCCTCAGCGGGGAGGCTCGAGCAGCACCTTGACCGCGCCGGTGCGCCGCGAGTTCTTCACCGTCAGCACCGCCTGGTCCCAGCGCTCGAGCGGGAAGCGGTGGGTGATGACCGGGGTCAGGTCGAGGCCGCCGGCGATGAAGTCGAAGTAGTGCTCCATCGCGTGCTTGGCCACGCCGCCCACCTCCTCGATACCGAACCCGTTCGAGCCGATGACGTGCAGCTCCTTGAAGTACAGCGGGGTCCACTCGAAACGCTTGGGCGGCTCGACGCCGGAGACGACGAGCGTGCCGCCGGTGGCGAGCAGCCGCAGCGAGGTCTCGACCGTCTCGATGGAGCCGATCGTGTCGTAGACCACGGACGGGCCGTCCTGCAGCCAGTCGCGCTTGCTCCACGGCTCGAGCGGCGTGGTGCCGACCCGCCGTGCGACCTGCGCGACGAGCTCATCCGGCGCGGTCGACAGCACCGCATGGGCGCCGAGCCGGGTGGCGAGCTCGGCCCGGGTCCCGGTTCTCGTGGCGGCCCACACCTCGGTGCCGGGATACAGGTGGCGCAGCAGCGCGATCACCGCGAACGCGAGCGTGCCGGAGCCGTAGACCAGGGCCGGCCGGCCGTCGGGCGGCGCCAGCAGGATCGAGCGCAGCGAGACGCTGACCGGGTCGGCCAGCACGGCCGCCTCGTCCGAGACGCGGTCCGGGATCGCGAACAGCTGCGAGGCGTGCGCGGCGAAGCGCTCGGCGTGCGCCCCGGCGGCCGCCGCGCAGTTCCCGAGGTGGATCGACACGGGCAGGTCGCCCGAGCGGAAGTTGCGGCACCAGGGGTAACGGCCGGCCCGGCAGGCCTCGCACGGCGGGTCGATGCCGCGGGGGCCGCAGGACAGCCACGGATTGAGCACGACGCGCTCGCCGGTGTCCGCGCGGCGGCCGACCACCTCATGGCCGAGCACGTGCGGGAAGGACACCAGTGCGGTGAGCGGGTTGTCGCGCGCGCCGTTCAGCAGGATCTGCTTCACGTCGGAGCCGCACAGGCCGGAGAACGTGGTCTCGACGCGCACCCAGCCGGCCGCCGGAAGCGGCAGTTCCTCGACGTCCTCGAGCCGGACCGGCGCCAGGCGGGAGACGAACGCATGCTGATCGACGCGGCCGCCGATCGCCGAGGCCGCCTCGCGGGCAAGATTGTGCCGGAACACCAGCGCCTTCATGCGACTCTCCCTGCCGTGAATCCGCTATCCGCCGCTGGCCGGCAGTGTTGCGATGAGCGACGCGTATACAACGGTGGAACTGAGGTAATGACCCGTGGTGTAGTCGAAATCGCCGCCGCACGTTATCAGCCGCAGTGCCGCGTAGCCGACCCCGCCGTAAATGACTTTCGCGGGGTAAGCGGATTTGAGGTATTCACGCACGCCGGTGACCTGAAAAACGGCGGTGACCCGGTCGGCGAGCGTCACGTCGATCCTGTCCCCGGGGTGCAGCGCGCCGAGCCGGAAGAACACGGCGGGACCCTGATAGCTGTCGACGTGCCCTTCGATGACCGACGTCCCGATCTGGCCTGGCGTCACCGAGTACTTGTACCACGCCGCCTCGCCCGCCTCATTGTCAAGGGACGGTACCTGGATCGTGCCGTCGGCATTGACGCCAAGGTCCAGCAGATCGGAGGTCACGCCGATGGCCGGAATGTAGACCGACACCGGCACCGAGCGCCGCAGCGACAGCGGGTGGGCCCGGCCAAACCCGAGGGTTCCCGCCGCGGCGGCGGATGGCTGCGGCGCGTGCTGCTGGATGGCGAAGGCCACGCCGACGGCGGTGGCGCCGCCGATGATGAGCAGCGTGCCGGCCAGGCCGGCAATGCGGGCAGTCAGGCTCCGTCGCGGCCGCGGCGGGGGAGCGTAGGCGCTGTCCCGCCAATACATGACTACGCGAAACCCCGCTATACGGCGCCTCTCCGGCTGCGCCAATCCCGGCCTCCCTCCCCGCCTTTGTCTTCCCTAGGAGGTTGTGCTCACGTAGCCTGATATTGGGTGATGGACCTGGCGATTACCTATGACGTATGAGCTTTCGCTTTATGGCCCTCGGCGCTTTCGGCCGGACGCATGAGGAGGTTCCATGAAGGTCCGCAGCACCACCGGAACGAGGCTCAGCGCAAGGCTGCTGGCTGCCGTGGGCTGCGGCATCGTGACCGTACTCGCTTCCGTGACACTCGCGGCGTGCTCGGGGACCCCGTCTTCGGGGGCGCTGCCAACACCTTCATCCTCATCCTCGGCAGGCGCGTCGGCAACATCGACCGTTTCGCCGAGCAGTTCGGCCAGTTCCAGCCCGAGCCCGACCAGCAGCTCGTCGCCCTCGCCGACGAACACACCGAGCCCGTCACCCTCGGCCACGCCGAGCCCCACGGCGACCCCGGTCCCGACCGCAGCGCCGGCCACCGGCGGCGGTGGGACGGCCGGATTCCAGCACGCCTCGCTGCTGATCATCGGCATCGCGGCGGTGCTGGCCGGAGCCGCGAGCCTCGCCTACCGCAGAAGGATCATCAAGAACCGCTGACGCCGCGAGGGCCGGGAGCGATGCCGCGGCCGGCGGCTAGCTCACCGGGCCGCGGGGACCGCGCGGAGGTCTTCGATCATCTCCTTCGGCACGGTGACGTCGTCAAACCAGCGGCCGCCGAACGGCCGCCGCACCGGGATGATCTGGTCGCTCGAGTAGGCGAGGATCTTGCGGTTGTAGACGCGCATCTCGTCGCGGAGCGAGGACGGCAGCGTTCCGTCCAGCAGCAGGGCGCTCTCGATCTCGCCGAGCAGTTTCCTGGTCTCCTCGATGGTCTCAAGGACCGCACGGCAGAACTCGGGCGGCAGCACCCCGTACTCGCCCTTGATCTCCACCAGCCGGGCGATCGCCTCGTAAGAGACGTCTTGCAGCTGGCGCCGGTTCAGCCACTGTGTCTCGTAGTTGAGCCTCCGGTACCACAGCGGCTCCACCAGCGCCTGGCGGTGCTCCTCCAGCGTGCGGTGGTAGATCCGGTACCCGTGCTGCTCAGGCTGCTCGAAGAACCGGCACCCGGGGTCGAGGAACGGCACCATCGGGCAGATGAGCGGGAGCGCGTTCCACCCGCCGAACTTGCGGATCAGCCGCTCGGAGTACGCGATCGTGTCCATGACCGACCGCCGGTCCTGGTACGGCATGCCGATGAAGAACCAGATCATGACGCCCTGCACCCCGGCGTCGATCGCACGCGGAATCCACTCCTCCATCTGCTCCATCGTGTAGGTCCCGCGGCCGGCCGCCTTGCTGATCTTCGGGTCGTGGGACTCGGGGGAGAGCATGATGTACGCGGACGTCGACTCGCCCATCTTCTTGAGCGTGTCCTGCGGCGTCAGGTTGAACTGCTCGAACGAGACGCTTTTGTAGCCGACCTCCTTTACCGCATCCAGATACTCGTGCATACGCGCCCTGTTCTCCGAGTAGCACTGGAGCGCGTAAATCGACGTGCGCTTCGCCGCCTCGCCCATCGTGCGGAGCTCTTTGACTATGAGGTCGTGGTTCTTTGTGATCAGGGTCTTCTGGACGCCCATGATGTTGCGGTAGGCGAACTTTGAGCCGCCACACCAGCCGCAGTCGTGGGCGCACCCGGTGTTCGGCAGCGTCATGATCAGCTTGGACGTCGCCGGCCCAGGGTTCGGCGTGTCCCGGAAGTACGACCAGTCGCCCTGCGCGTCGTTGTAATTGGAGGCCGGCTTGTGCCTGAAGCCGGTGGCCCGGATGTCGCCGCCGGTCTTGTACAGGAGGTTCGGGATCCCGGCGAAGTCTCTGCTGCCGCGGTGCACCCTGGTGACCAGCTCGGTGAGCGGCTCGAGGGTGTCGTAGCCCTGCACGACGACGTCGACGCTCGGGTACTCGATGAGCTGGTCGGCGTAGTACGTCGCGGAGATGCCGCCGAAGATCGTGAGCGCCTCGGGGTGCACCTCCTTCAGCAGCGCGGCCAGTTCGATGGCGCCGTGACATTGCGTCATCCAGTGCACGTCGAACCCGAAGATCGGCGCTTCCAGCCGGCCGAGCAGCCGCCTGACGTCCAGGTCGGGATGCATGAGCATCAGCGAGGCGACGTTGACGATTTGCGTGTCGAACCCGTGGTCGGCGAGCCGCGCCTTGATGGAGAACCAGCCGATCGGATACATCTCGTAGATCGACGTGACATTGACACTGTCGCTGTCGCTCAGATAGGCGAACAGTATGTCGTCGCGCTCGCGGAAGTCGTAGACGCTGGGGGCGTGCAGCAGGAAGAGGTCGGCCTCGAGGCGGGACGTTATCTGCTGATCCATTGAGCGGGAATCCTTTATCTCGTAGGTTGAACGCCTCTCAGGCTAGAGCCCGCATGCGGCTATAGCCAGAATATGTTTTGCCGTGTCAGCCATTCCCGTAGTCATCTTCCGGTAAACAGGCGACCATTATTAATGACATGAGTGGAATGCCGGTAATGGTCGGCCCGATGTCAGGCCTGGTCAGACGGTGCAGCGCCGGACACACTGGAGCTAGGTGCGGTGGCCGGTGGCCGGGAAGGTCGGGACATGGGCAGGGAACGGTTGGCACGGTACAGCCTCGCCGGACCGGAGAACCGGGCCGCCGTGGAGGCGGGCCTGGCGGGCGGCGACTGGTTCCGCAGCGATGTGCCCCGCAAGCGGATGAAGGAGCTGATGCGACGGTCCGACTACCCGGCGGTCCGGGACACCGCGATCTGGTTCGGCCTGATCCTGCTGTTCGCCGGCCTCGGCATCGCGCTGTGGGGCACCTGGTGGGCAGTGCCGTGCTTCTTCGCCTACGGCACCCTCTATGGCTCGACGTCAGACTCCCGCTGGCACGAGACCGGGCACGGCACCGCGTTCAAGACACGCTGGCTCGACGAGGGGCTGTACCAGATCGCCTCTTTCATGATCATGCGTGACCCGACGGTGTGGCGGTGGAGCCACGCGCGGCACCACACCGACACGCTGATCCTCGGCCGGGATCCGGAGATCGCGGCGATGCGCCCGGCGCGGCTGGTGCGGCTGCTCGCGAACTTCGTCGGCCTGGTCGATGTGACGATGGCGTTCCGGATGATGTTCCTGCACGCTTCCGGGCGGCTCAGCGCGGACGAGGCCGACTTCGTGCCCGAGCCGGAGCGGCACAAGGTCTACCGGACCGCCCGGATCGACCTGGCCATCTACGCCGCCACGATCGCCGCGGCGATCGGGTTCGGGTCCTGGCTGCCGGTTGTGCTGATCGGCGGGCCGCGCCTGTACGGCGCGTGGCTGCTGAACGTGTACGCGCTGACCCAGCACGCTGGCATGGGCGAGAACGTGCTCGACCACCGGCTCAACACCCGCACGGTCAAGATGTGCGCGGTCAACCGGTTCCTGTACTGGAACATGAACTACCACGTCGAGCACCACATGTTCCCGATGGTGCCCTACTACCGGCTGCCGGAGCTGCACCAAGAGATCAAGCACGACTGCGCGCCGGTCTACCCGTCGATATGGGCGGCCTACAAGGAGATCATCCCGGCGATCCTGCGCCAGCTCAGGGACACCGAGTACTACGTGCACCGCGAGCTGCTGCCCGGCGCGGCGCCGTTCAACGTGCCCACGCCCGCCAGTGACGGCCGCGGGCTGCCGCTGACCGCCGTGACCGCGGCCTGAGCGCGGGCCCGGGAGACGGCCGATGGCTCAGTGGGTTGCCGCCTGCGCGGCCAGCGACATCGACCCCGAGGACCTCGTGCCCTTTGACCACGGCGGGCGCGCCTACGCGATCTATCGCTCCGCGGACGACGGCTATTACGCCACCGACGGCCTGTGCACGCACGAGCAGACGCTGCTGTGCGACGGCCTGGTCTCCGGCAGCGTCATCGAGTGTCCCAAGCACAACGGGCGCTTCGACTACACCAGCGGCAAGGCTCTCGGCGCGCCGGTGCTCGTCGACCTGCGCACCTATCCGGCCAAGGTCGTCGACGGCATGGTTTATATCGACATCGGTTAAAGCCAGAAAATGACCGCGGAGACGTAAATCGCACGGCCACCGGCGTGTCCATTGACCGCGGAAAAGGCAACCACGATGATCATTCGTGATTCAAGGTGGTCCTATTCAGCGGCGGCCGCGAGGCAGGCCGCCGGTAATCCGGGGGAAACCAGCGTGAAGTTCGTGCCACGCGCCGCCGTCGCGGCGCTCATTACGATCACGGCAGCGGCCACGGCCGTACTGCCATTCCCGGTCCCGGCGCTGGCCAGCCCGGTGCCGCCGTACCCGAACCCTGGCCTGATCGGGACCTGGGCGAACACGAACCCGGCGACAAGAAGCATCGTGGACATCGTGATCTCGCGAAGCGGGAAGGGGATCGTGGTCAACGCCTTCGGTAAGTGCGAGCCGACGGCCTGCCAGGGGGGCGACATCCCGGCAACACTCTTCGGCAGCCAGCCCGGTTCGGTGACCGGGAACTCGTTCGAGGCCGGCTCGATGTCCGGGCACCACTACAAGATCCTGCTCGGCACGCTGAGCTCCAGCGGGAAGGTCCGCACGCTGACGGTTCAGGAGTTCACCATCTTCACCGGTGACACCAGCCGGGTCAACAACACCAAAACCGAGACGTTCCGCCCCGGCAAGCCCATAAAGCCGACGCAGTCGGGCACCCCTGCGACCCGTTACCCGCTCGGCCATTCGGTGCCGCCGGTGCCTGCCCTGCTCGGGACGTGGACCAACATCTCACCCGACAGCGGCGGGATCGCCAAGATCGTCCTGACGCGCAGCGGCAGGACACTCGTCGTCAGCGCGTTCGGGAAGTGCCATCCGACTCTGTGCGTCTGGGGGAAGATCGACGGGATCACGTTCGGGACCGCCGGCATCCATTCGGTCAGCGGACGGGTGTTCCTGGCCCCGTACGTGTTCAGCTTCGCTGAGGACCTGCTCGATGGGACGGTCAACGCCGCGGGCACCTTGCTGACCGTAGCGGCCTACACCCAGTTCACCGACCACAGCGGCCGCTCCAACTACCTGGCCACCGACACGTTCAGGCGCGCCTGACATCGCCACGCCTTCGCCCTCTGGCGACGAAGGTGGTCGACGGCACGGTCGATACCGACATCGGCTAGAGTCCGGAAAATGACAAACGATGGTGAATCAGCGCCATTCGATACGAGCGTGGCGCACGTCGCCCGCGTCTACAACTACTGGCTGGGCGGAAAGGACAATTTCGCCGCCGACCGGGCCGCGGGGGAGCAGGCGATCAGGGCTTTCCCCAACATCGTGCTGTCCGCGCGCGCCAACCGGGCGTTCCTGGCCCGGGCGGTGCGCTTCCTTGCCACCGAAGCCGGCATCCGCCAGTTCCTTGATATCGGCACGGGAATTCCGTCCGCGAACAACACTCACGAGGTCGCCCAGTCGGCGGCGCCGGAGTCCCGGGTCGTCTACGTCGACAATGACCCCGTCGTGCTCAGTCATGCCCGCGCGCTGCTTGCCAGCCACCCGGCGGGCGCCACCGATTACATCGAGGCTGACCTGCGCAATCCGCGGCAGATCCTGGAGCGGGCGACGCAGAGCCTGGATTTCAGCAGGCCGGTCGCGGTGATGCTGATGGCGATCCTGCAGCATCTCGACGACGCGGACGATCCGTACCAGGTCGTGGCCACGCTGCTGGACGCCATGCCGGCCGGCAGCTACCTCGCCCTGTCACACCCGGCCAAGGACATCGACGCCGAAGCGATGGCGAAGATGGCGGAGAGCCTGAACCAGACCATGGCCGAGAAGGTCACCTTTCGCGATCGCGCCGCGGTGGCCAAGTTCTTCGACGGGCTTGACCTGGTCGAGCCGGGGATGGTGCAGGCGTCGAAGTGGCGGTCGGTCAGCGAGGCCGAGGCGGCCAGCCCGGCGGCCCTGTGGGCCGGTGTGGCGCGCAAGCCGTGATGCGCTGCGCTGCAGGCGGAGCTGGTCACAGGCTGAGATCGACGATCACGGGCGCGTGATCACTCGGGCCCTTGCCCTTGCGCGCCTCGCGGTCTACCCAGGCGTCGGACACGGCGGCCGCCAGGGCGGCGTTGGCGTAGACCAGGTCGATCCGCATGCCCATGTTCTTGTGGAACGCCCCGGCCCGGTAATCCCAGTAGGTGAACGGGTGCGGGCCCTTGGCGATGGTCGGGATCACGTCGGTCAGCCCGGTCTCCCGTAGTTCCACGAGGGCCGCGCGCTCGGCGGGGGTGACGTGGGTGGAGTCGACGAAGACCGCCGGGTCCCAGACGTCGGCGTCGGTCGGCGCGACGTTGAAGTCGCCCATGACCGCGAACGGCGTGCTCCCGGCGGCGTCCGCGGCGACCGCGTCCCGCAGGGCGGCCAGCCAGCGCAGCTTGTAGGCGTACTGCGGGTCCGTCGGCGTGCGGCCGTTCGGCACGTACACCGAGCGCACCCGCACCGGCCCGCAGGTGGCTGCGATCGTCCGGGCCTCGGGCGTGCCCCCGTCGGGGGAGCCGGGATCGCCGGGCAGCCCGCGTGCCACATCCTCGAGCCCCACCCGGGACAGCACCGCGACGCCGTTCCAGCGCCCCTGGCCGTGGTCGGCCACGGCATACCCCAGCGGCGTGACGGAATCGGCGGGGAACGCGCCGGCGGCGACCTTGGTCTCCTGCAGGCACACCACGTCCGGTGCCGCCTGTTCCAGCCACTCCACCAGGCGGGGCAGCCGGGCCAGCACCGAGTTCACGTTCCAGGTCGCGATCCGCACCCCGCCATCCAACCAGGTCCTCCCGCAGCGCGGCGCGTTGAGCACACCGCGCCCGGGGCAATAGCGTTCGTGCATGCCTAAGGAATGGCCCGCGACCTCGTACGAGCAGTGGCGCCCGACCTGCGACACCCTGCACGCCCACACCCAGGTGCTCGGCAAGCTTGCCGCCAGGCTCGCGCCGCCAGAACCGGAGCTGCAGCATGCGGCGCTGCGGCTGACCGCGCGCGGCTGGGAGACCGCCCCGCTGTCCGCGCCCGACGGCTCCGGGTCCATGGTGGTCGCGCTCGACCTGCGCGTGCACGAGGCGGTCGTCGAACACAGCGATGGCCGTGTAGGGGGAAGGGGAGGTGGGCGGGGGTTCCCGCTGGCCCCCGACCGGCCGGTCGCGGAAGTCACCCGCGAGGTCCTCGACGCGGTCCGCGCGCTCGGCGGCCCGGTGGACATCGACCCCACCCCGCAGGAAGTCCCGTGGAGCGTGCCGCTCACCGACGACTACGAGCACGCGCACTACGTCCCCGAGCAGGTCGACGACTACTTCGCCGCCGCCACCCAGGCGGCTCTGGTCCTGGCCGCCTACCGTGCTCCCTATCGCGGCCGGTCGACGCCGGTCAACGCCTGGTGGGGCTCGCTCGACCTGGCCGTCAGCCTGTTCTCCGGCGTGCCCGCCGAGCCCCCGTCGCAGGACTTCATCATGCGCAACGCGATGGACGCCCAGGAGGTCGCCGTCGGGTGGTGGCCCGGTGATCCGCGGCACCCCACGGCGGCGTTTTACGCGTACGCCCATCCGGCACCGGCCGGCTTCGCGGACGCGGACCTCGCTCCACCGGCCGCGCGCTGGAACGGGGCCCTGGGCGAGTACATCCTCGAGTGGGACGACGTCCGCACGCAGCCAGACCCGCATGCCGTGGCGCTCGAATTCGCGCGCTCCGCGTTCCGGCACGCGTGCGCGGTGTGCGGTTGGGATCCGGGGCTGGCCGCGAGCGCGGACGCGAACCCTCCGCCCGTCTCCTGACGCCGGGGGTGGGCTACGGTGACTGGCATGCCGATCATTCTGGTCACCGGGGCGGCGGGCCTGGTCGGGACCATGCTGCGCCCGCGCCTGGCCCGGCCCGGCCGGACGCTGCGCCTGCTCGACACGACCCTGATCACGGCGGGGCCCGGCGAGGAGGCGATCACGGACTCGGTCACCGACCTCGACGCGATGACGGACGCCTGCCGGAACGCGGCCGCAGTGATCCACCTGGGCGGCATTTCCAGTGAGGCGCCGTGGCGGGAGACCCTCGAGGTGAACATCCACGGCACGTACACGGTGTTCGAGGCGGCCCGGCGGGCCGGGGTGGGCCGGGTCATCTTCGCCTCGTCCAACCATGCCGTGGGGTTCGCCCCCCGGGCGAGCTTCCCCGTCCCCGATTACGCGTTCCCGGCGCCGGACACCTACTACGGGGTGTCCAAGGTCGCGGGGGAGGCGCTGGCGTCGCTTTACCACTCCAGGTACGGCATGGACGCGATCTGCATCAGGATCCTGACCTGCGCCGAGCGGCCGGAGACGCTGCGCGCGCTGTCCACGTGGCTGTCCCCGGACGACGCCGGGCGGCTGTTCGAGGCGTGCCTGTCGGCGCCGAGCCCCGGGTTCCGGGTGGTGTTCGGGGTGTCGGCGAACACCCGCGGCGGCTGGGTGTCGCTGGACGAGGCCCGGGCGCTCGGCTACCAGCCGCGCGACGACGCGGAGGTGTACGCCGCCGACGTCATCGCCGAAAATGGCGAGCCGGACCCGGCCGATCCGGTGTTCGCCCACCTCGGCGGCGAGTTCACGCTGCCCGGCTGGGACGCCGAGCTGCCTGCGTAAGCGGGAATCTGCTCATGCTGGTGTCGGCCAATCTCTACCCGTGGGACGTGGACGGCGACCCGGCGGCGGCCGACCGGATCGCCGGGCTTGGGCTGGACGAGGTGGTGCTGGCCGCCGCCTATCACGGCGTGCGGGCCGTCACCCCGTTCCATCCCGCTCACCGCGTCGTGACCAGGGACGCCGCCGTCTACTACCGCGCCGACCCGGCCCGCTGGCGCGGCGCGGCGCCGCGGCCTGCCGAGTTCGATCCACCCGGCTCGTTCGAGCGCGCCGCGGCCCGGCTGCGCGCCGCGGGGCTGCGGGTCAGCGCCTGGGCGGTGCTGGCGCACGGCTGCGGGACCGGGGCCGGGAGCCTGCCCTGCCACGTGCGGAACGCCTACGGTGACATCTACCCGTGGGCCCTGTGCATCGGCACGCCCGAGGTCCGGGACTACGCGGCGGCGCTCGCCGCCGAGGTCGCGGCGCTCGGCGACGCCGACGCGGTCGAGCTGGAGGCGTGCGGCTGGTACGGCGTCGATCACGGCAGCGCGCACGACAAGACCGGCGGGACTTCTGCCGACCCGGCGGTCCAGTGGCTGCTGTCGGCCTGCTTCTGCCCGGCGTGCGCCGACGCCTGCCGGCAGGCCGGCGCCGATCCGGAGGAGTTGCGCGCCGCGGGGCTGCGGGTCAGCGCCTGGGCGGTGCTGGCGCACGGCTGCGGGA
>JASHOI010000350.1 GCA_030041195.1 Streptosporangiaceae bacterium | reverse complement strand
GGTGCGGCATCTGGCGCTGTGCAACGGGGTGCGGCAGTTCATCGACGTCGGGACCGGGCTGCCTGCGCCGGACAACACGCACGAGGTCGCGCAGGTCGTCGACCCGTATTCGCGGGTTCTCTACGTCGACAACGATCCGCTGGTGATGACGCATGCCCGCGCGCTGCTGGCCAGCACCGTCGAGGGGTCGTGCGACTACTTACATGCCGACCTGCGGGACACCGCGTACATCCTCAAGGAGGCGCGGCGGACGCTGGACTTCAACCTGCCTGTCGCGGTCTTGCTGCTCGCGGTCCTGCACTTCATCGGCGACCAGGACGACCCGGGCGGAATCGTCGCCGCCCTGGCCAAGCCGCTGACGGCGGGGAGTGGGGTGGTCATTTCCCATCTGACCGCCGACTCCGCGCCGGAGGCGGTGGGCGGGGAGTGGCGGCGTACAACGCGCTCGTGCCGACCTCTATCTACGCGCGCAGCCACGCCCAGGTGACCGAGCTGTTCGGGGATCTGTCGCTGGTTCCGCCGGGCGTGGTTCCGGTCAGCGAGTGGCGCCCGGACACCACGGCACCAAAGAAGGTCGCCGACGTCTACGCCGGGGTTGCCCGCAAGCCGGCGCGGCGGGCGTGGTGAGCGAGCCGGTGAGCCAGCAGCAGCAAGCCGAGGGAGAGGCGGAGCGGTGGCGGGAGGCGGCGCGGCTGCGGAACGAGCATCCGGACTGGGTGATCATCTGGCTGGCCGCGACCGGGGAGTTCCGGGCCTACCGGCTGTCGGAGGTGCGGCGCGCCAACGCGCTGACCGCTGACACAGCGGCCGGGCTGGCCGAGCAGATCGGGCGGGCACCGCGGGAGCGGCGGTGAGGCCGGTGCGCCCGAGCCAGAGTCCGGGGGGATGGCGCGGCTGGGCGGGCGGCGGAGCGTTCGGGCCCCTCGAAGGGGTAAGCGGGTAGGTGGGCAGCGTCTGGGTCGGGGGGCAGGGGGACGTGCTGGTGCGGGCCGACGCGATCGTGATGCTCGCGCTGGGGCCGGAGGGGCTGCGGGCCGAGTGCGGGACCGGGCGGTCGGTGCGGCTGACCGGGACGCCGTGCTCGACCGCGCTGATGCTCGGGCTGGTCGAGGCGATCGAGCGCGCGGGGCGCGGGGACAGCCGGGCGGTGATCGTCATGCCGCCCGCCGAGCCGGGGTCTGTGACCTGGGGCTGGGAATTCGCCGACACCCTGGCCAAGGGCTGCTGATGCGCTGGCGCGCCGGTGCCGCTTGCGCGGCGCTACAGGCCGGCGGCCTGAGCGGTGAGCGCAACCTGCGCGGTATCCGGGTTGCAGGGGAAGAGGATCAGCTCGTCGCAGCCCGCTTCGGTGAAGGCCGCGACCGCGCCGGCGACCTTCTGCGGTGAGGTGAGCGCACCGGCGGCGATCTGCCCGGCGAAGTCGCCGATGAAGCTGTAGTAGTCCTCGAGGTAGGCCCGGGCATGTGCCTCGGCGTCGTCGCCGAGGCTGACGTAGGCAATGGAGACCAGGCGCGGTGCTCCGGCTTGGCCCGCCTCGCGCCAGGCCTGCCTGGCCTTGTCCGCGCCCGAGGCGAACGCCTGCGGGCCGCCACCGCCCATGATCCAGCCCGTGCCGAACTCGGTCATCCGGCGGAGGGCGGCGGGGGCATTGCCGCCGATCAGCAGCGGCGGGCCGCCGGCTTGCACGGGGGCCGGCCCGATCGGCCCCGCGTGGCCGCGGGGTTCCCGCTCCCAGACCGCGCGCATCTCGGCGAGCTGAGCGTCGAAGGCGCGGCCCCGCTCGGTGAACGACGATCCGGTCGCCTGGTAGTCGTCGGGGCGCCCGCCGACGGCGATGCCGACCGTGAGCCTGCCGCCGGCGATGGCGTCGACCGTGGCCAGCTGCTTGGCCAGCAGCGCACCGTTGCCCCGGTACGGACCGATCAGGATCGCCGTGGTCAGCCCGATCCGCTCGGTGACCGCGGCCGCGGCGGCCAGGACCGGCACGGTCTCCAGGTTGGCGTAGACGATGCGGTCGAGCGTTCCCAGGGTCGAGAACCCGGCCTGCTCGGCGGCGCTGGCCCAGTCGAGGATCAGCCGGCCGGGGATGCCGGGGATGGTGGACGGAAGACCGATGCCGATATCCATGGCCTCATTCTGCTCTGGCCCGCAGCCATGACGCTCGTCGGCGCGGAACCTGAAGTAGAACGCCGCGAAGCCAGGTTTGTACTCCAGCGTACGTGAACGTACAATTCTGGTCATGGTGATGATGACCGTGTCCGAGGCACGGGCCGCGCTGCCCGATCTGCTGTCCCGGGTCGAGGGCGGTGAGGAGGTGACGATCACCCGGCACGGCCGGCCGGTGGCTGTGCTGGTTCGCCCGGATGCGCTGCGCAGCCGCCGCGCTCGGGCCGCACTGGACGGTGCCGAGCGGATCCATCAACTGCTTGCCGGGGCGGCGCCCGCGCCACCGGAACACACCGGGCTGACCGAAGCCCGCGCCCAGGAGTTGATCGCGGAGATCAGGGCCGGGCGCGACACCCGGTGATGGACGCGTTCGACGCCGATGTGCTCATCTACGCCGCCGTGCCCGGCCACCCGCTGGGCCGTCGGGTAGCGGCCCTCATCGCTTCCGCGGGCACCCGCACTCCGGCTGGCACTGGCTCGGTCTTGCTGCTGCCCGAGGTGCTCGGCAAGCCGCTGCGCGACGGCACGGCCGTGGAGGTCCGGATCCTTGCCGCTCTCCTGGCCAGGCTCGACCTGCGTCCGGTCGATCTGGCCACCGCCGAACTGGCCACGTCCCTGTCGGCCAGGTACAAGCTCAGGGCCGCCGACGCCGTCCACCTGGCCAGCGCCGTCAGCATCGGCGCCGACCGGTTCATCACCAACAACCAGCGCGACTTCCCCAGGGAAATCACAGAGGTCGATATCACATACCCTGCCGACCTGGCCGACCCTGGCACTTGAGCCCTGAAGGCTTCCGGGCGCTCAGCTCGGCCGCGCCGCCAGGACGCCGTTGCGGCGGGAGATCGCGTGCTGGGCGAGGGTGACCAGGACGTCGCGGGAGGACTCGCGGCGGCGGGCGTCGCACGCGATGACCGGGACGTGGGTGGCCAGGTTCAGCGCGCTGGTGATCGATTCCAGCGAGTGGCGCTGCACGCCGTCGAAGCGGTTCACGGCGACGACGAACGGGATGCTGTTGCTCTCGAAGTAGTCGACGGACGGAAAGCAGTCGGCCAGCCGGCGCTCGTCCGCCATCACGATCGCGCCCAGGGCACCGTAGGCCAGGTCGTCCCACATGAACCAGAACCGCTGCTGGCCGGGGGTGCCGAAGAGGTACACGACGAGGTCGCGGCGGATCGTGATCCTGCCGAAGTCCATGGCGACCGTGGTCGTCGACTTCTCCTCCACGCCGTGCAGCGAGTCGACCAGCTCGCTGCGGTCGCTGAGCGTCTCCTCGGTCCGCAGCGGCCGGATCTCGCTGACCGAGCCCACCAGCGTGGTCTTTCCCGCGCCGAAGCCGCCCGCGACGAGGATCTTGAACGTTACGGGTGCGCCCACCGGGGTCGCGTCGTCGTCATAGGCGTCGTAGGCCATCGACCACCTCCTGGAGGATCTTCAGGTCGTTGAGGCCGGCCGGCTGCGCCCGGTGGATCGTGACCAGGCCGCGCTCGCGCAGGTCGTGGACGAGGATGCGGATGACGCCGACGGGCAGGTCGAGGTCGGAGGCCAGCTCGGCCAGCGGGGTCGGCATGTGGCAGCGCTGCAGCAGCTCGTCCTGCTCCGGCGTCAGCTGCGGCGGATCGTGGGCGGTGCGGCGGGCCGCGCGCACCATGTCCAGCAGGTCGAGGCGCTCGCCGGACGGGCGGGTCAGGCCTCCGGTGAGCGCGTACGGGCGGACAACCGGGCCCGCGTCCCGGTCGACCCACTCGCCGCTCGGCGGCTGCACCGCTATCACCCGGCCGTCGGCCGTGCCGGTGCCGTGCGGCGGTCGACGGCCAGGTGCTCGCCGACCCGGGCGACCAGGACGTCGCGGGAGGACTCGCGGCGGCGGGCGTCGCACGCGATGACCGGGACGTGGGTGGCCAGGTTCAGCGCGCTGGTGATCGATTCCAGCGAGTGGCGCTGCACGCCGTCGAAGCGGTTCACCGCGACGACGAACGGAATGCTGTTGCTCTCGAAGTAGTCGACGGACGGAAAGCAGTCGGCCAGCCGGCGCTCGTCGGCCATCACGATGGCGCCGAGGGCGCCGTAGGCCAGGTCGTCCCACATGAACCAGAACCGCTGCTGGCCCGGGGTGCCGAAGAGGTACACGACGAGGTCGCGGCGGATCGTGATCCTGCCGAAGTCCATCGCGACCGTGGTCGTCGACTTCTCCTCCACGCCGTGCAGCGAGTCGACCAGCTCGCTGCGGTCGCTCAGCGTCTCCTCGGTCCGCAGCGGCCGGATCTCGCTGACCGAGCCCACCAGCGTGGTCTTGCCCGCGCCGAAGCCGCCCGCGACGAGGATCTTGAACGTTACGGGTGCGCCCACCGTGGTCGCGTCGTCGTCATAGGCGTCGTAGGCCATCGACCACCTCCTGGAGGATCTTCAGGTCGTTGAGGCCGGCCGGCTGCGCCCGGTGGATCGTGACCAGGCC
>JASHOI010000349.1 GCA_030041195.1 Streptosporangiaceae bacterium | reverse complement strand
GCCGTGTGCTGCCGTGCGCCGGGCTCGGCCGGCTGGCCGGCCGCCAGCGCGGCCGCGGCCTGCCCGACGGCCGCGCTGGAGACGCTGCGCGCGGTCAGATGGCGCGCCGTCTCGAAGTCCTCGTACCGGTACAGCAGCCGCGCGTGCGACGGCTGGCCGTCCCGGCCCGCGCGGCCGAACTCCTGGTAGTACGCATCCAGCGAGGGCGGCGGGTCGGCGTGCAGCACCCAGCGCACGTCCGGCTTGTCTATCCCCATGCCGAACGCGACCGTGGCCGCGATGACCCGGGCCGAGCCGTCCAGGAACGCCGTCATCGCGTCGTGCCGTTCCCGCGCCGGCAGCCCGGCGTGGTACAGCGTCACCTGCTCGCCTGCGGCCGCGAGCGTGTCGTGGGCCGCCTGCGCGCTGGCGTGCGTCGCCGCGTAGACGATCCCGGGACCGCCGAGTTCGGCAGCCGCGCGGGCAAGCTCGCGCTCCTTGTCGGCCACGGTGCGCACGTGGCCGGCTGACAGATGAATATGCGGGCGGTCGAAGTCCCCGACCACGACCGCGGGGTCGTGCAGGCCGAGCCGGCGGATGATCTCCTCTCGCACCGGCGGCGCGGCGGTCGCGGTCAGCGCCAGCCGGACCGGCGCGCCGACGGCCTTGGCCTGGGCGCCAAGCCGCATGTAATCGGGGCGGAAGTCGTGACCCCACTGGCTGATCAGGTGCGCTTCGTCCACGACGAACAGGCCCGGCCGCGCGCGCCGCAGCGTCTCGCGGGTCTGCTCGTTCGCCAGTTGCTCGGGGGACAGAAAGACGAACGTGCCGGAGTCGCACGAGGCCAGCAGCGCCGCTTCGCGTGCCCCGGCCGATTGCTGGGAGTTCAGGACGATGGCCGGCAGGCCGGCCGCCCGCAGGTGGGTGAGCTGGTCGTCCTGCAGCGCGATCAGCGGTGAGATCACCACCGTCGGGCCCGCCCGCAGCAGCCCGGCCAGCTCGTAGATCGCCGACTTCCCGCCGCCGGTCGGCAGCACAGCCAGCACGTCCCGCCCGCCCGCCAGCGCCTCGACCGCGGGCAGCTGCCCCGGACGAAGCCGGGCGAATCCCAGCCGGTCCCGGGCAAGCTCCTCGATCACCGGTCACCGCTCATGATCAGCCACTCTACGGCTGGTGCTACTTGATCGCGGCTCCGGCGTCGACCGGCAGGGCGACTCCGGTGACGTACCGCGCCTCGTCGGACGCGAGCCACAGCAGCGCGTTGGAGATGTCGATGGCCTCGACCCACGGGATCGGCAGCGCGTTCATCACGAGCGCCGCCTCGGCGAACTGCTCCCTGGTCGGATGATCTTCCTGCGGCAAGAACAGCTTGTAGGTCGGCTCGTTCTGGATCATGTCGGTGTTGACGTTCGTCGGGTGCAGGCTGTTGACCCGGATCATGTCCGGCGCAAGCTCGAGCGCGAGCGTCCGCATCAGCCCGACGACCCCGTGCTTGGCCGAGACGTAGTCGGCGACGCCCGGGTACCCGAACAGCCCGGCATCAGAGCTGGTCAAGATCACGGAGCCACCGCGGCGGCCGGCCTTGATGTGCGGGATCGCGGCCTTGGCGGTGCGCCACACCCCCGACAGGTTCGTGTTCACCATGTTCGTCCAGAGGTCCTCGGTGATGTCCTGGGCGTAACCCGACGGCGTTGAGATGCCGGCGTTAGCGGACACAATGTCGAGCCTGCCGAGCTCGGCGACGCCCTCATCGAGCGCGTTCTTCAGGCCGGCGAAGTCGCGCACGTCGGCCTTGGACGCCACGATCCGCCGGTCGAGCGCCTCGACCTGACGGACGGTCTCGGCCAGGTGCTCCTCGGTCGCGGGCCCGTACGGTGCGCCCGGGATCTCCTCCATGAGGTCGACCGCGATGATGTCGGCACCCTCCTGCGCCAGCCGGATGGCGTGGCTGCGGCCCTGACCGCGTGCCGCTCCGGTGATGAACGCGACCTTTCCCTCCACACGTCCTGCCATCTGACCGCCTTTCCTTCTGCCGGCGGCCGCGGCACGCGGTTCCGCACCGAGACCAGTGGAACCGCGCGCCGGGCCGTACCCTCCCCATGCCCCGGCCGGGCCCCGCCGGGCTCGGCCGCGGCTCTGGCCGGAGCGCCGCAGCCTGGCTGCCGCCCCAGGCGCGGCTGCTGGCCGGCCAGTGTTGATACGAAGCTTATATTGAAGTACCGTCTCAAATAAAGGGGCGCTTCACTTCCGGCGGACAGTTAGAGTGACTCCTTAATGGGGCTGCGTGAGCTGAAAAAGACCCGGACGCGAGAGGCCGTCCAGAACGCCGCCATGCGCCTGTTCGACGAGCAGGGCTACGCCGCGACGACGGTCGAGCAGATCGCTCTCGCCGCCGAGATCTCCACGGCCACGTTCTATCGCTACTACTGCGACAAGGAGGACGTCGTCTTCGGTGGCGACGACCATCTCCTTGTCGAGCACGTGATCGGCGGGCGTCCGCCGCATGAGCCGCTCGGCGACACGTTCAGGGAACTGTTCCAGAGGCTCGCTGAGGAGTTCGAGAGCAACCGCGACGCGGTGATCGTGCGCCTGCGGCTGATGAACGGCGTGCCCGAGCTGCAGGCCCGGCGGTGGGCGAACCGTCTGAGCACGGCCAACCTGCTGGCCCGGCTGCTCGCGCCGCGCGCCGGGACCGATCCCGACGATCACCAGCTCCGGCTGGCGATCACGGTCGCGCTCGCGGCCGAGTCGGAAACGCTCCGGTACTGGGCCCGGATCGGCGGCACCGAGCCTCTCAGCGACCTGCTCGCCGGTGCCCTGGCGCAGATCGAGCCGGTGTTCCGCGCCTGGTCAGGCGAACCGGCTCGCTGAGGCGGCAGGCCGGTCCAGACGCCCCGACTGGCCCGACGTCCCGCCCGCCGCCGTCCCGCGTGCGCCTGCTGCCGTCCCGCGCCGGCCCGCCGCTTAAAAATCTAGGAGGATCGCGTGCAGTATGTGCTCGCAGCGAAATAACCCGTTGCTTTCTGTTGTAGCGTCCTGGCGCATGGTATGCACGGCACGCCGGAGTGAGCGCTTTGGCCGAATCTGCGTTTGACTCGCTGGCGTCAGACAGCGGTTTTCCATGATCGCGGTGGATTTGTTGTCGTATCTGCGAAAAACCCACCGCGATCATGGAAACGGGCCTGGCGCCAAGATCAAACCGGCGTGTTGATGGTCTGCGAGCCCATGCCGCGCGCGATCCTCCTAGATCATCGACGAAACCGCCCGCGGGCCGCGCCTGGCCGCCCGCGATGGCACCGATCCGTGCCAGAGCTATTCGTCGAGGGTGGTGAGGGGGGTCTGGTTCGGCGGTGGTCCAGGTGACGGAGCTGGCGGAGGGTTCGAGGCTGAGCCGGCTGACGGCGGCTTCCATGGCGAGGTCGTCGCGCCCGTGGCGCTGGAGTTCGGCGGTTCCCTGGATCCGCTGTACGACGACGCGAGGGTCGGTATCGATGAAATCGATACGGTCCCGCCACCAGCACCATCGCAT
>JASHOI010000348.1 GCA_030041195.1 Streptosporangiaceae bacterium | reverse complement strand
CGGCCACGAGCGCGAGCCTATTCGTCAGGAGGAGCGTTGGTGAACTGGAGATAAAGAAGATCGCCAAGTCTCAGCCAGCCGAGCATGGCCTGCCGGTTTCCACCTCGGGCCTGTCGAAATGCTGACCGAAGCCCGGCGGCCTGGGCGTTACTCCCGGCGGTCGGCCAGGCCGCTCCAGGGCGGCGCGGCCTCCCCCGTCCCGACGTTGGCGGCCAGGTGGCCGAGCAGGTCGCTGAGCGTCGCCAGGTCGGAGTCGTCGAGGCCCGCCCGCAGCTTCGCGTCGAAGGCCGTTGCGGCGTCCCGAAGGCGCAGAAACGCCGCCTCGCCCGCTTCGGTCAGCGCGACCACCTGGACTCGCCGGTTTGCTGCGTCCCGGGCCCTGGTGACCAGTCCCTGGGTCTCCATCGCGTTCAGGTGGTGCGTCAGCGTGGCTTGGCGTATTCCTACCGCCTCGGCGAGTTCCCGCTGGTTGGCGGGCTTGTGGATCTTGAGATTGAGCAGGACCAGCCAGACCGGCAGGGTGCCGCCCGCCTCGCCGAGAGCCTGGTCGAACGCGAGCCCGACGGTGTGAGCCGCCTGGCTCAGGCGGAGCCCGATCGGGAGCGGAAACGGTGCTGGCACGTCAGCCAGCATACCACGAAGCATCGATGTCTAAAAGATTGATATCTAACTATTAGGCAGCTAAATCTTCTTCATGGCAACTAGGCCGCGGTACTTCGACCTCAGAATCTGCGGGCCGTCCAGCTGGTCTGCTAGCCACGAACCCGTCCACGGAGGCGCTCACGGTACCTGCCCGGCGCCGTTCATCATGGCGATCCAGCTGTGGGGCGCATCGTCGCCGAGCATGAGGTCGTAGGTGTCCTCATCTCCTGCTTCGGCGGCGCGCGGAAACATGGCCTGCTCGTACTCATCCAGCGCAGCCTCGGCATCGCCGGGGTGCGCGGCGATGGCCTGGCCGAGTTCGGCTCCGTCCAGCATGGCCAGGTTCGCGCCTTCGCCGTTCGGGGCCGCGAGGTGGGCAGCGTCGCCGATGAGGGTCACCCCCGGCACCCGGGCCCAACGGTGCCCGGCCGGCAGCGTGTAGAGGGGGCGCACGACCGGTGCGGTGTCGCTGTCGGTGATCAGCGCGGTGAGCTTGGGCGCCCATCCGTCGAATTCGGCGGCGACCCGCGCCGACACCGATGCGCCATCGGCCACATTGGTGCCGGCGAACCAGTCCGGTGGCTTCTTGAGCTGGACGTAGGCGTGCAGAGTGCCGCCTCTTTCCCGGTGGGCCAGGAAGCCCTTGCCCGGCGCGAGCGCGAACAAGAACCCGGCGCCGACCGCCTCCGCGGTGGCGCGATGGCGGGTGTCGCCGTCGAACAGGAAGGTCTCGACGGACGTGAAGCCGATGTACTCGGTAGTCGCGTCGGACAGCAGCGGACGGATCCGTGACCACGCCCCGTCGGCCCCGATCAGCAAGCTCGTGCGGACGGTGGTGCCGTCGGTAAGGCGCAGCTCATGGCGGCCCTGGCCGAGGGCCCGCACGCCGCTGACCTTGCGCCCCCACTGCACGATGCCGTCCGGAAGCGAGTCCAGCAGCATCTGCCGCAGCTCGCCGCGCGACACCTCGGGACGCTCGCCCGTGCCGTCGTCGGGCCGGTCGAGCAAAACCGTCCCGGCCCGGTCCAGAACCCGGTAGGACTCGCGGCCAGGCAGGACAAGGCCGCGAAACTTCTCGATCAAGCCGGCCGCCTCGAGTGCTGGCTGGCCGTTCCAGGGGTGGATGTCAAGCAGCCCACCCTGGGTCCGTGCCGCCGCCGAAGCCTCCGCTTCATAGACCGTGACCGGGATGCCATTCATATGCAGGACGCGGGCCAGGACGAGACCGCCGAGGCCAGCTCCGACAACGGTGACCGGTGTTGTCATCGAGCTCTCTCCGAAGCTTGTTGGATTGCTACTCCAATGACGCTAGCACAAGTTTGGAGCGGCGATCCATATATGGCAGATTGGAGCTCATGGCGACCAAGTCCCAGCGGGCTCCCCGGCGTACGGAGGCGCTATCCAGGGACGTGATCGTCCAGGCCGCCACCGAGATACTCGACGCCGAGGGCGAAGACGCACTGACCTTGCGGGCACTCACCGTGCGCCTGGCCACCGGGTACGGGGCGATATACCACCACGTCGCGGACAGGAATGACCTGCTCGCAGCGGCCACCGACCACGTCATCGCTCATATCGTGACCGGCCTCGACGCCGACGCCGAGCCCCAGCGAGCGCTGCGTGCCATCGCGCTTGGCCTGTTCGATGCGATCAGCGCCCACCCCTGGGCCGGCGCCCAGCTCAACCGAGAGCCGTGGCGGCCGGCACTGCTGGACCTCTACGAGAGCCTCAGCGAGCAACTGCAGGCACTCGGCGTGCCCGAGCAAGCGTTGTCAGACTCCGCGGGCGTGCTCGTGAACTACATCCTCGGCGTCGCCGGGCAGAACGCCGCCAACGCCCGTTCGCTCGCCAGCAGCAAGATGGATCGGTCGGCTTTCCTGGCTCACGTCGCCGCGCAGTGGGCGCAGCTCGACCCCGCTAGATACCCATCCGTGCACAAAGCCAGGACGCAACTGCGCGAACACGACGACCGCGAGCAATTCCTCGCCGGCATCAATCTCATCCTGGCCGGCATCGAGACCGTGAACCGTGCGGGCCGTGAATCCGGCGCGTTTACGAGCCGTGCAGAAAGACCCTGACGCTGAGGGCCATGACAAGCACCTTCCGGTTCGTCAGCGCGACGTAGGCGCGGCCGTCGCCGGGCCGGACGATCAGGGACGCGCCCCCGCCGGGGCCGTTGCCGGCCTGAAAGGCGAAGCCGCGGGCCGTGTTGAGGCGCCAGCCGAGGCCGGCCTGCTCGGGGCCGAGTTCTTCGGCGGCCTGCGGCCGGAGCGCCTCGGCGGCTAGGTCGTCAGGAAGCAGGGAGGACCAGCCGGTGCCGAATTTGACCAGGTCGGCGGCGGTGGTCCACAGTCCGGCCGCGGCCGGGACCGTGGCGACGTCGTCGAGGTCGGGCAGGAAGGTGCCGTCGGGTTGCAGCTCGTAGCCGGTGACCGCGTCCGGGTCGTCGTGCGGCCAGCTCGTGGGGAACGTCGAGCCGGTCATGCCGAGCGGGCCGAGGACCAGCCCGGCGACCGCCTCGGCGTAGTCCGAGCCGGTGACGTCCTCGATGAGCTGCCCGAGCACGCCGTAGTCGCCGCCGCGCTGTGGAGTGGCGGTGCCGCGGGCGTGGTCGGACGGCAGCACCGGGCCGAGCAGTGCGGCCAGGTCGGGGATCGTGTCGCCGTACCCGCCGCCGACGACGGGATTGTGCACGCCGCTGGAGTAGCTGAGCAATTCCCGGACGGTGACCGCAGCGTCGGCGAGCCGCACGCTGCGCAGGTGGTCGTTGGCGGCGTCGTCGAGGCCTATCCGGTTTTCGGCGGCAAGCCGCATGGCTGCGGCGGCGGTGATGAGCCTGGTGACCCCGAAAGCGGGGAACCGGTGACCAGGACGCAGCGGCTCGGCCCGGTCCAGGTCGGCCCAGCCCCGTGTGATGACCCAGTCGGCCGTCCCCGGCGCGCCGCCGGCCAGCACGACCCCGGCCAGGCCCAGCTCCCCGAACCCCACCGCCGCGGTCTCGGCCGCCACAGCGGGAACCGCGCCGGAGCTCTGCATGGGCGGTGCCGCGACCCGCGGGTCGGTGACCTGGCTGCCGACCAGGTACCCCCGGAAGTCCCGCAGCCGGTGCGGCGGCTCGGCCTCTGCCTCGGCCTCGAACTGCAGGCCGCCGACCCTGGCCCGCGCGTGCAGCGGGTTGTCCACCGTGACCACGAGCTCTTCGCGCAGCCGCGCGGCCGCGCGGGTGAACACCATCGTGAGCCTGCCGACCGGGTCCTGGCCGAGGTACCGATCGGCGAAGTGCTCGCGCAGCTCGTCGGCGGCGGGAGCCGTCCAGTCCGGCCCGTCGGCGCCGCCGAACCGGGAGATCACCCACCGCAGCTGCGTGAGCGCCGGATGTCCGAGCTGGGCGAGCCGGCTGTCGATGAGTTCCTTGAGCGCGGTCCAGCTCGGCTGGCCGTGCTCGCGGGCGATGGCGAGCTGGGCGTCGTGGAGCGTACCGAACTCGCCGGTCGCCAGGCGGCGCCTGGCCTCCAGCTTCAGGTAACGAAGGCTCGGCTGAGCGGGAAGCGGACGCGGCTGATCAGACATGGCAGTCCTTCCTCGTGCCCGAGGATCCGCGGCATCGGGCGGAAAGACCACAAGGACCTGTCAGGTGGGGTCATCGCCGGCGTGCAACCGGTGAGCTTAAAGCTCTGCCCGCGGATCCAGAGGCGGCCGGAACCACCACCCCAGACAATACACCGGCCAAGTATGGTGCCCATCCCCTGGCCAACCCTGGCCAACTCGTAGGCCGTGGTAGCCACGGGAACGGAGATTGTTCCCGATCTGAGTCCCGGAGTGGCCAACTGGGCTGCTCCAGAATGGCCAGCCAGGAACGCGGGCGATGAGTTCGCCGCAGCGCCGGAGTCTATGTCGGTGAGGGCTGCGGCCGGCGGATACGGCCCCGTCCTGAGGAAGGAATGCCATGACGGAACCCCTGACCACGCTCGACCCTCGCTACAGCAGTCCCGATGCGGCACCGACGCCATGGGCGGTGACCAGCGCGGCGCTCGAGGCTGCCGAACTCGCCTGGCTGGTCACCCTTCGCCCAGACGGGCGGCCACATGCCACCCCGGTGGTGCCGGTGTGGGTCGATGACAGCATGCACTTCACCACCGGCGCGACCGAGCAGAAGGGGAAGAACCTGCGCGAGGACGACCGGGTGCTGCTTCAGGTGGGCGGGCTGGACTGGGAGCGCGGCCTGGACATTGCCGTCGAAGGCCGGGCGTCTCTCGCGAGCGACCCGGCGGTGCTCACCCGGCTGGCGGCGGCGTGGCGCCGCCGATGGGACGGGGGCTGGGCCTTCGAAGTCCGCGGAGACCGGCTGCACCACCCGGACGGCTTCGAGGTGCTCACCTACTCGGTGCGCCCCGACCGGGTCCTCACATTCGCTGAGGGCACGTTCGGCCACACCCTTCATCGCTTCTGAGGACACAAAGCATGGCTATCGCGTTTCCAGGAGAGTCAGCCGAGCACCGGGCCGCGCGGAACCGGCTCCTGGAGCAGGAGATCGAGCTGCGCCGCGCCATGGAGGCAGTGGCCGCGGCGCGGCGGCGGCTGCCGCCCGGCGGGATTGTGCCGCAGGACTACGTTTTTCAGGCCCAGGGACCCGGCGGCGGCCCGGTGGAGGTGCGGCTCTCGGAGCTTTTCGCCCCCGGCAAGGACTCGCTGCTGATCTACAGCATGATGTTCCCCCGCGACCCGGGTGACGACCGGCCGGGCCCGGCCACCGGGCAGACCGCGCTGCTGCCGCTGGCGCAGGGCCCGTGCCCGTCGTGCACGGCATTCCTCGACCAGCTGGACGGCGCCGCCGAGCACGCCTCCCAGCGCGTCAATCTGGCGGCCGTCGCGAAGGCGCCGATCGAGCAACTCAGCGCCTTCGCGGAGGAACGCGGCTGGCGGCGGCTGCGCCTTTTGTCCTCGGCCGGGACCTCTTATAACCGCGACTACATGGCCGAGACCCCCGACGGGGAGCAGCAGCCCATGCTGAACGTGTTCCACCGCGACGGGCAAACGATCCGCCACTTCTGGGCCTCGGAACTGTTTTATGCGCCAAACGAAACCGGGCAAGATCCCCGCCATATCGGCACTGTTGAGCCGTTGTGGAACCTGTTCGATCTCACCCCAGAAGGCCGCGGAACCGGCTGGGACGAGCAGCTGAGCTACTGACACCTTTCACGGTCGCCTCGCGCTGGGTCATGCTGGGCACGGTAGCCGGTGCCGTCCGCGAGGAGGCGAGCGATGGCGACTGCGTACCACGCCGAGCACGTTGGGAGCCTGCTGCGGCCGTCCTGGCTGCTGGAAGCGCGAGCGGCGCGCAAGCGGGGCGAGCTGAGCGACGCGGAGTTGCACGAGGCGGAGGACCGGGCCGCAGCCGAGGCGCTGGACCTGCAGCGCGAGGCGGGCAGCCCGCCGGCCGAGGAGACCGCCTTCGACCGCTTCGCCGCGAACACGCGAGTGTTCCAGCGGGTGCAGCACACCAGCGCCGAGGCCGCGTTCCTGTCCCGTCATGCACCGGGCCAGTTCAAGATCACGATGATCAGCGCGTCCATGGGCGGGCTGCTGTGGAACCCGGAGCTCAGCGCCCCGGTGTACCCGACCCCGGGCGACCTCGTCCGCGACCTGGTGGCGCTGCAGATCGCCGAGATCGAGCGGCTGATCGACTCGGGCGTCACCTGGATCCAGCTCGACTCGCTGGGGACGTCCTGGCGGCCACGGTCGAGGCCGACGCGCAGATCGTCGGCGCGGCCAAGCAGAAAGGCCCGGGCGTCACCGTGGCCATGCACATCTGCCGCGGCAACAACCGGAGCGCCTGGATGGCCGAGGGCAGCTATGAGCCGGTCGCCGAGCGGCTGTTCGGCGAGGTCGGAGTGGACCGGTTCTTGCTGGAGTACGACACCGAGCGGGCAGGCGGGTTCGGGCCGCTGCGCTTCGTCCGGCCGGGGACCACTGTGGTGCTCGGCCTGGTCTCGTCCAAGGTGCCGCAACTGGAGGACGCTGACGACTTGCGCCGGCGGGTCGACCAGGCAGCGGCCTACGTCCCGCTGGAAGATCTCGCGCTCAGCCCGCAGTGCGGCTTCGCCTCCACGGCCCCCGGCAACCTGCTCTCGATCGATGAGGAACGCCGCAAGCTGGCCCTGGTCGCCGAGACCGCCGAGAAGATCTGGGGCTAGTCAGAAGCAGGCGTAGTGAACCTAACATCCCGAATGCCACGTGCCTCAGGTGACGCGGGCCGCGCGGGCCTGGGCCGCAGGGCCGGCCATGACCTGACCATCGAGGCCACCCGATGGCAAGCCGACGTCGTGGTGGACACCGCCAACCCTGACCGGTCATCGCTCACGGTCACGATCGAGACTGACTCGGTGGAGGTCCGGGACGGAACTGGCGGGCTCAAGCAGCTCACCGACGCCGACCGCGCCGACATCAAGACGACGATCGGCGAAAAGATCCTCCTCAGCGCCGCGCACCCGGCCATCGCGACGGAGCATTGTCAATGACGTCAAACTCAAAAGTGACGTAACATGAAGGGGTGACCAGGTTGCAGATCATGCTGGACGACGATCTCAGCGAGGCCCTCGACCGGATGTCCTCCCGGGAGGGCCTATCCAAGGCCGCACTGATCCGCCGGCTCGTGCGGGCGGCGGTTCAGCCGCTTCCGCCGCTGGACGACGAT
>JASHOI010000037.1 GCA_030041195.1 Streptosporangiaceae bacterium | reverse complement strand
GATCTACGGGACGCGCCCTAGCCGGGCAGCGCTCAGGAACCTGAACGCCCGGTCGCTCGCGCCCCCCTTGTGGGCTGCCGATGGCACGGTCAGTGTGGAACGGGCCCGGGGGAGCGGCCGGTGTTCATGGGGCAGATCACGCTGATTGCCAATTGGCTCGCCGGGTCCAGGGCGGACGGGAATGAGTGCCAGAGGAGGCCAGGCGATGCCCATCTCATTGAACGCCACCGAATACACGTTCCACGGCGATGGCATTACGGCGTCGTTCTTCCCCAACGGCGCGGGCGGTCCGATCATCGAGGGCCAGTCCGAGGTGTTCTTCGTCTTCCAGGACCGGCATCTGTCGAAAACCTTCGGCAAGGCAGACGTGACCGTCAATCAAATCGACAATGTCGGCGCGCTGGTCTCGGTCGCTCTCGTGAAAGGCGAAATCTCGGGCAGCCCGGTGACGACCTTCTCGGTACTCGTGCCCCAGCTCGGCGTCGTCGAGGGCTCGCCGCAAACCTTCAAGACCAGGTCGATTACCACGGTTCAGGCGGCCACCCTGGTGGAAAGGGTGGTATTCCCTGCGCTGCAGACTTACAAGGTGGAGCACCTTGACGGCACGGCCAGCGTGCACCCGGTGCCGGTGTAGCCGGGCCACGTTTCCCATGTGGCTCGCCAGCCCGCTGAACAACGCTGGTCCGTGGCGCGGAGAACGGCGGCCGGCAAACGCAGATTATTCTGTTGTTGGGACGTCAGCCGGCTCCTAGGATGGTGGAGTGCGGGGCGTGCGTACTGCAGTGTTTGCAGTGGCGGGAGTTTCGGGAGTTGCGACTTTAGCTGTTGCGCTGCTGCCGCGCACGCATTTCTCTTCCAGCCGGCCGCTATTGCACGTGGCCGTGGAAACGGCCGCGTCGCTTATCGCGGTGCTCGCGGGCTCACTGGTGGCTGGCCGATTCCTGCGGCGGGGCACATTTAACGAAATGGTCCTTGCCTCCGCGCTCGCGGTGTTCGCGCTGATGAACATCTTCCTGCTGACGATTCCCGCGCTGATCCAGTCGTTAACCAACAATCTGACGGCGTCGGCCCTGCTCACCGGGCGCTCGCTCGGGGCCGTGCTGTTTGCGTTCTCGGCATTCGCTCCGCGCCGCCGGCTCCGGCGCCCCGGCGTCAGCCTGGCCGCGTGGCTGGCCTGCGGAAGCACGGCCGCGCTGCTGACGGCCGCCCTGCTCGATGCGTTCGCCGGGCAGCAGGCACACGGCCTTGTCGCCGCGCCAAGGCCGGCGTCGCCGGCCTGGCCGGGGCTTGACAGGCCCGCCGCGCTGCTGACGCTGCAGTTCGCCACCGCGGTGTTCTACTGCGCGGCCGCGGCCGGTTTCCTCAGGCGCTCCCGGCGGCTCGGCGACGAGTTTCTCGGCTGGCTCGCCATTGCCGCGGTCTTCGCCGCGTTCGCCCACATCAATTACGCGCTCTACCCGTCTCCCTACTGGCAGGGGGTCGGGATTGGTGACTTCTTCCGGCTCTGCGCGTACGCGACCCTCCTGGCCGGCTCGATCCGGGAGATCTGGCTGTACTGGCACACCCTGTCGGACGCCGCGGTACTGGAGGAGCGGCGGCGGATCGCCCGCGACCTCCACGACGGGCTGGCGCAGGAGCTCGCCTACCTGGCACGCAACCTTGATTCCCTGGACGGTGAGCCGCGCAGCGAACGCGACGAGACGCTCAGCCGGTTGCGCGGTGCCGTCGAGCGGGCACAGGTTGAGTCGCGGCGGGCGGTCAGCACGCTGGCGGCCCCTCGGGTCAGGCCGGCCGACGTTGCGCTCGCCGAGGCGGCGGCCGCGGTGGCCGGCCGGTTCCGCCTGGGGCTCGAGCTCGATCTCGCCTCCGGCGTGCGCGTCTCGGCCGCACAGGAGGACGCGCTGGTGCGGATCGTCTGCGAGGCAGTGACGAACGCAGCGTGCCACAGCGGCGCCGGACAGGTGCGGCTGGCCCTGGAGCGCGACGGTCCGCGGCTCCGGCTGCGGATCGGCGACCAGGGCAGCGGGTTTGACCCGGCGGCCGCCAGCGGCTTCGGGCTGATGTCCATGCGTGAGCGCGCGCGCTCGGCGGGCGGCGAGCTTCGGATCTGCTCCGCCCCGGGCCGGGGCTGCACCGTCGAGGTCGAGCTGTGAATGCCGAGGCAAGGCGATTGCGGGTGCTGATCGCCGACGACCACCGGCCAACTCGTGACGATCTTCGCCGGGTTCTCGCGGACAGCGCGGCGTTCGATGTCTGCGCGGTGGTGGCCGACGCCGCTCAGGCCGTGCATGCCGCCGTGCTGAACCGGCCCGACGTCTGCCTGCTTGACATCCGCATGCCCGGCAGCGGCATCGCGGCGGCGTGGGAGATCTCGGCGAGGCTGCCGGAGATCAAGATCGTGATGCTGACCGTTTCCGACGACGACACCGATCTGTTCGCCGCGCTGCGGGCCGGGGCCGACGGGTACCTGCTGAAGACCATGAACTTCACCCGGCTGCCCGATGCGCTGGCCGGTGTCTGCTCCGGTGAGGCAGCCATGCAGCGAACGCTGGTCGCCCGGGTGCTGGA
>JASHOI010000347.1 GCA_030041195.1 Streptosporangiaceae bacterium | reverse complement strand
GCCACCGACACCACCCCACCCACCGAAAGGAAGCCCCCATGCGCGCCGACTGGAACTAGCTGAGATCGCAGACGGAAGGACTGCTCAGATCACTGAAGAGCAACGGCCAGTCCCCCATGCTGGCCGGGCTGGGATCGGTCGGCGTGGTCCATCGCGGCCCACGCCGCACCATCCGCCACTATCTCCATGGCAGTGTACGTCGCCGTGGAAGACGGTCTGACCTTACCTTTGTTAACCGTTGCACGTACCTGCTACAAGTAGTAATTGAATGATTACTCTGCGCGGGATGCGATAGGCGTGCGGCGTCGGCTGGCGCCGACTACTCTGAGTGTCGCCACGCGCACCGTCGGTCCGCACAGCTCACGGCTGGCACGTGGTGGCTGCCCGCCGGGGGTAGCGGGCGGCCGGACTAGCTGGCGACCGGCCGGCGCAGGATGCGAGTGCCCTCGCCGAGAACGTTGACATTGAGTAATGTCTCAGCATCCTCCCAGCCAACACCCCTGGCTCTTCTGGCGTCCGGTCGCCACAATCAGCTAAACACACGGCAAAGTGCCTCGCGCACCCGAGCGCGGGTGACTGACCTGCGAATGGAGGACCGGATGCGCCGAGGCGCCAGGCGGCAGCGTGTTCCCATGCGCCCGAGGCGCGTGCTGACCACGCGGCGGATGGCATGGTTCGCGGGCACGATCGTGGCCGCGCTCGGCGCTTACGTGCTGACACCGCTGCCGCAGGCGGTAGGCGAGGCGGCCGCCAAGCGCGGCATCCCGTTCAACGGAACTGCCGCGGTTGGGGCGCTGTTCACCTTGAAGGCCAACGGCACGCTGGGCTCGCATTTTTGCACGGCAAGCGTGGTCAACAGCCCCGGTGAGAACCTGCTCATCACCGCCGCGCATTGCATCTACGGGCGGTCTCTTGGCCCGGCGGCCGGCGTCGTCTTCGCGCCCGGCTATCACGATGGCAAGTTTCCGCACGGCACCTGGCGCATCACCGCGGTGTACGTCGACAGCGCGTGGGTGCAGCACCAGAATCCGAACGACGACGTCGCCTTCCTGGTCGCCGGGCGGGCAGGCACTCACATCCAGAGGCACACCGGCGCCGAGACCTTGATGATCGACCAGCCGCCGCAGGTCGTCAACGTGATCGGCTATCCGGACGGCACGAACGAGCCGATCACCTGTACGGCTCCGGCCCGCAGCTTCGACCACGGGCACCAGATGGTCTTCGACTGCGACGACTACACCGACGGCACCAGCGGTGGCCCGTTCCTGGCTAACGTGAACCCGAAGACCGGCGACGGCTGGGTGATCGGGGTGATCGGCGGCTATCAGGAGGGCGGAGACACCCCGAACATCTCGTACTCGCCGAGGTTCTTCTCCGCGATCCAGGACCTGTACGAGACTGCTGTGGCAAACAGCTCAGGCTGACGATGCCGGGGGCGGCACGATCCGGTCCAGGTCAGCGAGCTCACCGGGAGTCGGTATCCAGCCTGCGGCCGTCGCGTTCGCCTTGACCTGCTCCGGCGAGGTCGCTCCGGCGATGACCGACGAGCAGCCCGGCAGGGCGGCCAAGCCGCCTATGGCCACGTCGAGGATCGTCACGCCGTGCTGCTCTGCCCAGCCGATCAGCGCCTCGACCTTGTCCAGCTTCTGGTCGGTGATGTAATCGAGCCGGCCGGCCAGCCTGCTGCCCTCCGGCGGCGGTTGGCCGCGCCGGACCTTCCCGGTCAGCAGGCCGTTGGCCAGGGGATAGTACGGCAGCACGCCGAGGCCGTAGTGCGCGGCAGCGGGCACAACCTCCGCCTCGCTGCCACGCTCAAGCAACGACCAGGGGTTCTGCGCGGATATGAACCCCACCGCGCGGAGTTCCCGCGCGGCGCCGGCCGCCTCGGCAAGCTGCCAGCCGGAGAAGTTCGAATGCCCCAGGTAACGCACCTTGCCCTGAGCCACCAGCTCGCCGAGCGCCGTGAGCGTCTCCTCGATCGGCGTGGCCGTGTCGGGCGTGTGCAGCTGATACAGGTCGATGTAGTCGGTCCGCAGGCGACGCAGTGAGTGCTCCACCGCACGCATGATGTAGCTGCGCCCGCCCTTTGCTCCCGCGGCGGGCCCGTAGCCCATGTCGGCACCGCGGTGCCCGAACTTGGTGGCCAGCACCACCTGATCACGGCGGCCCGCCAGGACCTCGCCGAGGATCTCCTCCGACCGCCCGGCACCGCCATAGGTGTCGGACGTATCGAGCAGAGTGATCCCCGCGTCGATGGCCGCGTTCACCACGCCGCGGGTCGCGTCCGCGTCCAGTCTGCGGCCGAAGTTGTTGCAGCCCAAACCGGCCACCGACACGACGAGTCCCGAGTTACCTAGCGACCTGTAACGCATGCCCTGCATGCCTCCCGAGCGCCGTTGGATGCCAGGCCTGAGGCCCTTGATCGTACGCGATAGGCCAGCAAGGGAGCGCAACCGAGCGTAGAGTCACCCAGCAACGCCCGTCACAGGGATCACAAGTCACACGGCCCTCGGGCAGCCGACCGGTATGCCAGCGGAAGCGCAGGGACAGGCCAGCGAGATCCTCGCAGTGCCCGAACGTTTTGGGGTGGCGTGAAATCGCATATGCGATATCATGTGGTAAGAGCGGCAAACCGAACACTTCCATGACGCAATTGTCCCGGGAATGTAATCCGAAAAGGTGCAGCTAGCGAGACTCCATAGCGTGCCATGTGCCGTCCCGGGACGGCACATGAGCAGGCCCGCAGGGGCGATACCCGGAGTGGCCGGGTAGCTAGCAGGAGGGAGCGGGGTTCATGGTGGAAGGGGCTGGCGGGCCCACGGTGTTGCGCATCCTCCTCGGCACACAGCTGCGGCGTCTGCGTGAGGCGCGCGGGATCACCGCGCAGGAGGCGGCACGAGCGATCAGGGGATCCGAATCCAAGATCAGCCGCATCGAGCTGGGCAGGACCTCGGTCAGAGAAGTGGACATCATCGACCTGCTCAGCCTTTACGGAATCACCGACCCCGCGGAACGGGAAGAGCTGCTCACCCTGGCCGGGCAGGCGAATCAGCCCGGCTGGTGGCACCAGTACCAGGACGTCCTGCCCGGCTGGTTTCAGGCGTACATCGGACTGGAAGAGTCGGCCGAGTCCATTCGCAGTTATGACTCCCAGTTCATTCCGGGCCTGCTGCAGACCGAGGAATACGCCGGCGCTGTGATCGCGCTCGGCGATTTCTCGCTCGAGGAAGCGGAACGCCTCGTGTTCCTGCGCAAGGAGCGACAGCGCAGGTTCGCTTCTGGAGGGCTCCGCCTGTGGGCGATCGTCGACGAGGTGGCACTCTACCGACCGGTCGGCAGCTCGCAGATCATGCGGGCGCAGCTTGAGCATCTGTGCGAGGTCTGCGACCAGCCCGGCTTCGCGCTGCAGGTGGTGCCGGACTCCGCCGGAGCCTACGCGGCCCCTGGGAGCTTCAGCATCCTGCGCTTCGCAGTTCCCGACCTGCCCGAAGTGGTCTACATCGAACAGCTGACGAGCGCCATGTACCTGGACAAGCCGGTTGACGTGGAACGGTACGCAGCGGCCATGGACAAGCTGAGCGCGATCAGCGCTCCGCCCGAGGAGACCAAAGAGATCATCCGTGCCCGGCTCGAGGATATGGAGAGATCCCCATGAGCAGCATCCGCAATGGCATGGACGCGACCGCGCTGGCCGGTGTGACCTGGATCAAGAGCCGTCGCAGCGGTCCAACCGGGGGCAACTGCGTGGAGGTTGCTTTCCTCGACGGCGGCGAGATAGCGCTGCGCAATTCCCGGCACCCCGGCGGGCCGGCGCTGATCTTCACAAGATCTGAGTGGGACGCCTTCCTTGCAGGCGCCAAGGACGGCGAGTTCGGCCGACCCGCGTCTTGAGCGGGGGCCGCCCTGATCCGGCCGGTTGCCCGGCAAGCCTCCGGAGCAGTGCGAACATAAAGCCTCCCGCACCCCCGCCGGGTGGCGGGGATGCGGGAGGCGGCAGACTTGCAGTCCGTCCGTGGATGGCTGGCTAGCAGGCCCGCAGGTCGAACTCGCCGTTCTTGACACCTGTGATGAACGCCGACCACTCCTCGCGGTCGAAGACGTGCGCGGCCTTGCGCACATCCTTCGAGTCGCGGATCGCGATGCTACCGTCGGCCAGATGCGCCACCTCTACGCAGCCGTCGGAACTGCAGGCGCGGCTGCGGATCCACCGCGCCTCACTCAAATCGTGTGCCATCGGGGTTTCCTTTCGTTGATCAAACAATTTCCCTGGCGAGTTGGCTGATGAGCTCGGTCGAGTCGGCCGGTGACAATGCGGCCGCGCGCAGCAGGTCAAAGGCTTCGGCCCGGGCACGTACGTCTCGCTCGCGCTCGATGTAGGCCTGTCCGGAGACACCTTCTGTATATACGACATCCGGGTCAAATCGCTCGGGAAACTCAATGATCGCGAACGGCCCGTTGAGGCAAGGATGCGGCCCGCTGGAGAACGGCAGCACCTGCAGCGTGACATTCGGCCACAGGCTGGCATCAGCCAGGTGATTCAGCTGCCCCCGCATAAGCTCCGGCGAACCCATCGTCCGGCGGATCACCGCTTCGTCCAGAATGAGCCACAGGTCTATCGGATCGGCGCGCAGGATCACCTCCTGTCGCTGCATCCGCAGCGCGACCAGGCGTTCAATCTGCTCGGGCGTCTGCCTCCTGCGCACCGTGGTCATCACCACCCGGGCGTAAGCCTCGGTCTGCAGCAGGCCGTGGACTACCAGGGACTCATAGGCGCGCAGCGAGGCAGCCTCGGCCTCCAGGCCCACATAGACGTCGAAGCCGGTGGGCAAGACGTCCTCCCACGCTGCCCACCAGCCCTTCCGGTGACCGTCACGGGCCATGTCCACGAGGATCTGACGGCCTCCCGGATCGTGGACGCCGTAGAGATCAAGCATGGCCGACAGATAGGCGGTCCTGGTCGGAGCCTTGCCCGTCTCGATCCGGGAGAGCGTGGATGCGGCAAGGCCGAGCTTGTCAGCGACCTCCTCCAGCTTTATCGAGTGCGCCTCGCGCAATCGCCTTAATTCGGTCCCAAGCCGACGTCGGCGTACCGTCGGGCCGATTGACGCGGTCATTCGGCCTCCCCTCCTAGCGGGCACGCGGGGCAGATCCTGACTGCGCGCGACTGCGGGAACTGCCATTGCGGCTGCTGCGCTCAGACCAATGGTAGGGGAGAACGGGCCGACATGGGATCTCAATTGAGATTTCATCCACCATATTTGTTCCACGCACTTGCGTGGCATGCACTCCCAGACCATGATGACTTCTAGCGTCCTGAGTCCGCGCCGCCCCGCCCCGGCACGGGCTCGATCGCCAGCTGGCATTCGGCGACCGGCAAGGGCCGGGGGGCCCGGGGAGGGAATGGATCCAGATGACAGCATTGGCTGCCAGCGTTAGCGACTCCGCTGAGGACCTGGCGGCGATGGCGAGCGCCACAGTCATCGGCAGTCTGACGATCCCGGCCCGCCCCGAGCTAGTCAGTGCGGCACGATCGTTCGTGACCAGGGCCCTCGGCGAGGACGATCCCGCCACCGACGTCGGTGTCTTACTTGTGTCGGAGACCGTCACCAACGCCGTGCTGCACAGCAACTCCGGACGGTCGGGCGGAACGGTGACGATCACCGCCGTCGAGACCGGTGGCGGGGTGCGGATCGAGGTAGCCGACGAGGGCTCGGAGCAGAGCGCTCCGGAGGTGAAAGGCGACGGCTGCGTGTCTGGCGGGCACGGCCTTTTCCTGGTGCAGACCCTCGCCAGCCAGTGGGGTTACGTTCGCGACGAACACGGGACCACCGTCTGGTTCTGGCTCGTCCGGGGCCGCGGCTACCCCGCCCTGCGCGACCTTCCCGACGGGCCCTGACGGTCCGTCGCGGCTGCCAGGCCGCCGCTCTCTATGCTGGCGAGCGTGGCTTCCCTGACCGACCGCGACGTGCTCGTCGGCCAGGCGTACGCCGACCCTCGGCCGCTGGAAGCCAGAAGGGCGATCTACCGCTGGCAGCGGCCCACCAGGGACCTGCCCGGTGCTGTGCTGTCGTTCCTGCATGACGTCACGGGGCCGGTCGTGGACATCGGCTGCGGCCCGGGCCACTACCTGAGCCGGATCGCCAGCGAGCGCCCCGATCTGCGCGCGCTCGGCCTCGACCTGTCGCCGGGCATGCGGCCGCAGGCCGTCGCCGACGCCCAGCAACTGCCGCTGGCTGACGGAGCGGCCGGTGCGGTGCTGGCCATGCACATGCTGTACCACGTGCCCGACATCGGCCTGGCCATCGGCGAGATCGCGCGGGTGCTGCGGCCCGCCGGCGTCGCGATCGTCGCCACCAACGGCGAAGGCCACATGCGCCAGTTCGGCGACCTGCTCGCCGCCGCGGTGCGCGCGGCCGACCCCGGCGCGGTCGTCCGCGAGGCGGCCTTCCGGTCGGTCGTCGGCCAGCGGTTCCGCCTGGAGAACGCGCCCGGCATGCTGCGGCGGCACTTCGCTTCGGCCGAGGTGGTGTCCTGGCAGACCGAGATCCGGATCCCGGAGGCCGCGCCGGTCATCGCCTACCTGGACAGTCAGCGGGCGGGCCGCGCGGACCGGCTGCCCGCCGGGGTCAGCTGGGAAGCCATGATCGGCGCCGCCCGGGCGATCACCGACGAGGTCATCGCCCGCGACGGTGCGTTCACCGCCGACTCGCACTCCGGCCTCATCATCTGCCGCGGCGCGCTCTAGAACGCAAGCTGCACGAGCGGCGGGTTCGAGGATCCCGGAATTTGCGTGAAGGTGCTGCCGGTGAGGATCCCGAAGACCCCTCGCGAGGGGAACTTAGGCCGGGTTGTGGCGTAAACGACGAGCACGCTGCCCGAGGGATTACTCCAGTACACATCGCTCACCGCGTCGTGCGAGTGGCTCGCGTAGAGAACGCCGGTCGCCTGGCCCGTGCTCACCGAGAACTCCTCGAGTTCCGGCATGGTGGGCGCCAGACCGGGCGATGACTTGCGGCATGCGGGCGGGCGCTGCCGCACCGGTATCGGCTGCGGAACGCTGGAGATGAGCGTTCCCCCGTCCGGCGTGAGGAAGGCGGTGTTTGTCCCTATATAGGACGTAATGGACAAAGGCTGCGACAGCCGCGTCTGCACGGGGCAGAACACTTCCCGGCTGTCGCCGAGCAGACTGCCGCCCGCGCCATTGGTGTTGAGCAGGTACACGCCGGCCGTGTTTCCCGGAATCGAGCCGATCCAGCCGAAGGCCAGGGACCCCGTGCGTGACCAGGACAGAAGATTCTCGGCGTTATTGGCAAACACCATGGACGTGTTGACACCGGCCGACCACGTCTTGGCCGCGCCGCTGGGGAGTGAGTAGACCTTGATCTGGGCGACCGTAAAGATCTTGTTAATGCCGGCCACAGCGAGCTTGGTCCCGTCCGGCGACAGTGCGGCGGAGAAGTAGTCGTTGCTGACCGGAAGCCCCGGCAGGGTCAGCGGTGTGAGCGTGACCGTGCCGTCGGCCGGGTTGAACCGAGCGTAGAAGAACGTGTCCGGCTGGGTGTCGCTGCCCGCCGTGGTGCGGGTCGCGGTGAGCACAAACACCCGGTCATCGGCGGCGCCGGTGACCCCGACGAATCCCAGGTACGGCCTGGGCGGCTGCACGGTGGCAACGGTGCGGCCCGTGATCCTGTCCTTGACGACAGCGTAGCCGTAGGAGAACGCGCCGGTCTTGGCGTACGACTGCTCGTCGAACGGGACGAGCGCCATGTAGTAGCGAGGCACGCTCTGCACCGCATTCGGCGTGCCGGTCTTTGCATGGTCGCGGGGCGGCGTCACCAGCAGCGCCGCCACCACCGCTATCGCGATGACGGCAGCGGCCGCCGCCGACCCGGCCAGAAGCCGCCGGCCGGGCCGGCGCCCCCGCGCGGCGGTCTTGGCGCTGGCTCGCTCGGCTACCTGGTTGAGCACCTTCGCGGTATCGGGCGTCTCCCGCTCCAGCACGCGCAGCGCCGACCGCAGGTCATGTTCGGTCCTCATCAGACTTCGCTCCCCCGGTATGAGGTCAGGTTCCCTGGCTGCAGGCCGATCTCGACGCGCAGCGCGGCGAGCGCCCGGGTCGCGTAACCGCGGACCGTGGCGGGGCGGCAGCCAAGCAGTCCGGCGATCTCGGCGTCTGCGCATCCCTCGTAGTAGCGGAGCACGATCACGGCGCGCTGCCGCGCAGGCAGCTTCGCCACCTCCGCGAGCAGCGCATCGCGCTCCGCGTGCCCCAGGGCATGGTCAGGTTCTGTCGCATCCCGCGCGACGGCATCGCCCGCAGGGATCTGCCGCCACGACCGGCGCCGCCAGGACAGGAACTCGTTCACGACCATCTTGCGTACGTAGAGCTCAGGCCGGTCCATGCCACCGATCCGGTCCCACCGTGCGTACGCACGGATGAGTACCTCCTGGGCAACATCCTCGGCGATCGCGCGGTCTCCGGTCAGCACGGCCGCAAACCGCAGCAGCGCGGGCAGCCGGGTGCGGGCGAACTCCTCAAATGTCATTCCGCCTCCGCTGCCAAGGTTCTCGGTTGTTAAATGCGCCGAGCACCCCGATCCGCTGCGCGCAGCCGGTTGCTGAGTGCGCGGCCGGAAGCCACCCGAGGCGGGCGCGGGCTCAGCCAGCCGCCGGCCCGGCTGCTTCTGGATTGCCGGTAATCGACCGGTCAGGCCGTGCGGCGGCCGCCACCGCGGGCCTGACGGCCCGCCGAACCCGTGCGCTTCTGCCTCAGCCGCATCGAGAGGTGCACCGGCGTGCCCTCGAAGCCGAACTCCTCCCTGAGCCGGCGCTCGATGAACCTGCGGTACCCGGCCTGCAGGAAGCCGGTCGTGAACAGGACGAAGTGCGGGGGGCGGATCCCGGCCTGGGTCGCGAACAGGATCTTTGGCTGCTTGCCGCCACGGACCGGCGGCGGGGTCGCCGCGACCAGCGCGGACAGCCACCCGTTGAGCCGCCCGGTCGCCACCCGGGTCTCCCAGCTGGCCAGGGCAAGCCGGAGCGCTGGGACCAGCCGGTCGGTGTGCCAGCCGGTCGCTGCGGAGATGTTGACCCGCGGCGCCCAGCGGGCGGTGTGCAGCTGCCTGTCGATCTCGCGGTCCAGGGCGTGCCTGCGGTCCTCGTCCACCAGGTCCCATTTGTTGTAAGCGATGACCAGGGCCCGGCCGGCCTCGATCACCATCGACACGATCCGCAGATCCTGCTCGGCCAGCGGCTCGCTGGCGTCCACGAGCACCACGGCCACCTCGGCACGCTCGAGCGCGCGCTCGGTCCGCATCGCCGCGAAGTAGTCGGCGCCCTGGGTTTCCCGCACCCGGCGCCGGATTCCCGCGGTGTCGACGAACCGCCAGACGGTGCCGCCGAGCTCGACGAGCTCATCGACGGGGTCCCGGGTGGTGCCCGCCTCCGCGTCGACAAGCACCCGCTCCTGCCCGGCGAGCTTGTTCAGCAGGCTCGACTTGCCGACGTTGGGGCGGCCGAGCAGGGCCACCCGCCGGGGGCCGCCGTCGGCCGTGAACGATTCCGGCGGCGCGGCGGGCAGCGCGTCGAGGACCGCGTCGAGGAGGTCGCCGCTGCCCCGGCCGTGCAGCGCGCTCACCGGAATCGGCTCGCCGAGCCCCAGCGACCACAGCGAGGCGGCCGCGGGCTCTGCCGGGGCATCGTCGACCTTGTTGGCCGCCAGCACGACCGGCTTACGCGACCGGCGCAGCACCGCGGCGACGGCCTCGTCGGCGTCGGTCACGCCGACAACGGCATCCGCGACGAACAGCACCGCGTCCGCTGCGTCCACCGCCAGCCGCGCCTGAGCCGCCACCCGCGCGGCCAGGGCCGCCGATCCCTCCACGGATGGCTCCCAGCCGCCGGTGTCCACCAGCGTGAACGCACGGCCTCGCCAGGTTGCGTCGTAGGCGACCCGGTCCCTGGTCACGCCGGGAGTATCGGCGACCACCGCCTGCCTGCTGCCCAGGATCCGGTTCACCAGCGTCGACTTGCCGACGTTGGGGCGGCCGACCACCGCCACGACGGGCGCGGGAGCCGCGGGCGCCTCGGGCGCGGAGGCAGGGCTCACGTGGTCCACGCGCCCGCCTTCCGTAGCGGGGGGCCTTGCTGGGGTCGTCCTCCCGGGGCAGCGCCGCGCGGGCGGTCTTGGCCGGGTCGTCGCTCCGCGGCGGCGCGGTCGGCGAGCGCCACGATTTCGCGGATGACCTCGTCGAGTCCCAGGGCCGTCGTGTCGATCTCCACCGCGTCGGCCGCCATGGCCATCTGCGGAGCGTCGGAACGGTCCCGCTGTGCCTGCTCTGCCCTGGTCAGGTCGACCGTCGCGGCCGGGTCGGCAAGCTCGGCGGCGCGCCTGCGGGCCCGCACGGTCTCGCTGGCGGTCAGGAACACCTTCACCGGCGCATCCGGAGCCACCGCCGTCCCGATGTCCCTGCCCTCGGCGACGATCCCTGCCCCGGCACTCAGTGCATCCGCGATAATCCCCTGCTGCATTGCGACGAGGTGACGGCGGACCTCGGGCACCGCGGCGACCGCGCTGACCGCGTTGGACACCTCGCGGGTCCGGATGGGCCCCGCCACGTCGGCGCCGTCGACGCGGATCGCCGGGGCCTCCGGGTCGGTGCCAACCTCGATCACCGGGCGCCCGGCGCACGCGGCCACCACATCCGGATCCGAGGTGTCCGCGCCGTGGGCGAGCAGCCACCAGGTGAGCGCGCGGTAGGTCGAGCCGGTATCCAGATAGCGGAGGCCCAGGGCGCGTGCGGCCCCTCGCGCCGCGGTTGACTTGCCGGAGCCCGCCGGGCCGTCCACGGCGATCACAAGGCCAGCATGCTCACCGCTCCGGTGCTCCGCGTCTTCATGATCCGCGGCGGGGTGCTTGGTCACGAAGGCGATGCTACCGGCGAACCGGCCAGCCGCCGGCCGCCAGCGCCTCCACCAGCCGCGTGGCGGCCTCCGGCCGGATCGCCAGTTCCGCCACGCCGACCGGCAGGCCAGCCGAGTGCTCGATTCCGACGTCCTCGATGTTGACCCCGGCGTCGCCCGCGGCCTGGAACAGCCTGGCCAGCTCGCCGGGCCGGTCGCTGATGACGACCTGGACGACCGCGTAGTCGGGCGCTGGCCCGCCCTGCTTCCCGGGGATCCTGGCGACTCCCGCGGCGCCGCGTTCCAGCGTCCGGGCCAGCTGCTTGACCGGCTCCTCGTCTCCCTGCGCGATCTTGGCCAGCGCGCCGGACGTTGCGGCAAGATCGGCCGCAACCGCGGCCAGCACCCCGGCGGCGTGCGCCGCGTTGGAACACAGGATCTGGGTCCACAGCGCGGTGTCCCCCGCCGCGATCCTGGTGACGTCGCGGAGCCCCTGACCCGCCAGGCCGAGGGCAGCGTCGGGTGCGTTCTCCAGCTGGGCCGCCATCGCGACCGCCACCGCGTGCGGCGCGTGCGAGACCAGCGCGGCCCAGCGGTCGTGGTCAGCGGGAGACATCCGGACCGGCTGCGCACCGCACGTCCTGGCCAGGTCGTCGACCGCGCCGACGGCCTCCGCCGCGGTCTCCGGCAGCGGGCAGATCACCCAGGGGCGGCCCAGGAACAGGTCCGCCCTGGCCGCCGCCGGGCCGGACCGCTCACGCCCGGACAGCGGGTGCCCGGCGGCGAACGACGCCAGATCGCAGCCGAGCTCGCGCGCGCGGGCCAGCGGCAGCTCCTTGACGCTTGCGACGTCGGTGTACCAGCGGGCGAGGCCGCGCGCCTGCGCGGCCGCGAGA
>JASHOI010000346.1 GCA_030041195.1 Streptosporangiaceae bacterium | reverse complement strand
GCGGCGCGCCGATCGCCGATGCCGCCAACGGCGGTGTGCCCGCGGCCGATCTCCCACAGCTGTCCGGTTCCGAGGCGCGGGCGCTGATCGAGCTGGTCAAGGCGCGCGGCATCGCCCAGGGTGAGCTGGCCGGCCTGCTCCGCCTGGAGAAGAGCACGGTGAGCCGCCTGGCCGCCGGCCTGGAGCGCAAGGGCTGGGTCCGCCGCGGCCGCGACGAGGGCAACCAGCGGTACGTGCGGCTCTACCTGACCGCCGAGGGCGGGGCGGTGGCGGGCCGGCTCTGGGATGCCTGGCAGTCCCGGCAGGCGCGGATTCTCGCGGCGCTCACCCCTGAGGAACGGGAGGGCCTGTCGGCCGGCCTGCGCGGACTGGTGCGCGGGCTGGCCGCCGAGGGGCTGCTCGGCGGGGCGGCCCCGGCCAAGCCCCGGGTGCCTTCGGCCGGTGCGCCTCCCGGGGCGCCTCCCGGCCAGGTTCCTCCCGCCCGTTCCGCCGACTGACAACCGCGTGCCCGTCAGCTGGCGGGCCGGTACACGGCCGCGCCGTCAGCCCGGTAGTCGAGCCGGAACCCGGTGGCGACCAGGTACTTGGCGATCAGCGGGTTCGCAGTCCAGACCAGCACCCAGCCGACGTGCATGCTGCGGGCGTCCCGCTCCGCCGCCGCGAGCTGGGCCCGCGTGGCCTTCAGCACCACCGGCGTGCCGGAGATGTAGTTCGAGGAGCTGACGAGCAGCGTGTAGAACGGGTGCTTCTTGATCCCGCGGATGGTCGCGGCCGGCACCCAGGACGTGTACGAGACCGCGCGCGGGTGGCCGTCCGCGGTGGCCAGGACCAGGGACTGGGCCGCGAACTGCCCGCCGTAGAGCGGGACGCCGCCGCGCAGGCCGAACGGTGCGTCCACGACGATCGAGTTGGAGTGGTCCGCGGCGATCGGGCGGTCCAGGGCGGGCATCGACGTCCGCATCACCCCGATGCTCGAGCTGCCCGACCAGCCGAGCTCGAGCAGCGCGAGCGCGGCCACCACGATGACCGCGAGCCGCGCGTGGCGGAACACCCAGTCCACGGCGGCGCCGGCCAGCAGGACCGCGCCGACGAGCCCGAGCAGCGCGAAGCGGTCGGCCTCCCTGAGATCCGACAGCCACGGAATGCGCATGAACCACGTGTAGGGCATGATCAGCGAGACCCGCTGGCCGTACCAGTAGTCGAGGAACGGCACGCGCGGGGTCCGGCCGACCCAGAGCACCGCGCCGAGGGCGAGCCAGGAGCAGCCAAGCCAGAGCGCGGCCAGCTTCCAGGCGCTGCTCCGCCGCCAGGCGGCGGCCAGGCCGCACAGCGCGAGCACCGTGACCACCACGCCGTACATCGGCATGCCCTCGCCGATCCGCCCGGCGCTGTTCGCGGCGGCGCTGGCCAGGCTGGTCAGCCCATAGGACGCCACCCGCTGCGACGGCCCGAACAAGTCGAAGAGCCCGACGCCGTAGGTCTTGCCGGTGTGCGCGAGCACATGCGCGCTGACCGAGGCGCCGCCGGCGACCGCCTGCTGGATCATGGCGATGAGCTGTGGGCTGGCGACTACCAGCGCGGCGACGGTCCCGCTGGCCAGCGCGCGCAGCCGGTCGGCGGCCGGGCGGCGGGCCAGCCACGGGAGCACCGCCACGGCAGCCAGCAGCACGGCCATCACCGTCGACTCCTGGTTGACCAGCACGCTGGCGCCCAGCACCACGCCCAGGATCACGCCCTGCCGGATGCCGGGACGCCGGCGCAGCCGGACCGCGGCCTCCAGCGTCATCGGCAGGAACAGCGAGCCGAGCGCGATGTTCAGATGCTGCCAGTCCTGCCACGCCAGCATCGAGGAGAGGCCGAACAGCGCCCCGGCGGCGATCGCCCCCGGCTCGGCCAGCCACAGCCGGGCCGTCCGGTACATCAGATAACAGGCCAGACCGGGAACCACGATCGTCAGCAGGTCGAACGACGCGCTGGGGCCGAAGGCCAGCGTGACCGGCGTCATGATGAAGCCGGCCAGCGGCATCGTGGTGTCGAACCCCAGCTGGATGCCGACCGGGGCGGCCATGTGGTTGGTGTACCAGGGGTTGCTCAGGTGAACGACCTGGTGCGCGGTCCACCACAGGTCCCACACATAGCCGGAGACGTCGCGGGTCTCCGGCAGCAGGTGCCTGCCCAGATACGTGGCCCGCGGCCAGGTCAGCGCGATTCCGGCGGCCAGGTAGGCGACCAGAAGTGCCAGGTGCCGGGTGACGGAACGCGAGGCGGCCCGCCGCATCCAGCCGCCGGCCACGTCGGCGCCGGGGGGTTGCGCGCCCGGCAGGTGAGTCCGGGCGTCCGCAGGTGGCGCGGCCGTCGGGTCGTCCGAGCCCACCCGAACGTCGGCATGCGCGGCCTCGCCGGCGCCCGCGGGCCGATTGGCGTCGGCAGGCCCGGCCTCGGCAGCATCCAGCTCGCTGGGCCTGCTGCGGCCTGCATGGTTCATTGGGTTCACCTGTCCAGCGCCTGTCCAGACTTGGGCCAGATCGCCGCCGTGACGATGGGTTATGGCAAGGTCTCCGTCGCGCGGACCGTGCCAGCGCAAGGGGCCACCAGCACCGCGGAGTTGCCTATGATATCGGCTGAACGGGGGCAACGAGCCGCTCGCCCGGATGAGCGGCAGCCAGCCGCCCGGCACTTGGCCGCTGGTTCCGGTTTCCGGCCCTGCTGGGATGGGCATTCCCGGTCGCAATGGTTCCTTTCGCCGAGCGTCACGGTAGGGGGGCGAGCATCGTCCTCCTGCCTGCCACGCCCGCAAGCGTGGCCGTCGCCCGGCGGCGCCTGGCCTCCGACCTGCTCGCCGCAGGCCTCTTCGACGCCGTCATACGCGACGTGGCCCTCGTGATCAGCGAGCTGCTCAGCAACGCGATCCGTCATGCGCAGTCGCTCCCTGGCTCCCGCCTCCAGGTGACCTGGAATGTGGCCACGGAGTCGGTCGAGGTCGCGGTGAGCGACGGCGGGAGCCCGACCAGGCCTCGCCAGACCAAGGCATCACTGTCCGCGCTTGGCGGCCGTGGCCTTGGCATAGTCGAGCACCTGTCGCGCACCTGGGGGGTGCGCAGCGGGAACTTCGGGCTCACGGTCTGGGCGGTGATCCCGGCTCCGCCCGCAGCGAGAACGGAACCGTTTCTTACCCACAGTGATCAATCGTTAACGTAAAAGCACCGCGCATGCGTAATCGGCGCCGGAATGGTGATACTCCTTCCTGGGGCGCCGGGGGGCACAGCCGCGGGCGCCGGGTGCGTTCTGCGGGCGCGCGAAGGGGCGCGCGGCAGCACAGCGGGGGGAATCGTGGGCCATACGCACGGCACCGACAGCGAGGTTGGCCGGCTTCGGACTGTGCTGGTCCATCGGCCAGGCCTGGAGCTTCGCAGGATCACCCCGCGCAGCGCGGGCCGGCTGCTTTTCAGCACGCTGCCCTTTGCGGGCCGCGCCCAGCAGGAACACGACACGCTGGCCAGCGTGCTGCGCGACCGCGGTGTCGAGGTCCTCTACGTGACGGAACTGCTGCAGGATGCGCTCGAGTACCAGCCTGCCAGGGACGAGGCGATCGCCTCGGTGATCGCCAGCGCCGCACTGGGCGATGAGCTCAGGGCGCAGGTCCGTGACCACCTCGACCGGCTGGACCCGGAGGCGCTGGCCCAGGTCCTGATCGCCGGCCTGACCCCGGACGAGCTGACGATCGGCCGTGGCGTGGTCTTCGAACTGCTTGACCGGCACGACTTCATCATCGATCCGCTGCCGAACCTGGCTTTCAGCCGCGACTCGAGCGTCTGGATCGGCGACCGGGTCGTGGTCGCCAGCCTGTCCGCCGCCGGCCGGCACCGCGAGTCCGAGCTCATCGGCGTGATCTACGCGCACCATCCTAGGTTCGCCGGCACCAAGTGCCTGTACGGTCCGGAACTAGAGCAGGTGACCGGCGGGGATGTGGTGCTGCTCGCACCGAGCGTGGTCGCGGTCGGCGTCGGTGGGCGGACCACGGCGGCCGGCGCGGAGCGTCTCGCGCGGCGGGTATTCGACGCCGGGCTCGCGCACACGGTGCTGGCGGTACCGCTGGAGCGGCTCGGCCCGGGCGTGCACCTGGACACCCTCTGCACGATGGTCGATGTGGACACCGTGATCATGTGTCCCCGGCACGCGTTCACGCTGACCGCGCACACCGTCACGCCCAGCCCGGACGGCATGCGCGTCTCGCGGCCGCAGCCGTTCCTTGAGGCAGCGGCGCAGGCCATGGGAATCGACCGGCTCAACGTCATCGAGACCGGGCTGGATCCGCTGACGGCACCGCGGCAGCAATGGGACGACGGCGGCAACGCACTGGCGATCGACCGCAGGGTGGTAGTCAGCCACGAGCGAAACGTTGAGACCAATAACAGGCTTGAGGCGGCGGGCGTTGAGGTGATCCAGGTACCGGCCAGCGAGCTTGGCAGCGGCCGCGGTGGCCCCCGGTGCATGGCATGCGCGGTGGCGAGGGACCCGGCGGCGTCACCGGACGCGGGCATGCCCGCCGTCCAGTTCGCCCGACCGGGCGTGTTCATGCCGCACGAGCCAGTGACCCAGCCGCACCGGCGGGTCAGGCCGCCGCTCGCGCGGCTGACGCCGGCCGGCTAGAACTCGCGGTTACGCCGCCGGCCCGACCAGCGGCCCACCTTGAACATGGCGAAGGCCGCCACCGCGATCAGCGCGATGAAGAACGCGTAGATGAAGAGCATGTGGACGATGGCGAGCACGAACATGATCACGATGAACGCGACCACCAGGCCCAGGATGCCCAGGAGAATTCTTCCCATGACTCCAAGGTACGGCTAATTCGCGGCGGCGGCATGCCCGCGGGTCTGGTTACGCCGGGCTGAGCCGGCCGAAGCCGGCCGCTAGGTTGCCTCGAGCCCCCGGGACAGCACCTCGTCCAGGATCCGGAACGTCGGGCAGGGCCATCGCCACATGCAGCTTCCGCACCGGTGGAACTGGCCGGCCGGATCGCTGGTGATCGCGCTGACTTCCTGCGGCTGATGCAGCTCGGCGAGGCGCAGCCCGAGTTCGGCGAATCTCAGCAGCTCCTCGCGCGCATCCGCCAGGAACGCCAGGTCCTCGGCGGTGAACCGGGCCGTGACCGGGACGAAACCCTCGCGGTTGAGCAGCTCCATGTAGTGATTGCTGGACTTGAGCCAGGATGCGGCGGCCTGCGCGCGCAGCCGCAGCGCTTCCAGGTACTGCCGCAGCGTATCGGCACGCCCGTCGGGCACCGGGGCCTGCGGCGCCGGCCCGGGCGACCCGGGCGACCCGGCAGCGACCCGCCTGCCCCCGCCCCGGCGAGGCTGACCTGGCTGAGAGTGCATCCGAGCGGCCCCCGCTCCCCTGCGTGGAATGTAAACATCAAGCTTGGCGCACATCGGCAGCGCCGAAAAGCGAGTTGGACATCTGCGGCACCGTTCCCATCTGGCCGGCGGCGCCCTGGACCGGTAAGGTGCCGCACGTGGAGCTAAAGGTCTCGACTAGGTCACAGGGCAGTCGCACCGTCATGTCGCTGGGCGGCGAGATCGATCTTTACACCGCACCCCGGCTGCACGGGGAGCTGGTCTCCGTCCTGTCCGGAGACAACCCGGTGCAGGTCGTCGTCGACATGTCGGGGGTTGAGTTCTGCGACTCGACCGGAATGAATGTGCTGCTCGCGGCGCACCGGAAGGCGCGCGAGCTCGGCGGTGACCTCGAGCTTGCCGCTCCGCGCCCGGCGATCAGAAAGATCCTGCAGGTGACCGGCCTGGAGACCGTGTTCACCGTGCTCGACGACCCGGCGGCGGTGGCCGGGCAGTAGCCGCCCGCAACCCCGCTGGCCCGCTAGGATCGCGCCCATGGTTCCGACGAGCGGCGACCTCGCCGTCGTCATCCCGGCCAGGAACGAGTCCGACCGCATCGCCGCGACCGTGCGGGCAGCGGCCGGCCTGCCAGGGGTCGACATCGTGATCGTGGTGGACGACGGGTCGACCGACGGCACCGCGGCAGCCGCCCAGGACGCCGGCGCGTCGGTGGTGCGGCACGCCCGAAACCGGGGCAAGGCCGCCGCGCTGGAGACCGGAGCCGAGGCGGTCCGGCTGCTCGAAGCGACTGCCAATGACGGCCGCGACCACTCGCGCTACCTCCTGTTCCTGGACGGAGACCTGGCGGAGACCGCTGCCGAGGCGGCTCCGCTGGCCGAGCCGGTGCGGGCCGGCCAGGCGGACATGACGATCGCGGTGTTCAGCACCAGGGTGAAGCAGGGTGGCCATGGCTTCGTGGTCGGCCTGTCCGGGTCCGGGATCATGCGCGCGACCGGATGGCGGCCCGCCCAGCCGCTGAATGGGCAGCGCTGCCTGACCCGCGCCGCGTTCGAGGCGGCGCGCCCGCTCGCGCCCGGGTTCGGCGTCGAGACCGGGCTGACGATCGACCTGCTCCGCCAGGGCATGCGGATCACGGAGGTCGAGGTCCCGCTGGCGCACCGCGCGACCGGCGGCGACTGGCGGTCCCAGATGCACCGGGCCCGCCAGTTCGTTGACGTGGGGCGCGCGCTGGCCGCCCGGTGGCCCGCGTTGCGCCGCCCGGCGGCCGGCCGCGGCGAAAGCCCGTCAGCGGGCTTATAGATAAGGCCCGGAGCCGCGCTGCTGTTGCTGGGAGTCGTCGCCCGCTGCGCCCGGCATCTGACCTGGCATGGGCACCACGCCCGGCGGCAGCGCCCGCCGCATCTGCTCGAGCTGCGCCCGCGCGGCCATCTGCTGCGCGAACAACGTGGTCTGGATCCCGTGGAACAAGCCCTCGAGCCAGCCGACGAGCTGCGCCTGCGCCACCCGCAGCTCGGCCTCGCTCGGCACCTCATCCTCGGCGAACGGCAGCGAGAGCCGCTCCAGTTCCTCGACGAGCTCGGGCGCGAGGCCATCCTCGAGTTCCTTGATCGAACTCTGGTGGATCGCTTTGAGCCTGGCCCGGCTCTTCTCGTCCAGCGGCGCCGCCCTGACCTCTTCCAGCAGCTGCCTGATCATGCTGCCGACTCGCATCACCTTGGCGGGCTGCTCGACCATCTCGGTCACCGGCCGCTCGCTGGCCTCAGCGGCGTCGGTCTCCATGGCGACGCCATCCGGGCCAACCACAACCACCCTGGCGCGCTCCGGCTCGGGGTTCGTCTGGTCGCTCATGTGCCTAGTCTGTCCGAGCCGCCGCCCGCCCCGCACGCAGGGGCCGGCCGCAGCTCAGGCCGCGAGCAGGATCTTGCCGACATGCGATCCGCTCTCGATCAGCCGGTGTGCCTCCGGCGCCTCCGCCAGCGGCAGCACGCGGTCGATGACCGGGTGTACCCGGCCGGCGGCCACGAGCGGCCAGACCTGCTCGCGAACCGCGGCCACGACCGCCGCCTTCTCCGCGGCGGGCCGGGCCCGCAGCGACGACGCGTACACGCTGGCCCGCTTCATCAGCAGCAGGCCGAGGTCGAGTTCGGCCCGGCTGCCGCCCTGCATCCCGATCACCACCAGGCGGCCGCCGGTGGCCAGCGCGGCGAGGTTCTTTGCCAGGTAAGCGGCCCCAACGATGTCGAGGATCACGTCGGCGCCGCTGCCGCCGGTGAAGTCGCGGACGGCTTCCACGAAGTCCTCGGCGTGGTAGTTCACAGCCAGGTCGGCGCCGAGCGCCCGGCAGCGGTCCAGCTTGTCCGGCGTGCCAGCGGTGCACGCCACCCGCGCGCCGTGCTCGCGGCCGAGCTGGATGGCCATCGTGCCGATGCCGCTGGCGCCGCCGTGCACCAGCAGCGTCTCGCCGGGCTGCAGCCGGGCGGATTTGAACACGTTCGCGTGCACGGTGCAGGCCACCTCGGGCAGGCCGGCCGCGTCGGTCAGCGTCACCCCCGCGGGCAGCGGCAGCAGCTGCCCGGCCGGGACCGCCACCCGCTGCGCGTACCCGCCCCCGCCGAGCAGCGCGCACACCTCGTCACCGACCGCCCAGCCGTCCGTGCCCTCGCCAAGCGCGGCGATGCGGCCGGAGCACTCGAGCCCGGGATACGGCGGCGCGCCCGGCGGCGGCGGGTAGAAGCCCTGCCGCTGCATCACGTCGGCGCGGTTGACGCCTGCCCCCACGATCTCCACCAGTGCCTCCCCGGGCCCGGCGACCGGGTCCGGCACCTCGGCCAGCTGCAGGACGTCCGGTCCGCCCGGCTCGGAAATGACCACCGCACGCATGCGCGCTCCTCCCAGCTGATCCTGCTTGATCGCCCGGCCGTCCCCAGCCTGGCACACGGGCCGTTACGCATAGCAGCCGCCAGCTCTGCCTCCCGCCCGGCATTCCGGATGGTAGACGATGCCCCGTTCTGCGTGGAAAGATCGAGTTCAGAGCGTGTCCAGCCGTGGATACATCCTTGGTAGGGGATGACATCGGGTGTCGGTATTGCGGGCAGCCTGCCCCTCCTGTCGCGGGTCCCGGTTCGGCCCATTACCGGCTCGCGGGCAAGGTCCCCGGCCGGGCAGCACATGCGACTTCCTGATGGACGGTTAGGGGACCACCGTGGCCAACGACGATCGGGACCAGCAACGGTCCGGTGCCGGAGAGCAGGGCGACGCCGAGCGTTCGGCCCCCGGCCAGCGGTCGGCGGCACAGCAGGCAGCGAGCGAGGCTGCCGAGCGGGTATATTCGCCCGCCACGCCCGGGCAGCCGGGGTCAGCGGCCGACAACGGCCCCGATCGGCGGACCAGCGACCCGGCAAGCGCTTACGGGCCGTCCGACGGCCCGAACCCCTACGGCCCAATTCGTTACGACCCCATCGGCCGTTACGGCACGCCGGGCGAGTACGGCGCCGACGACCTCTACGGCACGTACGGGGCGATCGGCCCGCGCGACAAGAGCCAGGGTGCGCCGGCTCCGGCTGCCGGCCCGCCATCCGGCCCGCCGGCCTCGCCGGGTGCTCCCGCGCAGGCCCGGCCGGGCGCAACCCCGGTGGATTCGTCGCCCGGCG
>JASHOI010000345.1 GCA_030041195.1 Streptosporangiaceae bacterium | reverse complement strand
CGGCCAGGCCGGGGCGGGCGCGCCGATGACCGGGCCGCTCACAGGCGCCGGTAACCATCCCGCACGGGTGATGCCCGCCTCGACGCTCCGGCCGCACACTGCAGGTCAGGACGGCAGCCCCGCCATTCCGGAACCTGACAGCCAAACTGTCCCGGACTCCGGCGGCCATACCGGATGGATGTGGATGCGATGAGCGGAATGTTCTGGGGGATAGGGCTGGGCATTGTGTACCTGGTTCTGATCGTCACGCTGGCCGTCATGAGCTTCCGCAAGGGACACTGGGTGCTCGGCCTGATCGGCTTCATCTTCCCGGTGCTGTGGCTGATCGGCGCGATCCTGCCGTCGAAATACCGCCGGGCCTGAGCCCCAGGCCGGTCAGGCGGTCTGGGTGCCCGGGGCAAGTCTCTCGGACGCCACGTAGGCGACCACGACCGAGACGATCACCAGCGGTGTGACCGCCAGCGCATCCGGTGCCAGCAGCAGGGCGGGCAGCAGCACGGAGGTCATCGGCAGCCGGAGCATCGCCGCGCTCATCGCGCCGATGCCTGCTGCCAGGGCGGGCACCAGCGGCAGACCGGGCAGGTGTGAGAGCGCCATCGCTCCGGCCGCACCCACGAACATCGCCGGGAAGATCGGACCGCCGCGGAAACTGCTCAGCGACACCGCGTAGGCAACCGCCTTGCAGGCCATAAGCAGCACCAGCGCTCCCACGGCGTACTGGGCACTGTGCGCGACGAACGGGCCCAGGGCGTCCTGCCCGGAGAACAGGACCTCGGCCGAGCCCTTGCCGGTGGCCGCCGCGTACGCGATGGCCAGGCCCGCGACGGCCAGCCCGGCCGCCGGTGTGAGCAGTACGATCCGCCGCTCGACGTGCGGCCGCAGCAGCAGCGCTGATCGCTTGATCGCGGAGCCGGCCAGGGCCGCGGCCGCGCCGATCACCAGCGCCCAGCCGAACTCCGCGATGTCGGGCGTGCCGAAATGCGGAAGGTTCGGTATGGCCAGCGAGAACGTTCCCAGCCCGGTCCAGGCGTTCAGGCCGAGAAAGATGAGCGAGCCGATGCCAGCGGCAACCAGGCCGGGCAGCAGCACCAGCTCGAGCGTGGCGCCAGCCAGGCCCGACGCCTCCATCAGCAGGAATGCGCCGAGCAGCGGCGAGCCAAGCAGCGTGCTGATCGCGGCGAAGCTGCCCGCCGCCGCCGCCACCGTGCCGGCCCGCGCCGGAACGTCCCGCTTGGCCAGGCGCACGGCAAGGAATGCCAGGCCGCCGCCGAGCGCGATCAGTGGCGCCTCCGGACCCAGCACCACGCCGAGACTCAGCGTGGCAAACGCCGCCAGGATGACGCCGGGAAGCTCGCCGGGCATCGGCGGGCCAGCGCCGGCCTTGAACCCGTCGGCCGGTGAGTGACCGCCGTTACCCGGCAGGTACCGGATGGTGAGGCCGACCAGCAGGCCCGCCAGCACCAATGGCGGGATCGGCCACCAGAGCGGCTCCCCGTGAAAGCCAAGCGCCCTGGGAAGGTCGGTGAAGATCCAGCCCTGCATTCTCGTCACCAGGGCGAGGAAACCGTAGGCGGCCGCCGAGATCGGCGCGCCGACCACCGCGGCAAGAACGAGCAATGCCAGGTAGCTGCGGGAGCGCAGCGCCGCGAGCGGATTGGACGGCGACGTCACCAGTTAATGGTCGGCTGACAGCTGCAGCAGCGACGTCACCTGGCACGGGTGATTGGCGTGGCCAATCGGCTGCGGTCGGCGGGCCGGTGTGCGCGGCGGGCAGAGGTCGATCACTGTCCGCCAGGTTCACAGGCCTTGCTCGGCCACGATCCGCCCGGAGGCGACGGCATCGACCAGGGCTTGATGGTCGCGCTCGTTCTGGTCGGCGTAGGCGGCTGCGAACTGCGTGACCGCCTGGTCGAAGGCATCAGAGGCGCCGAGATAAGCGGCGATCGCGATCCGGTCCCCGGAGCGGGCGTGTGCCCGGGCCAGGGTCCAGCCGCACAGCTCCCCGTACAGCCCCATGCCGCGCGGCACCATGGCGTCGATATCCACGGAGAACTTCCAGTCCCGCAACTGGCGAACGTAGAAATCACGGGCCTTGCCGTCGAACCCGGCCGGGTTGCGCTGCCAGCCCAGGAAGATGTCGCTGGAGGCCTGCATGAGCCGCTGCCCGGCCACCACCCGCTGGCCCTGGTTGGCGTACCTGCTGGCGCCCACATACCGGCTGAGCACCGACGCTTCGGCCTCCTTGACCTGCAGGAACAGCGGGTCCGTGGTGTCGCGGCCGAGCATCAGCACGATCCAGCACCGGGTCCCGACGCTGCCGACGCCAACGACCTTGCGGGCCAGGTCACAGAACCCGAACTGCTCGAGCAAGACCCGGCGGTCGGTCTCCAGCGTGCGCCGGTACTTCCCGAGCAGGTCGGCCACCTGCGCCTCCATGCCCGCGCGGTCCATCTCGTCGGGGGTCAGCTGGTCGATCGGGACGATCAGCGGCGGGTCGGAGATGATCCGCGGCCTGCCATCCACCAGGCGCGTCAGCTTGTCCACGGCCTGCATGCTGTCGCTGGTCCGCGCCTTGGCCATGCCCTTGTCCACCGCTCTGCGCTGGCGCGCGCCAAGCCGGGGGTCGAACTGGGCCCGCAACTGCTCGATGTCGGCGTGGGCGTACCAGACCTCCAGGTTGGTCATGCGGGCGAAGCCGCGTATCGCCAGCCGGTAGCTGGCGACCGTTGCCGCCACGATCGCGCGGCGTTGTTTTCCCGAGAACCCGTTGCTGCGGGCGGCGACTTCGAGGCTGGCGGCGAGCCGCTTGACGTCCCATTCCCAGGGTCCGGGCAGGGTCTCGTCGAAGTCGTTGACGTCGAAGACCAGGCGGCGCTCGGCGGAGCCGAACACCCCGAAGTTGGACAGGTGCGCGTCGCCGCAGGCCTGCACGGCCAGGCCGGAGACCGGCGTGGTGGCCAGGTCGGCGGCCATCGGCAGCGCGGCGCCGCGGTAGTAGCTGAACGGGGAGGCCATCATCCGGCCGTAACGCACCGGGACCAGCTCGGGGACGCGGGAGGCAGCCTGTTCCTCGAGCAGCGCGATCGGGTCGGGCCGGTCCGGCGGCGGATCGAACACCGCGTGGCTGTCCCTGGGCACCTCGGCCCGTGCCGCCTTGCCTTTCGCGGCACGTTCCGCCGGGGTCAGCCCGACCGCCATGTCCAGATGGTACCCAGCGCGCCGCGGCGCACGCTCAACGATCAGTTCCGTCATCGCCGGCTCCCTAAGCGTTCGTCAGTTCCATGGCGTCGACGGCGCGGAGCGAGCGGCGGAGCAGCAAGCCCCCGATGACTTCGGCAATCCCCATGACGATGAACCAGATCCCGAACAGGACGGCCAGGACGCTGAGCGAGGTGACGGGGGAGGCCACCACGACGATCCCGGCCACGAGGCTCACCGCTCCGAAGAAGATCCACCAGGCCCTGCCCTCGCGGGCGCCACCGGCGATCCCGCCGATGAACGCCGTCAGCCCCTGCACGACCCAGGTGACGCCGATTACCAGGCCAATGAGCGCCAGCGTGAGATGCAAGTGACGGATCAGGATCACACCGATCACGATGAACAGCAGGCCCGTGATGCCGAGCCAGACCCGCTGCCGCTCCCTCGGGTCGAACACCCGGATCAGGTGGAACAGCCCCGACAAGAGCATCATGATCCCGAGCAGGATCGCGATCACGTTCAGCGAGCCAGTCGGGTGGAACGTCACGACGATCCCCAGAATCAGGGTCAGCGTGCCAAGGATTATGCCGGGCTGCCAGGAGCCAGCCATCGTTGCCGAGGGCGCTGGCTCTGCGTCGTATCCATCGGAAGCCATTGCCGTTCCTTTCCTGCACACGCGACGGCCCCATTTACTGCTGCCGATGCTCGGGCTCCCGCCCAGGGTGTGTCGTCACCCGTCATGGGTGATCGCGACCTTGCCTCGGCCTCGCTCACCGTCCGGCCACGTGATCCACCTGGGGTGATGCGCGCCGGGCCGGGCCGGGCTGAGGCTGAAGCATGGAATTCGAGTCCGTCAATGCCGCTGCGGCCATTGACATCGTGCTGCTGCTCCTGATTGGCATCGGGCCGAAAATCGCGCTGGTGCCTTTCCTTGATGTGACGGCCGACATGCCGGAGGTCACCAAACGCCGCGTCGTAAGGAAGATGATCGTGACCGCGGCGGTGGTCGCGGTCGTGCTGCTGGTCCTTGGCGGGCTCCTGACCCGGCTGCTGCACTTCTCAGCCGGCGCGCTGGGTGTATCCAGCGGGATCATCCTGCTGATCATCGCGATCACGATGGTGCTCGGCGGATCAGGTGAGCAGGAGGCGGCCAAGCTGAACGGCCAGGATCCGATGCGGCTCGCCGTCTTTCCGCTGGCCGTCCCTTACCTGCTGAACCCGGCGGGCATCGTCGTCCTGGTTACCGCCTCCGCGGAGGCGGCGACGCCCGGTGTCTACGGCGTCGTGCTCGGGGCGCTCGCTGTCGTGATCGTGCTGGACGCGGTGGTGTTCCGGCTGGCTGCCCGGGTGGGCCAGCACCTGAACGCCAGCAACATGCTGGTGACCGAGAAGGTGTTCGGCTTCCTGCTGGCGGCGCTCGCCGTCCAGCTCGCACTCGACGGGCTGGACGATCTCGGCGTGATCCACCTGGTGCATCACTGACGCCGCCGCCGAGTGAGGTCACCCAGAACAGGTGGTGCTGACCCGCGCGTGAGTTCCTAGGGTCGGACGTGGGTCGCGAGAATCGGAGCACGGGGAATGCCCACGGCGCAGCAGCAGCAGCTCAGCAACATGATCTGGATCCCCGGCGGCACGTTCTTGATGGGCTCGGCCGACTTCTATCCCGAAGAGCGCCCGTTGCACCAGGCGACCGTCAGCGGCTTTTGGGTCGACGCCGAGCCGGTGACGGTGGCGGAGTACCGGCGGTTCGTGACGGCCACCGGATACCTAACCGTCGCGGAGCAGCCGCCGGAGCCGGCCGACTATCCCGATGCCGATCCCGCCCTGCTCGTGCCCGGGTCGCTGGTGTTCCGCCGCACCAGGGGACCGGTCGACCTGCGCGACTTCCGCAACTGGTGGTCGTACCTCCCGGGCGCCGACTGGCGCCACCCCGGCGGGCCCGGCACCAGCTGCCGCGGCCGCGACCAGCATCCGGTGACGCACGTCGCCTACCCGGACGCCGCTGCCTACGCGGCCTGGGCGGGCAAGGATCTGCCCACCGAGGCGGAGTGGGAGTACGCGGCTCGAGGTGGTCTCGACGGCGCCGTCTACGCCTGGGGCGACGATCCCGCGCCGGGCGGCCAGCTGATGGCCAACACGTGGCAGGGCCAGTTTCCGTGGCAGAACCTGCGCGCCGACGGCTACGAGGGGACTTCTCCGGTCGGGTCGTTCCCGGCCAACGGCTACGGCCTCTACGACATGACCGGCAACGTCTGGGAATGGACCTGTGACCGCTTTTTCCCCCGCCATGTGCTCACGGCGGCCGGCCGCTGCTGCGGGCCGCACCATCCGCGCGCGGGCGCCCCGGCGCGGCTGGCGCTCAAGGTGATCAAGGGTGGCTCTCATCTGTGCGCGCCTAACTACTGCCTGCGCTACCGGCCCGCCGCCCGCCAGGGCGAGGCGATCGACACCTCAACGTGTCACCTGGGCTTCCGGTGCGTCGTCCGGAACGAGCCGTGCGGAGGAAACCGGGCATGCGGGGCCTGAAGAAGAGCGTGCTGCCCTTGCTCGTGGCTCTCGCCGCCGGACTGGCCGTGGCAGGCTGCGGCAGCGGCGTCAGCAGTGCGATCAAGAACCTGGCCCCCAGCGCGAGCGTAAGCGTGCCGAGCGCCACCGCCAGCCCAAGCGCCGTGCCGACGACGCAGCCGTCGGTGGTCACACCGACCGCGCCACCATCGGCCACCCAGACCGCGACCGCGCCGGCGCCCGCCGTCACACCAGGCAGTTCTCCGGCCTCCGGCCACGTGCCCAAGCCGGCGCCTGCCTGGCTCTGGTGGCTGGTCGGCGCCGTGGTCGTCATCGGGGCCGTCATAGTGATCTGGGTCCTCCGCGCGGTGGCTAAGGGCCGCGCGGCAGCCGCCAGCGGGTGGCGCTCGAGGGTCGTCGACGCGTACGCGAAGGGATCGGCGCTCTACGACGCGATGAGCTTCGCCGGGCGGCCCGGTGCACTGGACACCGCGGACAGCGGCGCCCGCTGGGCCGACATCCAGCGCCGCGCGGATGACTTCGCGCAGACGCTGTATGCCATGCGCGAGGGTGCCCCGAACGAGGATGAGCGGGCCCGGGTCGCCGATGCGCTCGGGTCCCTGCGTGCGGTCCGGTCCGCGATGGAGGCGGAGCGGGCCCCGGGCGGCGCCGGCGTCGGGCAGGCCGAGGCGGTCTGGGGTCGGCTGGTCGGCTTCGAGGCGGCGCTGCGGGCCTTGCGCCCACCGGACACTTCCCTGGCCTGAACGCCGCGTCTGCGGACGGGCAGGCCCGCCGCCGCGCCTGGTGGGGCTGGTCTCGCGGCGGCGGGCCTGGCTGGCTGCCTACTCCCTGGCGAGCATGGCTGCGGCCTCGCGCTCAAGGTCGAGGTACGGCTCGCCGCTGACGTCGATGACAACACGCTTGATCGTGCCCCCGGTAAAGCGGTACGGCCGCTCGCCGGGGTAGTCGTCGGTGACCGCGGCGCCGCCGTCCCGGCCCACGCACAGGCCCTCGCCGGCGATCTCGAAGTAGCCGGGCTGGTTCTTGATCCGGCCCTCGCCGACCTTGCGGTCCCCGTGGTAGAGGGACAGGATCCCGGTGGCGACTCCCGGTGGATCCTCGCCGTCCTTGTCGAACGACGCGGACAGGATGAGGTTCTCGCCGGTCGGCACGTCCTCGGTGGCCACCACGTTCTGCTCCACGATGCCGACGAAGCTGTAGACGTAGTGCAGCCGGTTGTCCTTCAGGTACAGCGCGTGCCCGCCGAACCGGGCGCCGTGGGCGAAGATCACGCCCTCGGCACCAGCGGCGGGGATGTCCACCTGGGCCCCGATGGTGTACGAGCGGTTGTGGACGTTCACCGCCTGGGTCTCGGGGACGTCGGCGGTGTCGGGATAGTAGATGTACCGGTCGCGAGGGCTGGCCAGCAGCGGCCTCGGCGAGTTCAGGATCTCGAGCGGCGTCCTGTCGTCCAGCGGGAAGGCGCCGTTGGCGCCGGCCTCGGCGAACCACAGGTTCACCATCTGACGCAGCCTCTCCGGCTGCTCGGCTGCCAGGTCGTGCAGCTCAGAGCGGTCGGTATCGATGTGGTAGAGCTCCCAGGTGTCGTCGTTGAAGTGGCTCCACCCGCTGATCGTCGGGTGCGTGGTCACCGCCTTCCACCCGTCGTGCCAGATCGCCCGTGAGCCGAGCATCGAGTAGAACTGGGTCCTCCGCGCCGACGGGGCCGACGGGTCGTCGAAGCTGTACCGCATGCTGACCCCGTCCAAGCGGCTCTGCTCGTGGCCTTTGATCGCGCCGGGGGCGGCGACGTCCAGGCAGTCCAGGATCGTGGGCACGATGTCGACGGCGTGGTGGTACTGGTGGCGGATCTCGCCGCCGTGGCCGAGCACCGACGGCCAGGCGATGATGCACGGATCGCAGGTCCCGCCGTTGAATTCGTACCGCTTCCACATCTTGAACGGCGTGTTGAAGGCCATGGCCCACCCGGTCGGGTAATGGTTGTAGGTGTTCGGCCCGCCCAGTTCGTCGATCATCTCCAGGTTGGCCTGAAGGTCGTCGGGGATGCCGTTGAACAGCTTGTTCTCGTTGACCGACCCGTCCGGGCCACCCTCGCCGCTGGCGCCGTTGTCGGACACCACGATCACGATCGTGTTGTGCAGCTGATCGGCTTCCTCCAGGTAGGCAAGCAGCCGGCCGATGTGGTGATCGGCGTGCGACAGGAACCCGGCATAGACCTCGGCCATCCGGGCGAACAGGCGCCGCTCGTCCGCGGACAGCGTGTCCCACGGCTTGGTGTAGTCCACGTCGGGGAACGGCAGGCCGCCGGGGCCGGTGCGGGCGCCCGGTGTGCCGATGGGATTGAGCGGGGGCAGTTCGGTGTCCTGCGGGACGATGCCCATCTCCTTCTGCCGGGCGAGCGTCTGCTCCCGGATCGCGTCGTATCCCATGTCGAACTTCCCGGCGTACCGCTCGATCCATTCCCTCGGGGCGTGGTGCGGCGCGTGCGCCGCGCCGGGCGCGTAGTAGAGGAAGAACGGCTTGTCCGGCGCGATCGCCTTCGCGTCCCTGATGAACTCGAGCGCCTTGTCGGTGATGTCCCCGGTGAAGTGGTACCCCTCATCCGGGGTGGCCGGCTGGTCGACGGGATGGTTGTCATACACGAGCTCCGGATACCACTGATTGGTCTCCGCGCCGAGGAACCCGTAGAACCGTTCGAAACCGCGGCCGGTGGGCCAGTTGCGCCGGGTCGAGGCGAGGTTCATCTCGTCGGTGGGGCACAGATGCCACTTGCCGACCAGGTAGGTGTTCCAGCCGAGCTCACTGAGGATCTCCGACAGCATGCCGTTCTGCGGCGGGATGGTGCCGCTGGCGTTGGGGAACCCGCTGGACGCCTCCGTGATGCAGGCCATCGAGTTGCGCGTGTGGTTGCGCCCGGTCAGCAGGCAGGAGCGGGTCGGTGAGCACAGCGCGGTCGTGTGCCACTGGGTGAACCTGACCCCGGCGTTCGCAATCCGGTCGATGTTCGGCGTCTCGATCGGCCCGCCGTAGCAGCTCATGGCCGAGAACCCGACGTCGTCCAGCACGATGTAGACCACGTTGGGCGCGCCGTCGGGTGCCTTGGGCGCCTCGAACGGCGTCCAGTCCGGCACCGAGTCCCTGATGTCGACGTTGATCGTGCCGCGGAACGCTTCAGCCATCGTGCTCAGCTCCCGAGCAGCTTGGTCTTGGCGGCGGCGAACTCCTCATCGGTCAGCGCGCCGCGCTCGTGCAGCGTGGTGAGCTCGCTGAGCTGGTCGATCATGGACGGTGCCGGGGCCGCCGGGGCGGCGGTGGGTGGGGGCGGTGCAGGCTGCTGGTATTGCGGGGCCTGCTGCTCGAGGTTCGCGATGCGCTCGTTCTGCTCCGACTCCTCGTACTGCCGCTGCTGCGCGGCCCGTCCCATGCTCCGGCCCGCCATGTACGCGCCGCCGCCGACGGCAGCAGCGCGCAGCAACGGGCGTCGCCGTACGAACATGACGCCTCCTAGAATTCCGGCCCGTCCGGCAGCGCAATGCCGAGGGCAACCATGAGTTCCGGCGCGGCCGCCACAATCCGCGGCATGCCGACCTGCGGTGCGATCGCGTGCAGCACACCGACGAGATCTTCCGGCGTGCACCCGGCAGCCAGCGCGTTGCCCACCTGCCAGAGGTAGGAGGAGGGCGGGGCGTCGAGCGCGACCAGGGCGGCGAGCTTGACCAGCGAGAAGCTGCGCGGGTCCAGGCCGCTCTTGCGCTGCCAGTCCGCGCGTGCCTCGATGCCCTCGAGCAGCAGTTCCGGATCGCTCAGCGCCAGCCCGGTGAGTACATCCCTGGTCCTGTCGTCAACGTCGGCCTTGGCGGGCATGTTCATGATCGGTTCCCTCTCGGTCGATCAGGAGGCGGAATGGCGCGCCGCCAATCCACCCGGGAATCAACAGTTACCGCCGCGGATGGGCGTCGGCGTCACCCGCGAGGGATGGTTGCCCGTCAGGAGAATCGCGAAGCGCCCTGCCCCACCCGCGCCGGGGGATATTGCCGCCGGCGGTTCAGTCCTGGCGCGAGGCGGCCGGCTCGGCCTCACGGGCGAGGAACCGCAGCCGGGCAGCCCGCGCGTCCCACGCGTAGATGACCGCGGTGCCGGCGATGAGGTCGTGCAGCGCGCGCCGCTCGCGCTGCACGAGGATGCCGAGGAAGCCCAGGCCGCACAGCAGGAAGCTGAGCGGGAAGACGAGCGCGCGCAGCACTCCGCGCCGCGGCTCGATCGTGGTGCCGTCGGCCATCACCACCCGGATGCCGAGCACGGCCATGCCGAAGGTCCTGCCGCTCGCCGCCCAGGAGTAGCCAAAGTAGAGGAACTCCCAGGCGACGAACACGACCGCGACAACGGCGTTTCCCTTGTTCCAGGAGACCTCGTGGCCGGTCAGCACCTTCGCCACGTAGGAAATGGCCGCGAGCGCGAGCGCGAACACGGCGGAACTCGCCGCGATGTCGATGGCGTAGGCCAGGAACCGGGACACCGAGCCGGCGTAGTGCCCTTGCGAGGTCACCGAGCGGGCAGCACGGGTCCCCGTGGTCATGACCCGACCCGGCCGTTGAGCAGTGCGGTCGGTCCGGAAGGAGCAGGGTGCTTGCGCCGCAGCGCGCGCTGCACCCAGCGGTCGATGAACTCGTCAAGACCGACCGCCTGGCTGCGCGCCGCGTCCAGCGCCTCGCTCGCCGCGCCACCCGAGGACCTGGCGATGACCGCGCCGAGGTCGGTCTGCTCGACCATCGAATCCACGTCCACCCGCCGCACCAGAGCGTTCACGTCGACGCGGCCGAGCAGTGCATCCACATCAACGCGGTCCAGCAGGGCGTTGACGTCCGCCCGGTCGAGCAGAGCCGCCACGTCCACGCGGTCGAGCAGGGCGTTCACATCGACCTTCCGCAGCACGTGGCCATCGATATCGACGCGGTCGAGCAGTGCGTTCACGTCGACGCGCTCGACGAGCGCGTTCACGTCGACCCGCCGCAGCAGCGCGTTGACGTCCAGGGCGTGAACGATGAGATCGAGCACGCGCTCGGCGACGTTCTGGGCGAGCGCCTCGAACGGGTCGGTCATGCGCCGGCCCGCCGAGCGCAGCCGGTCGATTGGATCCACGTGATTCAGTATCGCCAGGCCTGGCCTGCGTGAATCCTCCGCTGCGGGTGAGCCGGGCAGGTCACCTGACGACCGCGAGTCCATAGATCCCGTTGCCGATCATGATCAGCCCAGCGGCGAGCAGAACCACGGTGAGGATGATCTTGCCGTGCGCGCGCAGCCACCCGTTGAAGGCCACCAGAAAACGCGTGGTGACTCCCGGGGCGGCCACGTGGAACACGATCGGGAGCCAGACCAGCAGCACGTTGATGACCACGACGATGATCAGCGCCAGGGCGGTGAGGCCGATGCCGGCCCGGGCCGTCGCGATCACCTGGAGCGCGGCCAGGAACGTGATGCCGGGGGCGAAGACTATGACGCCGACGAGGAACGCGCTCAGCGGGGCCGGGTTGGCGACCATCCTGGAAACCAGGCTCTGCCGCGGCTTCGCCGGGTCGGGCGGACGCGGCTTGCGCGTGGCGACGACGGCACCCGCTGCCAGCAGCACGATGCCAAGGCCGAGTCGCAGACCGTAACGGGGTTCGTGCTGGCCCGCATCGTTGAGCCCGACGGTGCGCAGCACCACCAGGATCACCACGCCGAAGACCAGGCTGATCACGACGGCGCCGGCCAGGTAGACCGCCGCGGTCAGCCTGGGCCGCGCGGAACCGAGATACACCGCGGCGACCAGCAACGCCGTCGGGGACAATGCCGCCAGCAGTGCCAGCCCGGTTGCCTGGATGAGCAATGTGCCGGCCTATCGCGGCTGGCTTGCTATCTCTGGCTTGGCCGGTGGCCTGCCGATCAGCTCGATCAGCCCGAGAACGACCAGGAGCAGCACCGCGAGCAGGATCACGACCGCGGCCGTGGGGCGGCCCCAGAACACGAAAAGGATCGCGGCGAGACCGATGGCGCAGACCCGCAGCGCGGTCCGGTGAGCGTAGGTCCACCGGCCGACCGGCCCGGTGCTGACGCCCCCCCGTTCACCGGCCCTTCGGATCCAGGCGAACCCCGATGTGATGGCCCTCCGGGTCCTGACCGCGGTTACCGATGGCCCGGTCAGGAATGCACCGATGGCCACGACCAGGCCCAGCACCAGCAGTGCCCGCAGGGTGGTCCTGATGAATCTGACGACGGTGTCGAAGATGGCCGCGGCGGCGTCGCTGGGCAGCACGCTGTTCGGGACGCTGTTGAGGTAGATGCCCCGGATGACCAGTAGCGCCGCGCCCAGCAGCAGCATCGAGGCGGCGAAGCCAAGCCCGGCGCCGATCAGGGCGCGCCGGTGGCCCCTGGCCAGGTACACGCCGATGGCGATCAGCAGCAGCGCCAGTATTGGCAGCACGATCTTGAGGTCGTTCAGCAGCCGGTACGCTGTCTGCGCCTTGACCAGCTGCCGGGCGGAAAACAGCGTCAGCGTCGGATGGAACGTCGGCAGGCTGTTGATCAGCGTGAACCCGCGCGCGGCCAGGGCCTGCTTCACGATGGCGATGAACGGCGCGAGGTCAATGGTGACCTCCCCGTTGCTGACGGCGATCGCGCCGGTATGGCCGGACAGGGCGTTCACCAGCGTCTGGTGGGCGACGGTGTTGACCTGGATCCAGGTCTGCGCGAACCGCGCGCTCGTCACGAGCTTGTGCACCTGGGTATGGATGAAGCCGGTTACCGCGCTGGCCAGCGCGGGGCCGAACGTCTTCAGCAGCGCGCCGACGCGGGTCAGACCCTTGCCGGCGAGCAGGGAGGCCGCCTGGTTGGTGTAGCCGGTTATGTTGAGATGGCTGGTGATCTCGGTCGTGACCTTGTCGGTCAGTGCATTCTGGACCGAAGGCTCATGGATCAGCGGCTCGATGTTCGCGATGTAGCGGCTCGTGCTGGAGACCTCGTTGGCTCCCCAGACTGCCAGCACCGACACCGGGGCGAGCAGGCAGCCAATCACGATGAGAACCGTGGCCACCGGGGTCCGCCAGCTGAACCGGTGCCGCGGAGCCATGCGGCCCTGCCGGTCCCTCAACTCGGTCACCTCGGCGCGCAGGCGCTCGAGTTCCGCCCGCTCATCCTGGCTGAGGTCCTTCGCGGTCGCGGCACCGCCCCTCAGCTCGCTGTCGGCGTCAGACAAGGGTCACCCCCCTAAGGCCCCGCGCACACGCGGCCGCTGAAACGGCGGATCCATTCCGCATCCATTCACGGTTCTCCGAACGGCCCGGCCGCGCCTCACCCGGCTTGGGTGAGTCAGCGCGCCGCATAGGTGCCAGCGCGGATAAAGCGGCCAGCCGGCCGGCCCGGCATCCGGTCGCCACCTGCGGTGGCCGCCCCCGTAACAGCCCGCCGCCGCAAATGGCGAGGTGCCCCGCCGGCCCGGGCCGGCGGGGCACGCTCTATGCGCCTCCCGGTGCGGCTGGGGGGCCCGGCGCAGGGAGGCGCGACGTCCAATATCGGTGGCGTTCCTGACCATTTGCTTAAGGTTTAAAAGGTAAATCCTCCATATTTCCTGATCATGCTGCGGTCAGTGCCGCGGCCCCGGCTGGGTTAGCTTGGCTCGTCAGGGTTGTTTCGGGCGCGTGGTCGGCTCATCGGAGATGGCATGGCAGACGAACCGGTCGCAGGGCGGGATCTCGGTCCCGAGATCATCGAGCTGAACTCGGTTCCAGGCTTTCTGGTGTTCGACCTTGCGGGTGCGCCGGTGTCCGCCGGCGGGACACGGCTGGCGCCGGACATCAGCGCGGCCGAGGTGGCGCTGCTGGCCCGGGCGATGACCTACAAGTACGCGGCACTCGGGACGGAGGTCGGCGGCGCCAAGGCGGGCGTGCGCGGCGACCCGGCCGACGCGCAGCGCCGGGCCACGCTGATGGCGCGGTTCTGCGCCGAGGTCCGCCCGATGACCGAAGCGGGCCGGTTCCTGACCGGGCCGGACATGGGCACGGCCGAGGAGGATTTCGCGCCGCTGCGCGAGCGCCGCGCCGCACCGGCGGCCATGGGCGCCGTGGTTGCCGGCGTGCCGTTCGAGGACCTGCTGACCGGGTACGGGGTCGCGGTCGCCGCCGACACGGCGCTGCGCGCCCAGTGGGGCTGGGGCTGGGAAGGCCGCTCGGTGGCGATCGAGGGATTCGGCAAGGTGGGCGGCGGGGTGGCACGCGAGGTGATCCGCCGCGGCGGCCGGGTGGCCGCGGTATCCACGCTGGCCGGGTGCATCGCGGACCCGTCCGGGATCGACATCGGGCTGCTGCTGGCGCTGCGCACCGCGCACGGGGATGCCTGCGTCCGGCATTACGGCCTGCCGGTCGCCCCGCCGGAGCACCTGTTCACCGGGGTGGACGCCGATGTTGTTGTGCCCGGAACCCGCCCCGGCGTGATCACCGGCCAGATCGCCGGGTCGCTGCCGCACGGCGTCCGCGTGGTCGCGCCGGCGGCGAACGCGCCGTATACCGAGCAGGGCGCCGGGGTGCTGCACGGGCGGGGCATCCTGGCGCTGCCGGACTTCGTCTGCAACGCTGGGGCGGTGCTCGGCTACCGATCGCCAAGCGACGCGACCCCGGGCCAGGTTCTGGCGTCTGCCGGGGCCAGGATCGCCGAGCTCATCGCCGCGGCAGTGCGCCACGAGGGCGGCCCGCTGGCCGGGGCCGTGGCGAATGCCGAGGAGTTCCTGCGCGGCTGGTGGGGCGAGCCGCCCGCCCCCCCGTTCGCGCCCGCGGACGCCACGGGCTGACCAGGCCGCGCTGAACCGACGGCGGAGCCGATGGCAACGATGATGGCCGATGCCGGCAACGCCGGAGGCAGCGTCCGTCATCGGGAGAGTTCGTACCTCTGGTACCAGTAGATCTCGTCGGTGAACCCGATCCTGCGGTACAGCGTGGCGGGCGCGCCGCCCTCGGTGGCGTTGATGATCAGGGACCGGCAGCCGTCGGCCGTGCCCGCGTCCACCCAGTGGGCGAGCATCGCCTGGGCGATGCCCCGGTGCCGGTACGGCACCCGGGTGCCGAGGTTGAACACGAGCTGATCGCGGCCTCGGTAGTAGGCAATGACCGCCACGTGCTCGCCGTCGAGCAGGCCGAGCTGGCACTCGGCCAGCGCGATCTCGCCCTGGCGGGCCACGACCTCCCGGGCCAGCCGGTCGGGCGGCGGAGCCGACTCGGTGTCGTCGAAGGACTGCAGCTTCACCGTTGCCCATGCGGCGAGGCCCGCCTCGTCCACGCTCTTGATCACCAGGTGCTCGGGGCCGGCCGTTCCGGTCATCGGGCCGACCAGGGCCAGGTGCGTCGTCGGCTCCGCCGGCCGGCAGCCGGCCCGGCGGAGCGCCGCGTCCAGCCGGGCGGCCCGCTCCCTGTCGTCCACCCAGATCGTCAGCGTGCCCGCCGGGCTGGCCGCCACCGCATCGGCAACGGCGGCCGGGACCTGGCCGGGCTCGTCGACCCGGAGGATCACGCGCGTCTGGCCGGAGCCGAGGTCGCTCTGGTAGCCGTACCAGTGCTCGCTGACCTCGTACCCGATCTCCGGTGCCGAGGAAGTGAACCAGCCGCTTACCTCCTGGGCCACCGCATCGTGGTACGGATGTGCCGGCATTGCGGGTCAGTGGTGCGATCCGGCTGCGGTGATGCCCCACAGCGAGGTGGTGCCGTCCTGGTTGGCGGTGGCGAGGATCTTGCCGTTCGGGCTGAACGCGACCATCGACACGCTGCTGTTCGTGCCGGGGTTGGGCAGGGTGGCGATGCGGCGGCCGGTGGCCACGTCCCACAGGTAGGCATTGCCGTCCAGGTCGCCGGTGGCGAGGATCTGGCCGTTCGGGCTGAACGCCACCGACGAGACGTTGTTGTTGGCTCCCGGGTCGGTCAGGATGTGGATGCGGCGGCGGCTGGCGACGTTCCACACGTAGGTGCTGCCGTCCTCATCGGCGGTGGCCAGGTACTTGCCGTTCGGGCTGAACGCGACCCCGTACGCGGAGAACCCGCTGGGGCCGGGCAGGGTGGCGATGCGGCTGTCGGAGGCGATGTCCCACACGTCCGTGCTGCCGTTAAGGTCGACGGTGGCCACGGTCTGGCCGTTCGGGCTGAACGCGACGCCGTACACCGAGGTGTTGGCGCCGGAAGCGGTCAGGGTGCCGATCAGGCCGCCGCTTGGCCCCCACAGGTAGGTGCTGCCGTTCATGTCGGCGGTGGCCAGCGTCTTGCCGTGCGAGCTGTACGCGGTCGAATCCACGCCCTCGAAGTCCGGGCCGGTCAGGCTCTCCGTGAGCGTGTCGGTGGTGAGGCTCCACACGTACGCGCTGCCGTTCTGGTCACCCGTTGCCAGCATCCGGCCGTTCGGGCTGAACGCGGCCGAGGCCACGCCGTTGCTGCCGGGGTCGGCCAGCCTGGCGATCCGGCGGCCGGTGGCGAGGTTCCACAGGTAGACGTAGCCGTCATGGTCCGCGGTGGCAAGCACCTTGCCGTTCGGGCTGAACGCGGCCGCATCCACGCCGGCGCTGCCGGGGTCGGTCAGGGTGGCCATGCGCCGCACGGTGACGAGGGCCTGGCCCGCCTGGCTCGGGGCGCCGCTGCCGCTGCCGGTGCCCGACGTGCCGTGCCCGAAACGACCGTGCGTGGCCGCGGCGACGGCGGCG
>JASHOI010000344.1 GCA_030041195.1 Streptosporangiaceae bacterium | reverse complement strand
GCGCTCAGCCTGCTGCGCACCATCACAGCCGACAGCAAGCTCGCCCGGATCTTGGGCAAGCCAGCCGGCGGCGACAGCGACCCCCTGGCCTGCCCGGTCAGCTACTGTCACCCCGCCGGCACCTGCAAACTCGGCCCCGGCACCGACCCCACCGCCGTCGTCAACGCAGCCGGCGCCGTCCACGGCATCGATAACCTCTACATAGCGGACGCCTCGATCATGCCCAGCATCACCCGCGGCAACCCGAACCTGCCCACCGCCATGATCGGCGCCCGGATCGCCGCCAGCATGCTCGGCCTGGCTCCCGCAGACATCGCCCGCCACTAGCCCTCCGCTCCTTCAGCACCTGCGACCGAATGGACAACGACCCGGTGACCCTGAGCCCGTTCGAACTGGACATCGCCACCCAGCCCGACGCCCTGCGTGAGTTCGCCCAGGCCAGCCCCAGCACCGAACTAGCCGCCATCGCCCACCGCGACTACGACCGCGTCGTCTTCACCGGGATGGGCTCATCCCACATCGCCGCGCTACCAAGCTGGCGTCAGCTCGTCGCGGAAGGCCGCAGCACCTGGTGGGTCGACACCGGGCAGCTCCTCGACAGCCCGCGACTGATCACCCCGGCGACCCTGCTGGTCATCTCCTCCCAGTCGGGCGCCAGCGGCGAGATCACCGCCCTGCTCGGCCCCGACGACCGCCAGCCCGCCCGGCCCCTCGCCATCGCAGGAATCACCAACGAGCCCGGCAGCCCTCTCGGCCGCGCGTCGGACGCCGTCATCCTGCTGCACAGTGGGGCAGAGGCCACCGTCAGCACGAAGAGCTACCTCAACACCCTGGCCGCTCACCAGCAGCTGCTGCACGTCTTGACTGGCACCACCACTGCGCCTGACTCTCCCCGCGACACCGCGAAGCTCATCAGCGACCTGGACCCGGTCCCGGCCGCAGCAGCACTGGCCCAGGCTGTCGCCACCACCGCCAGCAACCCCCGCATCGCCTTCATCGGCGCCAGAGACCACGCCGCCACCGCCCTGTACGCCAGCCTGATCACCAAAGAAGCCGCCAAGATCGCAGCCGAGGGCTTCATCGGCGGCCAGTTCCGGCACGGCCCCCTCGAACTTGCCGGCCCCGGTCTGTCAGCGATCCTGTTCGGTGCCTGGGCCGATGACCCCGCTAGCCCGATCACCGGCCTGGCCGCCGACCTGGTCACCACCGGAGCCGACGTCACGGTCGTCGGCGACCTCGCGATACCCGGCGCGCGCACCATCACGATCCCCCGCGGCGCCCTGCTGACCGAGCTCGCCGCCGGTGCGGTCGTAGCCCAGCACATCGCCGTCCGCATCGCCTACGCCCGCGGCATCCAGCCCGGCGCCTTCGCCTACGGCCAGAAAGTCACGACCACCCTGTGACCAGCCGCACCTCCGCTGGAAGCCCGGCTGTAACCGTCGGGATCGATCTCGGCGGCACCGGAACCCGGATCGTCGCCCTCGACCACGCCGGGAGAGTGCGCTCACGGATCAGCGTGCCGACACGCCACGACCCGGACACAGACGTCAGCCAGCTCATCACCGGTCTTGCCACTCTCATCCAGGAAGCTGCCCGCCAAGCGAGCCTGGAAGCAGTCGGCATCGGCGCCAGCGGCCCGGTCGACCCCGACGGCGTCATCCGCAACGATGCCACCCTCCCCGCCTACAGCCATCTTCCGCTAGCCCAGTTGATTACCGACCGCCTCGGCGTGCCCTGCGTCATCGACAACGACGCTGTGGCCGTTGCTATCGGGGAGAACACCTGCGGCGCCGGGCTGCACAGTACAGCGTTGCTAACCATCACCCTCGGGACCGGTATCGGCGTCGCACTGCTGCGCGATGGCGCTCCCTATCGCGGCAGCGACGGCGTCCATCCTGAGGCCGGCCACATCCCCATCCCGGGCCCCCCGGCGCCCTGCTACTGCGGACTGGCCACCTGCTGGGAACAGCTCGCCTCCCGCACCGCCCTGGACACCGCCACCGGCCACGCCACCGACGACCTGGCCGCCGCCGCCACAGCCGACGACCAGAGGAGCCGCAAAATCTTCGACCGCTACGCCGAACACGTCGGCACCGGCCTCGCGATCCTGACCACCGTCTGGCGCCCCGCCCGCGTCATCGTAGGCGGAAGCGCCGCCCGCTACCTGCCGCTACTTCGGCCAGGAATCGACCGGGCGCTCACCAGGCCCGGTCCCTACCAGTGGAAACCCTCAATAGCGGCCGCCGAACTCGGCGAGTACTCCGGCGCGATCGGAGCGGCCGTCCTCCCCCGCGGCAGCCAGCGACCATCCCGCCGGCTCCCAGGGAAGATTCCGGCCAGGTAATCAGGACCAGCGACCCAACTCGGCAAACAGCGGCTGCAGGCGCCCGGGCGGGCTTGTCCAGCGACGGCGCCGAACTACATGTGTAGGTTACGTCGGCCGCCGCCGGGACACGATGCGGCCCCCGCCGACCTTGATGCCGTGCCGGACGCGTATCACAGTCCGGTGGCAGTCTGCTGGGCGCCTTCCCCGTGCGTGTCGTCATGGACCGGTAGTCACCGATGGGCGCCGCCTCCAGCGGACCCGCCGCGACTGCAGGCAGTAACCAACCGGGCCACGGTCATCGGCCCAGCGGAGTAAAGGGCCCCTCGTGCTGGTCGCGCAGGCCCGTAGCGAAGAATGCCAGGATCTCGTCGCGGGCCGCGATCGTGGGCTGGCCCGCTTCGTCGATGAGGTGAACGGTCACGACGCTATGCGGACAGGTGACGTAGCGAGAGAAGAACGGTGGCGTGTCAGCGCCGGCGGCATTGTCGGGGAGCACTCGGCCGAGGAAGCGGCCGCCGAGCGCTTCGGCGTAGGCTGCAAATCGCTGGGCTGTGCAGAACCGGTCGCCCTCGAACCGGTAGGCCAGCACGTCAAGGCCTTCACGGTCAAGCCTCGCCCGGACGGCGGCCAGCTCGTCGGTGGAGATTTCCAGGCCGGCGGGGTCGTCAAGGGGGAGAGAGGGCTGGCACAGCACGGGGGCGAGCATGGACGGCTCGAGCATCATCGTGAGTGCGAAGTTGCCGGTGAAGCACATCCCGATGGCTCCGACGCCGGGTCCGCCGCACTCATCGTGGGCAAGCCGCGCCAGCGCTCGAAGCCAGCTCGCCACTGGGCTAGACGCTCCGCCGCCCAGGGCGCGGAACTCGGCGCTCACACACGTCCGCTGGAAGATCTTCGCTCCTTCGTCCGCGCTGGGTACCACGCCGTCGCGGCCGAACAACGACGGCATATAAACGGTGCATTGTGCGTCCCGCACCCAGCGGGCGAACCGGGCGACGTGAGGGCTAATGCCGGGCATCTCGGCCATGACGATCACCGCGGGACCGGACCCCGCGACATAGACGCGTTTGGTCAGCCTCTCCAGCGTCACCTCTCGTGCAGCGAAGTCCGCCAGGTCGTCATCGATGAGAGCGGGCATGCGTCGTCCTCCTGCGCGCCGCCGCAGCCGACCGTCGTGGAGGCCACGGCCTTTAAGCCCTCAGCGTGCCGCCCAGCTCCCGAGATAGCGAGAGCCAAGATCGCCATAACCAGCAGCTAATCTCGCCATATGCTGCCTTCCACATCGTCGGCTCATGTCGGTGTCCTGGCGTACGACGGCTGCCTCGGGACCGAGGTCTTCGGGATCGTCGACCTGCTCCTGTTCGCCAACCGGATCGCGGCCGCGGTTCGCGGCGTGCCCGACGACCTGTTCCGGGTCACCGTGGCGGCGCGCGAGAATTCTGAGATCGTCGCCGCCGGCGGCGTCGCGTTGCGAGCGGTGCGCTGGCATGAGGGCTTCGACGCTCTGGTCGTCCCCGGCTTCGAGCTTCGATCGCCGCGCGACATCGGCCGGGCACTCGGGCAGTGGCGCCCCGAGATCACCTACGTCGCATCGGCGGCGGCCCGCGGCATCCCGGTCGCCTCGGTGTGTATCGGAGCGTTCCTCCTAGGCGAGGCCGGCCTGCTCGACGGGCGGCGGGCCACGACCTCGTGGCTGTTTGCCGAACAGCTCAAGCGCCGGTACAGGCAGGCCACCGTCGACGCCGACCTGATGATCGCGTCCGATGGCGCAGTTACCACAACCGCGGCGTTCAACGCCGTCCACGACCTCGCGCTGCAGATCATACGGACCCACGCCGACGATGCTCTCGCCCGCCAGGTCGCACGCCTCTCGCTCGTCGCGGACAACCGCAACAGCCAAGCGGCCTATGTCGACCACACACTCCTCGAGCCCAGCACCGGTACGTTCGCACAACCGGTCAAGCGGTGGCTAGCCGAACAGCTCGCGCAGCCCTACGACCTCGCCGCCCTCGCCCGGGCGTTTCACGTCAGCACCCGCACGATGCTGCGCCGCTTCCGCAGCGAAACCGGGCAATCCCCGCTGACCTTCCTCCAGCAGACGAGAGTGGACGCCGCAAAACGCCTGCTCGAATCACCCGATCACACCGTCACCAGCGCCATGCGCCACGTCGGCTACACCGACCCTGCCTCGTTCCGCCGGCTGTTCACCACACGGGTCGGGATGACGCCAGCCGCGTACCGGCGCCAGTTCCTCCTGCAGGTGAAAGAACGCTACGACCCAGGGGGCTGTTCTTCGTCCACCACGGCTTCGGCACCGACACCTGAAACGCGGCTCATGCGGGGACGCATCGACCCCGAATCCACCCTTCCTCGTGCCGGCCTTGCCCGGCCGGAAATCCTTCGTCGCACTAGGCGAGCGTGACACCGACGCGGTTGCAGTGGTGGAGATGCCGTGCACGGCCAAGGGAGATGGCGTTCCTGGCCGCATCGCACGGCAGCGCAGCGTCGCGGCTGACATGCCAGGACTCTGTCCGGCGGCGCGCACTAACTTAGCCGCCTGCCGCCACCAGGTGACGCCTGGCGACGGACATGATCAAGGCCCAACCGCCGCGATCAGCGATCAGGCCCTTGACTTGCTACTTCACTCGTAGCCCCGACCGGATTTGAACCGGCGCTACCGCCTTGAGAGGGCGG
>JASHOI010000343.1 GCA_030041195.1 Streptosporangiaceae bacterium | reverse complement strand
GCGCAGCGTCGCGGCTGACATGCCAGGACTCTGTCCGGCGGCGCGCACTAACTTAGCCGCCTGCCGCCACCAGGTGACGCCTGGCGACGGACATGATCAAGGCCCAACCGCCGCGATCAGCGATCAGGCCCTTGACTTGCTACTTCACTCGTAGCCCCGACCGGATTTGAACCGGCGCTACCGCCTTGAGAGGGCGGCGTCCTGGGCCGCTAGACGACGGGGCCAGGTACCACGTGCACCGCAGGGCCTACGGCCTGCGGTGAGCCGTGAGCAGAATCTGGCCAGGACCTCCAGCCCCGGCCGGGCACTAAGGCTACCGTACCTCGCCGAGCCGCGCCAAACGCCACAGTGCCGCAGCACCAGGCCAGCCGAACCCGGCCAAACCGTCCGGGCAGGGCCCCTCAGATCACACCAGTAGCAGCATTAAACACGCGTGACGGCCGGGGCCGAACACGCCACGCTTATATCAAGATCAATTGCATGTTTCGGCGTAGCGGGGTAGTTAACACCCCCATGTTGGCATTCATTATCGTTCTGCTGATCATCGGTCTCATCGCGGGCGCCATCGCGCGCCTCCTGGTGCCCGGTCGTGACCCCATCGGGCTGATTGGCACCATCCTCCTCGGCATCGCTGGCTCGTTCATGGGCGGGTTCATCTCGACCCTGGTCGAATACCACACGTTGTCGGTGAACTCGTTCCACCTCACGGGCATCATCTGGTCGATCGTCGGCTCGATCGTCCTGCTGGTGATCCTGAGGCTGTTCCACCTCGAGCCAGGCCGCTCCCGCCGCCGTCGCTGGATCTAAGCGCCTCGCCCAAACCCAGGAACACGCCTCGCCCCCCCGGGGAACACGAACGCGGATGCCGCTCCTGCGGCATCCGCGCTTTTGTACGCTCTCGCTGGGGTACCAGGACTCGAACCTAGACTAACGGGGCCAGAACCCGTCGGGCTGCCAATTACCCCATACCCCATGGGATCGGGCCTGCGCGGCCCGGCCGCGCCCGTGCAGTCCGGGCGCGCCTGTGCAGTGTAGCCGAAGCGCGGACACCGCGGCCAAAGAGATCCGGCTCCGCCGGGCGTCGCGGCGCCTAGCCGGCAGCCCCGGCCGCCGCGGCCAGCCGGGCGAGCGTCCGGTCCCGGCCGAGCAGCTCGATGGACTCGAACAGCGGCGGCCCGACCCGCCGCCCGGTGACCGCGACCCGCACCGCCCCGCCGAACGCGGCCCTGGGCTTCAGCCCGAGGCCATCGACGAGCGCGGCCTGCAGCGCATCCCTGATCGCGTCGGCGGTCCAAGGCTGAAGCCCGGCCAGAACGCTGTGCGCCGCCTCGAGAACGGGCACCGCGTCGGGTCCGAGTGCGCGGGCGGCGTCGTCCGGGTCGACGGCGAACTCGGGCTCATCCACGAGCAGAAAGCGCAGCATGTCCGGCGCCTCGGTCAGCTTCGAGATCCGCTCCTGGATCAGCGGGGCGGCGGCCGTGATCACGGCAAGCTGCTCGCCGCTGGGCGGATCCTCTATCAGCCGGGCCTTCCCGAGGAACGGGATGATCCGCTGCACGAAGTCGGCCGGATCCAGACCCCGGATCTTGTCGCCGTTGATCGCCTCGAGCTTGTGCACATCGAACCGGGCGGCGTTCTTGTTCACCCGCGACAGGTCGAACTCGGCCGCCATCTCGTCGAGCGTGAACAATTCCCGGTTGTCCCCCGGTGACCAGCCCAGCAGCGCCAGGTAGTTGTCGAGCGCCTCCGGCAGGAACCCCTCGTCCCGGTAGTAGGTGATCGACGCGGCGCCGTAGCGCTTGCCCAGCTTCTGGCCCTCGAGCCCGAGCACGAACGGCAGGTGCGCGAACACCGGGAACTCCGGCTCGGGGACGCCCATCGCGCGGTAGACGGCGAGCTGCCGCGGCGTCGAGGACAGCAGGTCGTCGCCGCGGACGATGTGCGTGATCTTCATCAGCACGTCGTCGACGGCCACCGCCAGCGTGTAGAGCGGGCTGCCGTCCGACCGCGCCAGCACGAAGTCGGGCACGTTGGCGTTGTCGATCGTGATCTCGCCACGCACCAGGTCGGTGAACGTGGTCGAGCCGGCCGGCATGCGCATCCGCACCACGGGCTTCCTGCCCTCGGCCCGGTACGCCTCCACCTGATCGGGCGTCAGCACCCGGCAGTGCCCGTCGTAGCCGGTCGGGCCGCCGCCGCCGGCCCGTGCCGCGTTGCGGCGCGCAGCGAGCTCCTCGGGCGAGCACCAGCAGTAGTAGGCGTGCCCGGACTCGAGGAACTTCGCCAGCCAGTCCGCGTAGATGTCCATCCGCTGGCTCTGCAGGTACGGGCCGTACGGTCCGCCGACCTCGGGCCCCTCGTCCCAGTACAGGCTCAGCCAGCGCAGCGTCTCCAGCGCGGACTCGATGTAGGCGGGAGTCACCCGGGACTGGTCGGTGTCCTCGATCCGCAGCACGAACACCCCGCCGGTGTGCCGGGCGAACGCCCAGTCGAACAACGCGGTGCGGATGTTGCCGACGTGCAGGTCCCCGCTGGGGGACGGTGCGAACCTGACCCGCACCGGGGTCCCGCCGGCGGCCGCGCCTCCGGAGGCAGCGTCAGTCACTGGTGACCCCGTTGGTCAGCGTGCCGATGCCTTCGATCGTCACCGACACCTCGTCGCCGTCCTTCAGCGGGCCGACGCCGGCCGGGGTCCCGGTCAGCAGCACGTCGCCGGGCAGCAGCGTCATCACCGCGCTTACGTACGTGATCAGCGCGGTCACGTCGTGCAGCAGCAGCGAGGTTCGCGAGTTCTGCCGGATCTCGCCGTTCACGATCGTGGTCAGCTCCAGATCGGCCGGGTCGACATCGGTCTCGATCCACGGCCCGAGCGGGCAGAACGTGTCGAAGCCCTTGGCCCTGGCCCACTGCCCGTCCTTGGCCTGCAGGTCACGCGCGGTGACGTCGTTGGCGCAGGTGTAGCCGAAGATGACGTCGGGGACCCGCTCCGGCGGCACCGCGCGGCAGAGCCTGCCGATGACGACGGCGAGCTCGCCCTCGAAATCGACCCGCTCGGACAGCCGGGTCGGGTAGATGATCGGGTCCCGCGGCCCGATCACCGCCGTCGACGGCTTCAGGAAGATAATCGGGTCGTCCGGTATCTCATTGCCCAGTTCGGCCGCGTGCTCGGCATAGTTCCTGCCGATCGCGACCACCTTGCTCGGCAGCACGGGAGCGAGCAGCCGCACGTCGGCCAGCGGATAGCGGGTCCCGGTGAGCCGGACGGCCTCGTCCCCGATCCCGAACGGATGTCCCAGCAACTCGGCTACGACGAGACCCTCGGCGTCTGCGCCGGTAACGGTGCCCGCGGCACCGTCCTGCTGGACGTCCTCCACGATCCCGTAGCCGACATCGCCGCCATGGGCAAACCTTGCGATACGCACGTCTGTCAGCCTACTGAGCAGGCGGACCCGGCGGGCACGGCGGAGGCCGCTACTGCAGGTATCCCTCGACCTCGGAGGCGGGCCGGGCCGTCGTCTCGCCAGGATCCTCGTTGAACTCGCTCCGGGCACGGCGCTGGCGCAGCAGGTCCCAGCACTGGTCCAGGGCTTCCTCGGCCTCTTTCAGCCTGGCGCGCTCCTCGGTGCCGGACAGCTCTCCCGCCGCCAGCTTGGCGCGCAGCTCGTGCTCGGTCTTGATGAGCTCGTCGATGTGGCTGAGGATCTCCTTCTCGTCCATGCCCCTACCCTACGAGGCACCCGTTCGGGCCGGTCCGAAGCGGTCCGGGTAACCCCGCGGCCTGTGGCGTCGGCCGCAGCTGCCGCAGTGCCGTGCCGCGGGCGGCGTGCTCGAGCTGGTCGGGCAGCGCGGCGAGCTCGGCCTCCGCGTAGCGACGCTGCAACGCCGCTCGGATGAGGAAGTCGGCGAGCGCCGGGTTCCGCGGCAGGCACGGGCCGCGCAGGTAGGTTCCGATCGCGTTGCCGAGGCGGACGCCCTCGCGCCCATCGCCGTTGTTGCCCTGCCCGGCGATGACCTGGCCGAGCGCGTGCGCCGCCGGCCCGAGATAGGTGCGGGCGCTGTGGTTCTCGAAGCCGACGAGCAGCTCACTATCGGGCCCGGGGGGCACGCCCGGGCCGGCACCGTCCCAGCGGACCAGAAGGTCGCCGATCACCCGGCCCGCCCTGGCCTCGGCGAGGGTGCACGATGCCGCGGCGAGGTCGGCGCCCTGCTGGATCGTCCAGGTGTCGAACAGCCGGGCCCCGGGCAGCTCCACACCCCGGCTGGGCTGGTAGAAGCGACCGAGCAGCTCGTAGCCCGCGCCGACCGCGAGCAGCGCGGCTCCCTGGCCGACCGCCTCGCAGATGCCGGGGCCCTTGACGTCGGCCAGGTCCGTGGCGATCAGCCGCTGGTGGAACTCCCCGCCGCTGCCGATCATGAACAGGTCCATCTCGGCGGGATCGACGCGGTCGCCGAGGCGCAGCTCCCGCACGTCGGTGGCGATGCCCCGCCAGCCGCAGCGCTTCACGATCGCGGCGAGGTTCCCGCGGTCGCCGTAGCCGCTCATGATCTCGGGGTACAGCCAGCCGACCGTGAGCGTGCGGGCCGTCATCACTAGCTCTCCCACAGCGCGGCCACCAGGCCCTGGCGGCGCAGCCAGTCCCGCAGCTGCCACAGCACCTGGTAGGTGCCCACGACCCACAGCGGCTGGCCTTCCGGGGTGCGGTCGAGGGCGAGCCGCAGGCCGCCGGCCGGATCCGGATGCACCGTGATCTCGGCCCCGGCGTCGGTCCACCCGGCGTACTTGAGCCGCACCGCCAGGTCGCAGGCCCGGTTGCCGGACAGTACCGGCGACGGCACGAGCCCGCACAGCGACTCGAAGTCGACGTCCCAGATCCAGGAGACGTCCGGCTCCTCCGGCCGGTCGTTGAGCCCGAGCAGCACGTGCTTGGGCCGCCCGTCGCGGAGCAGGACGCGCAGCACCTCGGTATAGGCATTGGGATTGCGGGCCAGCGCCAGGCGCACCTCGCGGCCGCCGACCGTCACCCGTTCCATGCGGAAGAGGCCGGGCGTCATCTCCGCGACCGCTGACAGCGCGCCACCGGGAAGCTGGCCCGCGGTCGCCGCAGCGCCTGCGGCGACCGCGTTGTAGGCGTTATACAGCCCTGGCAGCGGAATTTCGAGCACCGCCTCGCCGGCCGGCGTAACGATCTGAAGCCGCGAGGATTCCGGGCCGATGAGGTCGACCTTGGCGGCGCGCACCTGCGGTGCCGGGCGGGCCAGGCCACAGTGCGCACAGCTCCAGTGGCCAAGGTGGGCGTAGAACACGCAGCCGTAGCCCAGCTCGCCGGTGCAGCGCGGGCAGCGCGGGAAGTCCGAGGTGTGGTCGACGCTGCCGCGGCTCTGCCCGGTGTCGTCCAGGCCGTAGAAGACCCTCGGGTTCGGAAGATCGGCCGCCAGGTAGGCGAGGCGGGGATCGTCCGCGTTGAGCACCAGCGTGGTGGCCGCGGGCAGCGACCGCAGGCATCGCTGCCAGCGGCGGGTGAGGTAATCCAGGTCGAGATAGCGGTCCATCTGATCGCGGAAGACATTGGTGAATACCAGGGTTGTCGGGCTGACCTGAGCCAGAATCTCCGGCAGCGACCCCTCATCCACCTCAAACAGCCCGACGGCACGGTCATCGGCGCGCAGGTGGCCCGCCCGGCTGGCGTGGGCCAGCAGCGTCGTCGCCAGGCCCCCGGGCTGATTCGCCCCCTCCTGGTTTGTGATCGGGCGCAGGCCCGACGCGCGCATAACCCCGGCGAGCATGCGGCAGGTCGTGCCCTTCCCGTTGGTTCCGGTCACGATCACCGCACCCTGGCCGATCTGGCTGGCCAGCCCGGACAGCAGCCGTGCGTCGATGGCCAGCGCGGCCATTCCGGGAATCGCGGTGCCGTTGCCGCGGCCGAGCCTGCGGACCGTGCCGCGGGCCGCCTTGCCCACGGTGATCGCAAGGGCGCGCCGGGCCGGCACCCCGGGCCGGCGCCGTGGGATATCGCGGCCGTGCTCGGAGCGCGCCTGGCGGCTGACGTAAATGTTAATGGCTTCCCCCGATGACGAAATCCACTCGATGCCATTCTGTGCCCGTTGCTGGCTTGCTTTAAGACCAGGCGAAAGGCATTGTGCGGCAAAGTAGTGGCAAGAAGGCGCCTTTACTTAAGGAAGTCCCGTCCATTCCGAAGCGCCGATGACTGGCCAATTCGGGGGCGCGAACAGCCTGCCCGGGATGCCGGACCGCTACTCCGGCTGCCGGCCCGGGGACCAAACCCCCTGCCCGAGTTGCCCGCCCCAGGACTCGGAGGATCATCTCGGACTAATCGGGGGTACGTTTGCCCTATGCAGCTGACCCGGGAGCGGATCATCTCGGCCGCCGTGGAGCTCATCGAACGAGAAGGCGTTGACGCGGTATCGATGCGCCGCATTGCCGCGCAGCTCGGTTCCGGTGTCATGGCCCTCTACAACTACGTGCCAAGCAAATCCGCGTTGCTTGACGGCGTGGCCGAGCGGGTGATGTCCGGCATCGACTTCACCGTCGATCCCGACGCGAGCTGGGAGGACCAGGTACGCACCCAGGCGCGCGCCTTCCGGCACGCACTGCGGGCCTTTCCCAGGTGTGCGCTGGTCACGGTCAGCCGGCCCGCCACCTCAGCCGCCGAACTGCGGCCGATGGAGCACGCGCTCACCCTGCTGCGGAGTGCGGGTTTCAGCGATGAGGACGCGGTGCGGGTGGTGCGCATGTTCATCGGCTACATCGTGGGCTCGCTGCTGCGTGAGGTGGGTGTGGCTCCCGGCCTGGTGCCGCAGCGGCCGTTGGGGCACGATCAGGCCGTGCTGGAAGCGGACCGGCCGGTCGGGCTGAATCCGGCCGAATTCCCGCAGGTCACGAGCATGTCAGCGGAGATCATGCACCGCGACCACGACACCGACTTCGAATTCGGCCTGAACCTGCTCGTCCACGCGATCTCCGAGCTGCGCCCGGCCCGGGCTAAATAGGGCTCTGCCGGGCTGCGGGCCCGCCCCGGCGCGGCCCGACGACGATCCGGCCGGCGGCGGCTATGACCACCATGAGGATCACCGGGATGCCGAGCGCCAGCCGCAGCCCCACCAGGCCCGCGCAGCTCCCGATCACCACCGGCCCCACAAGCACGCCGAGGTACCCCGCGCCGGCCACCCGGGCTATTCCGGTGCCGGAACGCGGCGTCCGGGTGTTGCCCGCCGCGGAGACCAACTGCGGGAACGTGCTGGAAAGCCCGGCGCCGAACAGCGCGAACCCGACCAGCGCCAGGGCCGGGCTGCGGCTGATCAGCGCGCTGGCCAGACCCAGCCCGGCGACGAGGCCGCACCCGCTGACTAGCCGGCCCGGGCCGAACCGGGCTGCCAGCCGGTCACCGGTCAGCCGCCCGGCCGACATCGTGACCGAGAACGCCGCGTAGCCGAGCGCGGCGAACGCTGCCGACGTGCCCAGGTTGTCCCGCAGGTAGACGGCGCTCCAGCTGCCGGCGGCGCCCTCGCCGAGCAGGGAGCACAGCGCGAGCAGCCCCAGCGCGGCGATCTGCAGCG
>JASHOI010000342.1 GCA_030041195.1 Streptosporangiaceae bacterium | reverse complement strand
CCAGGGCCGCGGCCGTCCTGGTCGGCATCAACCTGGCCGACGGGCCGGACGACGGCCGGCCCGCCCGCGCCGCGCGGCTCGCCGACGAGGCGGCCGCGCGGGCCGCCGAAGCTCAACGGCTTTGCTGAGCCGCTGAGGTTCGCGTCGCCGCGTCGACGATGCCCTCGAGCCGCCGGCTGTGCGCTCCGCGCCAGTAGACGCGGCCGCAGTCCGCGCAGCGCGCGAACACCGTGTACGTCCGGCGGGTGCCCGGCTGCAGATCCTGCTCGACGTCGGTCTTGGGCACCGCGGCCAGCCGGCCGTTGCACGCGGTGCAGATGGTCCACGGGGCCAGCGGCGGCGCGAACCGGTCCAGCACGTCTGAGAGCTGCTCGTCGGGGCTCGCGCCGCGGACGTAGCCGCCGCGGCGCAGGCTCCGGCGACGCAGCAGGCCGCGGTCCTGGGTCAGCAGCACCCGGTCCTGCTCGTTGGCCTGCGCGATCAACTGGTCGTCGTCGGCATCGTTGGAGTAGCCCGTGTCGACGCCGAGCAGCCGCAACCTCCTGGCCAGGGTGCCCAGGTGCACGTCGAGCAGGAACCGGAGCGGCCCGCCGGGCACCCGCTGCGGCCTGGTCACCGGTCCGACCTCCACCACGTCCCCGTCGCCGGGCCGGGCCGAGGCCGGGGCCGGACGGCCGTTGACCGCGATCGCGCCGACCTCGGTCAGCGGCACCCCGAGCGACTCGACCAGGTGCCCCACGGTCGACGTCCCGTCGTAGCCAACCTCAACCCCCGCCGTGCCCCGGTTACGCGGCACGAGGAAGAACCACAGCCCCTCATCAAACCGCACCCACACCCCGTGCCCACCCACCATCCCCTCAGCATCGCACGCCCATGGCGGCAAATAGCGATGTGGTTTTGTCCGGCAGGCACCGGACGTTTCCGAACCGCTAGAGCGGCCGCTTTCCGTAGTCGACGGTCAGCCAGTGTTCCGGGCGCATCCGGATCATCACGTTCTCGCTGGCCGGGTCGGGATTACTGGCCACATACTGCTCGCCGCCCTCGTCGCCGAGGTAGCGGCGGGCCATGGCCAGCCGCTCCGCGGGATCGAGCTCCTCGATCTCGACCGGCCCCTCAACGGTGACGTACCGGTACGGCGGGTTCTCGTCCTGGGCGCAGAGGCTCATCCGGCCGGCCGCGGCCAGCGCCACGCCCTTGCGCGACGAACGGCCGGTGATCACGCTGACCCGGCCGCCGGGCCGGTAGTCGTACCAGACCGGCGCGGCGAGCGGCGCTCGCTCGGACCCGCCCGCCTCCCCCTGCCCCTTCACGGCGACGCTCAGCACCCCGACGTGCACCCCGGCGAGGAAGTGCTCCCGCTCGGCAACGCTCATCGCAAACGACATGCCCGCCTCCCTGGCTCGGCTCGGCGCCGCCCACGATTCTCGCAGAGCGCCGGCGCCATACCGAGTTGTGGCGAGCCTGCTGCGGCCCGCAGGATGGTCGGCCATGGAGACAGTGATCGAGCCGATGACCCTGCCCGACCTGGCCGCGGTGCTGGCCGAGCTCGACCGGTTCTGGGGCGGCCGCGACATGCGCCACCTGCACCAGCAGGTGTTCGTCCAGGAGTTCGGCGACACCTGCCTGACCATGCGCGGCTCGGACGGCCGGATCGCCGGTTACCTGATCGGGTTCCCCGCGCCGCGGCGGCTCGGCTACATCCACGCGGTCGCGGTGCGCGATTCGGCGCGCGGCGCGGGCTGCGGCGAGGCCCTGTACCGGGCGTTCGCCGTCGCCGTGGCCGCGCACGGAGCGGACCGGCTCAAGGCGATCACCAGCGTGGCCAACACCGGGTCCGTCGGGTTCCACCGGCGGCTCGGCTTCGACGTCCGGCAGGCCGACGACTATGCCGGTCCCGGCGTGCCGATGATGGTCATGACCCGCCCGCTCCCGTGGGCGGCCGAATAGGGCCACTGGCTGGTTTAGGTGCTGATGACCTGGAGCGTGGCGAGCGTCGGATCCGCGGCATACGCGATCCGGCCGCCGTCGGCGTGCACCTCGCGGAGCGCGTCGAGGGCGGCAGAGGTGATCAGCTCTCCGGGCGCGAGCACCGGGACGCCGGGTGGGTAGGGCGCGATCAGTTCGGCGCTGACCCGGCCGACGGCGGCGTCGGCGGGAACGGTCTCGTTCGGGGCGAAGAACGCCTCCCGCGGCGCGAGCACCGTTTCCGGGACCACCGTCCACGCCGCGCCCGCGGCCGGGCGCCGTGGCGCGCCGCGATGCCGCTGCACCGATGCGGCGAGGACATCGGCGAACGCGGCGATCTGATCCTCGTCGTCGGCGAGCGTGACGATCGGGACCACGGTGTCGCGGTCGGCCATCTCCACCGGCATACCGGCCGCGCTCAGGTCCGCCTCGATGGCCGCGCCGTGTGCGCCGGTCCCGGCCAGCAGCACAACCAGCTTGGTCGGATCCACGCCGGGCCCGTCGAGGACGTCGAGCCCCGGGACCTGCCGCAGCCGGCGGCGGGCCGCGGTCACGCCGCGCAGCAGCCGGGCGCACAGGTCCTTGCCATCTCGCGCCAGCAGCGCCCGCGCCGCGTCGGTGCTCGCCATGATCGAGCCGGCCGGGCTGGTGGTGTGCGTGGCGTCGAACGCCCGGTCCAGCCGTGCCGGGTCCAGCCGCTCTGTCCTGGCCAGCACCAGAGCGGCCTGCGTGTAGGCCGGCAGTGCCTTGTGCGCGCTGGTCACCATCGCGTCCGCGCCGGCGCCGATCGCGTGCAGCGGGAGGTCGGGGTGGAAGCCGAGGTGCGCGGCCCAGGCGGCGTCCACGATCAGCGGGACCCCGGCCTCGTGCGCGGCGGCCGCGTGGCCCGCCAGGTCGCCGATGGTTCCCACGTACGAGGGATCGCCAAGGAAGACCGCGCAGGCGGCCGGGTGCGCGGCCAGTGCCGCGCGCACGGTGTCCACGGCGACCGCGGCGGGCAGCCCGGACCCCGGATCCATCTCCGGCCGCACCCACACCGGGCGCAGCCCGGCAAGGACCAGCCCGAGCAGCAGGGACCGGTGCAGGATCCGGGTGATGATGACCTCCTGGCCGGGCGAGCCGACGGCGAGCGCGAGTGTCTGGTTGCCGTGCGTGGAGCCGGCGACGGCGAACCGGCACCAGTCGGCCCCCCACAGCCTGGCCGCCCGCGCCTCGCCGTCCACCCGCAGCACGTCCGCGTGCTTGATCGTGTCCAGCGCCCCGTACAGCGGCGCGTCGCCCGCGACCACCGACCCGACAAGATCGCGGCGCTGCTTGTGCCCGGGCGTGATCATCGGCGTCAGGCCGCCGGCTTCCACCCGGTCGGTGAACGTCAGCCAGGCGTCGAGCAGCGGCGCGTCGGTCCGCAACCCACGCGGGTCTCTGAGGTCGTGAACAGGCAGCATCCGCCCAGTCTGCATGATCACGCCCGCAACCGGGGCGAACGGCCTGCCGCGATCACTGATTGCGGGCAGAATGCACCTATGAACCCGCTACACGACAATTCTGGTAATTCGCGGCAAACGTCCGGTGAGCCGGGGGGCTCGGGCGGCAGGCCGCAGACGTCGGGTGAGCCGGGGGGCTCGGGCGGCACGCCGCAAACGTCCGCCGAGCATAGGGGCTTGGGCGGCACGCCGCAAACGCCGCCCGAGCAGGGGGGCTCGGGGGGAACCTACGCGGTGATCCTGCTGTATCACGGCCAGCGTCCGGAACTGTCGGTCAAGGGATGGGCGCTGCCCGCGCGGGTCGAGGCCACGCCGACCGGGGAGGGCTGGATGCTGGCCGATCCCCAGCACGTGGTGACCACGGCCGGCCACACCGGCCCGGCGCTGTCGGTGGTGATGCCGTGTGCCGAGCCGCCGGACGCCGGGTCGCTCGCCGCCGCGCTGACCCAGACCTGGACCTGGCCGTCCGCGGCCGAGGCGGTCGCGGGCGTCGGGTCGGCCGTCTACGTCGGCGAGTTGATGGGCCGCACGCTGCCCCGCGAGCACCGGCTCGGCACGCTGCTGCCGGTGATCACCGGGATCGTGCGGGCCACCCGGCCTGCGGCGGTGCTCTGGACGCCAGCGGGCTACCTGGCCGAGCCGCGGCAGGTGCTCGAGCACACCCGCGACGTGCTCGTCAACGTGCGGATGTTCCGGATCCAGGGAGCCGGGGCCGGGGCGGTGCTGATGGACACCATGGGCCTGGCCCCGCTCGGCCTGCCCGACGTGCAGTGCCGGGCCTACGCGGAGCCCGGCTGGCTGGCGGGCGAACTGAAGAACCTGGCCGACGACCTGCTGGAACACGGGGACGCCATCCAGGACGGGCAGGCGGTGCCCGGGGTCGGCCCCGGCACCGTGTGGCGGGCGCGGCGGCGTACCTCCCTGGCCGAGCCGGTGCGGCAGGTGCTCGACCTTGCTCCGCTGCCGGCAAAGGCCAGCTGAGCGTGCTGGTGCCGGCTGAAGCGCGCCGCGCCGGATCAGGGCCCGGGCGGCTGCGCGGGACGGTGCCGGTAGAACGGGGCGTCCGACGGCGGCAGCGGCGTGTTGCCGAGGATCAGGTCGGCGGCCTTCTCGGCGATCATCATCACCGGGGCGTAGATGTTGCCGTTGGTGACGTACGGCATCACCGACGCGTCCACCACCCGCAGCCCCTCGAGGCCGTGCACGCGCATCGTCGCCGGATCCACGACCGACTGCCCGCCGGTGCCCATCTTGCAGGTGCAGGACGGGTGCAGCGCGGTCTCGGCGTCCCTGCGGACCCAGTCCAGGATCTGCTGCTCGGTCGCGACCTCGGGCCCTGGCGACAGCTCGCCGCCGTTGTAGTCCTCGAACGCGGGCTGGTTGAGGATCTTGCGGGCGACGCCGATCGCCTCGACCCATTCCCGCCGGTCGGTCGCCGTGGACAGGTAGTTGAACCGCAGCGCGGGGTGCACCGCCGGGTCGGTCGAGGTGATCTGCACCGAGCCGCGGGAATCGGAGTACATCGGCCCGATGTGCACCTGGTAGCCGTGGCCGCCAGCGGGCGAGGAGCCGTCGTAGCGGATCGCGATCGGCAGGAAGTGGAACATCAGGTTCGGGTACCCGACGTCGTCGTTGCTCCGGGCGAAACCGCCGCCCTCGAAGTGGTTGGTCGCGCCCGGCCCGCTTCTAAGGAAGAGCCATCTGGCCCCGACGCCGGGCCGGTTACGCCACTTGAGCGCCGGCGCGACCGAGACCGGGAGCTTCGACGCGTACTGCACGTAGACCTCAAGATGATCTTGCAGGTTCTCGCCGACCCCCGGCAGGTCGGCGACCACGCCGATGCCCAGGTTGCCGAGCAGGCCGGCGTTGCCCACCCCGGATAGCTGCAGCAACTGCGGCGAGTTGATGGCGCCGCCGCAAAGGATGATCTCCTTGCCGCGGATCCGCTGCACGCTGCCGTTCCTGATGAACTCGACCCCGACCGCCCTGGGCCCGCGGAAAATGATCTTGGTGACGAACACCCGGCAGGCCACGGTCAGGTTGTCCCGTCCCATGACCGGGTGCAGGTACGCGCGCGCCGCTGACAGCCGCCTGCCGCGGTGCACGTTGCGGTCGAACGGGGCGAAGCCCTCCTGCCGGTAGCCGTTCACGTCGGTGGTCAGCGTGTACCCGGCCTGCGTGGCGGCGGCGAAGAACGCGCCGAACAGCGGGTTGGTGGCCGGGCCCCGCTCGAGCACGAGCGGGCCCTCGGTTCCGCGGTACTCGTCGCCGCCGGCCAGGCAATTCTCCATCTTCTTGAAGTACGGCAGGCAGTGCGCGTAGTCCCAGGCGGCCATTCCGGGGTCGGCGGCCCAGCGCTGATAGTCCATCGGGTTGCCGCGCTGGAAGATCATGCCGTTGATGCTGCTCGACCCGCCGAGCACCTTGCCCCTGGCGTGGTAGATCCGGCGCCCGTTCAGGAACGGCTCGGGCTCGGACTCGTACTTCCAGTCGTAAAAGCGGCTGCCGATCGGAAATGTGAGCGCGGCCGGCATGTGGATGAACACATCCCACCGGTAATCCGGCCGGCCGGCCTCGAGCACGGCCACCCGGTTCGCCGGGTCGGCCGAGAGCCGGCTGGCCAGGGCGCTGCCAGCGGAACCGCCGCCGATGATGACGAAATCATAGCCCTGTCCAGGTTCCATTTCGGGATGGTATATCGGCTCTGCCTGCAAACGCACCGGTCCGTGGCGAGCCCAGGAACTGCACGATCGATCGCAGAGGGGCGCCGTGTAACACTAGATCAAGTTCCGAGCCAGAGGCGGTGATGCAGCTTGACCACGCACGACACCGGACCGCTCGATGTCCGGGGCGACGCGTTCGGCCTGGCCGACCCGCTCTGGGAGTTCTCGCCGTACCCGGCGATCGCCGAGTACGCGTTCCTGTCCGACTGCGAGGTGACGGCGCTGGTCGCGCCCGGGGGCTCGATCGAGTGGATGTGCCTGCCGCGGCTGGACTGCCCGAGCGTGTTCGGCGCGATCGTCGACCGGGACGCCGGCTGGTTCCGGCTCGGGCCTGAGGACATGACCGTGCCCGCGGACCGCAGGTACCTGCCGGGGACGATGGTCGTGGAGACCAGCTGGGACTGCGGCGAGGGCTGGCTCGTGGTCAGGGACTGCCTGGTGATGGGGCCGTGGCGGCACTCGCATCCCGAGCGCACCAGCCACGTGCGGCCGCCGACCGACTACGACGCCGATCACATGCTGCTGCGGCTGGTGCGCTGCGTGGACGGCGCGGTGCAGGTCAGCATGGACTGCGAGCCCGCGTTCGACTACGGCCGCCGCCGGGCCCGGTGGACGCACACCGACCAGGGGTACCAGCAGGCCCTGATCCGGCCGCAGGGCGAAATCATCACTCCCGGGCTGACCCACGACAGCCTGGCCCTGACGCTGACCTCCGACATGAGGATCGGCCTCGAGGGACCGAGCGCGCGGGCCCGCACCCTGCTGCGCGAGGGCGACACCCGGTTCGTGGCGCTGTCCTGGGGCAGCAGGACGCCGCCGAAGAGCTACAAGGAGGCGTCCAAGCGGATGACCTGGACTGCCCACCACTGGCAGCACTGGCTGGCCAGGGGCAGCTTCCCCGATCACCGGTGGCGCCCGTACCTCACCCGAAGCGCGCTCACGCTCAAGGGCCTCACGTTCGCCCCCACCGGCGCGATCGCGGCCGCCGCGACCACGTCCCTGCCGGAGACGCCGCGCGGCGAACGCAACTGGGACTACCGGTACAGCTGGATCCGGGACGCGACGTTCGCGCTCTGGGGCCTGTTCACGCTGGGTTTCGAGTGGGAGGCCAGCGACTACTTCGCGTTCCTGACCGACGTGGTCGAGCGCGACCGCGGCGACATCCAGATCGTCTACGGCGTCGACGGCAGGTGCGACATCGACGAGTTCGTGCTCGAGCACCTGCAGGGATACCAGGGCGCCCGGCCGGTCCGGGTCGGCAACGCCGCGCACAACCAGCGGCAGAACGACGTGTGGGGCGTGGTGCTCGACTCCCTGTACCTGCACACCAGGTCACGGGACCGGCTCGACGACCGGGTCTGGCAGATGGCCAAGCACCAGGTGGAGCACGCGCTCGAGCACTGGCGCGAGCCGGACTGCGGCATCTGGGAGGTACGCGGCGAGCCGCAGCACTTCACCTCGTCGAAGATGCTGTGCTGGGTCGCCGCGGACCGCGGGGCGCGCCTGGCCAGGCTGCGCGAGGACGCCGACACCGCGCGGATGTGGCAGAAGGCCGCGGACGAGATCCACGCCGACATCATCGCGAACGCGCTGGACGAGCGCGGGGTGTTCTGCCAGCACTACGGCACCACGGCGCTTGACGCGTCGGTGCTGCTGATGCCGCTGCTGCGGTTCCTGCCGCCGGACGACCCGCGGATCCGGGCCACGGTGCTCGCGATCGCTGACGAGCTGACCAGGGACGGCCTGGTGCTCCGCTACCAGGTCAGCGAGACCGACGACGGCCTGTCCGGCGAGGAGGGCACGTTCACGATCTGCTCGTTCTGGCTGGTGTCCGCGCTTTCGGAGATCGGCGAGCACCGCCGGGCCCGGGACCTGTGCGAGAAGGTCCTGTCCTATGCCAGCCCGCTGCTGCTGTACGCGGAAGAGATCGACCCGCGGTCAGGGCGGCACCTGGGCAACTTCCCGCAGGCGTTCACGCACCTCGCGCTCATCAACGCGGTGATGCACGTGGTCAACAACGAGAAGATCGCCGAACGGCTGGCGATCAACGGCGGCGGCACGGTCAGCCCGCGCAACGAGTGACCGCGCGCATGATCACGCCCGCGGCGGGCCGACCGCGGCGGCGACCGCGATCTCGGCCGCGGACTGCCCCGGGTCGAAGCCCTCGAGCAGCCAGGTAACCCCGCAGTTCTCGGCGGTGGCGACCGCCTTGGCCCGCTCGGCCGGGCCGAGCATCCGCAGCGAGCACCGCACGGCCAGGTCGTGGCCGTCCGCAGCGCCAAGCCGGGCCAGCTCGGCGCGCACCCCGGCCAGGTCGCCGGCATCCGGGAACGGCGGCTCGCCGGTGAAGATCGGGAAGCAGCCCTGGACCCGGGCGGCCCTGGCCAGCGGCGCACGGTTCGGCCACCGCGCCCCTACCCAGATCGGCACCGGGTCCTGGACCGGCCTGGGCAGGAACGGCGTGGAGTGCACGTGCAGGCGCTCGCCGTCGAATTCGGCGTGCACCCCGCTCAGCAGGCGCTGCAGCACCTCGAGCGACTCGTCGAGGAGCAGCCGGCGTTCCCGTGGCTCGGTCGCCTCGCCGAACGAGCTGAACTCCTTCCAGCCGTCGTCGCCGAGGCCGACGCCGAGCACGAGCCGGCCGCCGGACAGCCGGTCGAGCGCGGCCGCCTGCCGGGCCAGAACCCACGGCCTGCGCCGGGCCAGCGGGGTGACCATGGCGCCGAACGTGATCTCGCGGGTGGCCGTGGCGACCGCTGCCATCGCGATCCAGGCGTCGCAGACGGCCACGCCGGGCCGCGACAGCACGTGATCCCACAGGAACAGCCCGGACCAGCCGGATTCCTCCGCCACGACGGCCAGGTCGGCGACCCGGCTAGGGTCCGCGAGCTCATCGAACGGCGGGACGAACAGCCCGAATTTAAACGTGCTCAATCGCACCTCCGGATGGTGGCAGCGCGGATTGCCAGCGCCGCCGCATCTCGGCCAGCGCGTCGGGGATGAGCTCACCGTAGATCCTCAGCCTGGCCAGCCCGCCGTCCGGGATTACCTCAAGGCGGACATGGGTGGTGATGGTGTGGTCGCCAACCAGGTACCTGTGCCTGGTGTCCGGCTGGACCCTGGTGGCCGGCAGCACCTCCCGCCACGCCGAATCGGGCGGCAGCCCGGCGTCCGGCGCCTCCGCCGCCAGCAGCCGGACCCGGTCCGGCGCGTTGCCGACGAACCACGAGGTGTCGATCTCGACGTGGCGCAGCATTCCGGGCCCGGCCAGCGCGACGGTCACGTGGTCGTTGCCTGGGTCGCGCCGCCGGGCGTTCTCCCAGCCCCCGGCCATCCCGGCGGCCAGGCCGGGCAGGATCAGGTTCCGGGCCGACGCGTAGAACTGGTCCGAGCAGCCGACCACGCTGCCGCCGTTCTCCAGCGCCGCCAGATCGATGGTGCCGGCCAGGAACCGCGGGTCGGGCAGCGGCGTCCCGTGCACCCGCAGCCTCGCCACCCCGCCGTCCGGGTAGATCGACAGCCGCACGTGCGTGCACCGCAGCGGCGAGCGGACCTGGTACCGGTTCGCCGAGTCGCCCCTGGCGTCGGAGCGCTCGACCAGCGTCTGCCACGGCATCGCGGCAAGCTCGCCGGGCGACGGGTAGCCGTCGGCGCCGACCGCCTCGACCGACACCTGCGGCGGGTAGTTGCCGCGGAAGAACGACGTGTCCACGACCACGTCGTGCACGATGCCGGGTATCCCGAGCCTGACGATCGCGTGGTCGTGCTCGGGTGCCCGGTGCCGCCGGGTTTCCCACCCGTCGTAGATCTTCCCGCGGTTACCGAACTGCCCGGCGGCGAAGACCGGCGCCTCCGGTTTGATCAGGTTTTCCTTTTCCGCGAACAGTTCGTCGGTCGCGAAGACCACACTCCCGCCAAGTGCCCTTGACGCTAGGTCGGGGGCGGCTGTGGTCACGGAATCGGTCATCTGGCGCGCTCCCCCCTGGCCAGCAGGCGGCCCGACGGCCGCTCGCCGCCGGCGGGCGCGCCGCGGAGCCAGGTTCGGCGGACCACTCCGCGCAGCCGCTGGCCGGCGTACGGTGTCACCTTGTGCCGGTGCCGCAGCCGCTCCGGCCGCACGTCGAAGCCGTCGTCCGGCGCGAACGCGACCAGGTCGGCGTCGAACCCCGGCGCGATCCGTCCCTTGCCGGCCAGCCCGGCGATCTCGGCGGGGCGCGCGGCCATCCACCGGGCCACGTCGTCAAGCGAGAAGCCGCGCTCGCGGGCCTGGGTCCACACCACCGGCAGCGCCAGCTGCACCGACGAGATCCCGCCCCACGCGGCGCCGAAGTCGCCGTCCGCCAGGTGCTTCAGCGCGGGCGGGCACGGTGAATGGTCGGAGACCACGCAGTCGATGGTCCCGTCCCGCAGCGCCCGCCAGAGGCGCTCGCGGTTGGCCCGCTCCCGGATCGGCGGGGCGCACTTGAACTGGGTGCCGCCGTCCGGTATGTCCTCGGCCGCCAGCGCGAGGTAGTGCGGGCAGGTCTCCACGGTGATCGCGGCACCGCGGCCCCGGGCCTCCTCGAGCAGCGGCAGCGCGTCCGCCGCGGACAAATGCAAGATGTGCGCCCGTGCTCCGGTCCTCCGGGCGGCGTCGATGACCTGAGCGATCGCGGCCAGCTCGGCAGCCGGGGGGCGCGAGGCCTGGTACGACGCATAGCTGCGCCCGGCCGGGGGCGGCGCCGCGGCGATCACGGCGGCGTCCTCGGCGTGCACGAGCAGCACGCTGCCCAGCGCGGCGGCCTGCTGCATCGCGGCGTCCAGGCCGGCCCGGTCAACGGGCGGGAACTCGGGCACCCCGGAATCGCGGAGGAAGACCTTGAAGCCGAACGCGCCGTCGCGGTGCAGCCCCGGCATGCAGCCGAAGCTGCCCGGCACCGCGCCGCCCCAGAAGCCGACGTCCACGTGCACCTGTCCCGCGGCCGCCTCCCGCTTGATGCGCAGCGAAGCCGGGTCTGTCGTCGGCGGAATCGAGTTCAGCGGCATGTCCACGATCGTGGTGATCCCGCCGGCCGCCGCGGCGCGGGTCGCGGTGGCGAACCCCTCCCACTCGGTCCGCCCTGGCTCGTTGACGTGCACGTGCGTGTCCACCAGCCCGGGCAGCAGCACCTCGTCGTCGGCGAGGCTTACCGTGCCGGGCCCGGGCGGCGACGTGACCGGGACAATCTCGGCGATGCGGCCTGCCGAGATGTGCACCTCGGCGGGACGGGTGCCGTCGGGCAGCACCGCGCGGCGGGCCCGGATCACGAGCCGCCCGCTACCGCAGCGCATCGAGCCCAAGCCGGTCCAGACCGGTCAGCGCCAGCAGTTCCGGCTCGGTGACCGCGCCGCAGTCGAGCGCTCTGGCCAGGAACCCGGCCAGGGCGCGGGCGGTGGCCGGCTCCTCGAGCACCGGTCCCCCGGCGCGTTCCAGATAGCCCCGCAGCCGGCCGGCCGCGGTGGCCAGCCCGTCGGCGAAGAAGCCGAACGTGGCCGCGTACCTGCTGGCGAGCTGCGCCGGATGCAGGTCCCAGCCCTGGTAGTAGCCCCGGTCAAGGGAGCGCCTGACCAGCCGGGCGTGCCGCTCCCAGGCCCCGGCGACCTCGTCCCTGCCGCCCTCGGGCACGACGTTCGATGATCCGTCGCTGAGCCTGACCCCGGTGCCGGCCGCCGCGACCTGCATCACCGCCCGGGCGTGGTCGGCAACCGGGTGCTCCATGCTCTGCTGGCTCGCGGCGATCCCCAGCGCCGCGCTGTAGTCGTACGTGCCGTAGTGCAGCCCGGTGAGCCGGCCGTCGCCCGCGTGCACGCAGCGGGCCACGGTCGCGGTCCCGTCGGCGCCGAGGATCAGCTGCGGGGTCTCCACCTGCACCTCGAAGACCAGTTGCCCGGCCGCCAGGCCGTGCGCCTGCTCCAGCCGCTCGCACAGCCGCGCCATCGCGGTGACCTGGTCGGCCGACGTGACCTTGGGCAGCGTCACCACGAAGCCGCCCGGCAGCGGGCCGTGCGACAGCAACTCGCCGACAAACCCGTCCAGCGTGCGGATGGCCCGGCGGCGGGTGCCCGGCTCCAGGCTCTTGCAGCGCAGCCCGCACATCGCGGGCGCGGCGCCGGCCGCGATCTCGGCCGCCAGGCACGCGGCCGCGCACCGTGCGTCCGCGTCCTCCGCGTCGTCGCCGCGCAGGCCGTAGCCGTCCTCGAAGTCCAGCCGCAGGTCCTCGACCGGCTCGGCGATGAGCTTGGCCAGCACCCGGGACCGCACGTCGGCCGCGATGCGGGCCGGCAGGCCCATGACCGCGCCGAACTCGGCCGGCCCGGGGGCGAACGCCTCCAGCGCCTTCAGCGCCTGGCGTCCCCATTGCGCGGCCAGGCCGGGACCGAACCCGTCGGCGGGAACGTAGACCGTGTGCACCGGCTGGCGGCCGGGCCGGGGTCCGGGGTAGCCGGCCGCCAGCGCCTCGTCGGCGCCGGCCAGGATCCGGTCGGCCTCGGCGGCCATCGCGTCGACGCGCCCGGCGGTCACCGGCCCTCCGTGATGTGCTCTGGCCTGATCGGGATCTGGCTCAAGCCGAACCCGGTCGCCGCGCGGATCGCCGCGGCGATCGCCGGGCCCGAGGAGATCGTCGGCGGCTCGCCGACGCCGCGCAGGCCGTAAGGGGCGTTCGGGTCGGGGTACTCCAGCACGTCGACCCGCATCGGCGGCATGTCCAGGATCGTCGGGATGAGGTAGTCGGTGAACGAGGGGTTTGCGATCCGCCCCTCCCTTACCTGGATCTCTTCCATGATCGCCAGGCCGAGGCCCTGCGCCGTGCCGCCGTGGATCTGGCCCTCGACGGCCTGCGGGTTCATGGCCTTTCCGACGTCCTGGGTGCAGGCCAGCTCGACGACCTTGACCAGGCCGAGGTCGGTGTCGACGTCCACCACCGCGCGGTGCGCCGCGTACGCGTACTGCACGTGCGCGAAGCCCTGGCCGGTCTCTGGGTCGACCGGGTGGGTCTGCCGGTGCCGCCACTCGACGGTCTCCTCGATCGCGTCGTCCCCGATGACCTCGGCGAGCGGGACCCGGCCGGTTGCCGATACCACGCAGCCGCCGGAAAGCCCGGTCGCGGGCACGCCGAGGCGGCGCTCGGCCAGCGCCAGCACCCGGTCCCGGATCCGCTCGCAGGCGGCCTTGATCGCCCCGCCGGTCACGTAGGTCTGCCGGGATGCTGACGTCGACCCGGCGGAGCCGACCTGGGTATCGGTCGGGTTGATCAGCACCTCGTCCACGCCAAGCTCGGTGCGGCAGATCTGCTGCTCGATCGTGACCAGGCCCTGGCCGACCTCGGCGGCGGCGGTGTGCACGGTGACCACGGGCTGTCCCCCGGTGACCTCGAGCCTGACCCGCGCGGTCGAGTAGTCGTCGTAGCCCTCGGAGAAGCCCACGTTCTTGTAGCCGACCGCGTACCCGACGCCGCGCACCACGCCCTCACCGTGCGTGGTGTTGGCGACCCCGCCGGGCAGGTCACGCAGGTCGCTGGGCGGGCCACCCCCGTTGCTGGGCAGCGGCATCGCCCGCAGCCGCTGCAACAGCTCGGCCACCGGCGCCGGGCTGTCCACGATCTGCCCGGTCGGCGCCTCGCCGCCCATGCTGATCGCGTTGCGGCAGCGCAGTTCGACCGGGTCCACGCCCAGCGCCGCGGCCAGCTTGTCCATCTGGGCCTCGTAGCCGAACGCGGCCTGCACCGAGCCGAAGCCGCGCATCGCGCCGCACGGCGGGTTGTTCGTGTACACGCCGTAGCAGTCGACGTGCACGTTGGGCACCTGGTACGGGCCGATGCCCATGGTCCCGGCGTTGCCGACCACGGCCGGGGTGCTCGACGTGTACGCGCCGCCGTCCAGGTAGATCTCGGCCCTGACGTAGACCAGCCTTCCGTCGCGGGTCGCGCCGTGCTCGTAGCGCATGGTCGCGGGGTGGCGGTGCACGTGCCCGTAGAACGATTCCGCCCGGTTGTAGACCATCTTCACCGGCTTGCCGGTGTGCAGCGCCAGCATGCACGCGTGCACGTGCATGGACAGGTCCTCGCGCCCGCCGAACGCGCCGCCGACCCCGGCCAGCACGAGCCTGACCTGCTCCGGCGGCAGCCCCAGGGCCGCGCAGATCTGCCTCTGGTCCACGTGCAGCCACTGGGTGGCCACGTACAGGTCGACCCCGCCCTCGCCGTCCGGCACCGCGAGTCCCGCCTCGGGCCCGAGAAACGCCTGGTCCTGCATGCCGACCCGGTAGCTGCCGGTGACGACCACGTCGGCCGTTGCCGCCGGGTCGCCCTTGCGGATCTTCAGATGGCGGACCAGATTGCCGTCGGCCATCGGGTGCAGCCGCGGAGCGGCCGGGTCGAGCGCCTGCCGTGCGCCGGTGACCGGCGCCAGGACCTCGTAGTCCACCTCGATCTTCTTCGCCGCCTGCCTGGCGATCTCGGGATGGTCGGCGGCAACGAGCGCGACCGGCTCGCCCTGGTAGCGGACCACTCCCTCGGCCAGCACCGGCTGGTCAGCGAGTTCCAGCCCGCAGGCGTTCTGGCCGGGGACGTCAGCGTGGGTGAGCACGGCGCAGACCCCGCCGGTGGCCAGCGCGCCGCCGATCCCGATCGAGCGGATCTTCGCGTACGGGTGCGGGCTGCGCAGCGTCACGCCCCAGATCATGCCGTCCATCCACAGGTCGCTGCCGTAGGCGAACTGGCCGGTGACCTTCGGCGTCGCGTCCGGGCGCCGGGCGCTGGCGCCGATGCCGCCCGATGGTGCCCGGGTGGGCGCCTGCACCGGCGCGCGAGCCTGCACGGTCATGGGGCCATGTTTCCCCAGGTACCGTGTTTCGCGCGACCCCTCTAGCCCCAGTAGGTCTTGGCCTTCGCGATCGCGGCGTTGTCCGCGGCGGTGACGCCGCTGAGCGGGATCAGCGGGAACAGCGGAATGCCGGAGAGCGCGGGCAGGCCCTTGGGCGCCGTGGCTCCGAGCACCGTGGAATAGACCCCCTCCGAGGCGATGGCGCTCGCCGCCTGGGGCGTGAACATCCAGTCCTCGTACAGCTGCGAGGCCAGCGGGTCGGGCGCGCCCTTGATCTGCCCCTGGTAGAGGATGACCGAGTAGTTGTCGGACTTGAACAGCTGGAAAGCGACCGGGGCACCGCTGGTCTTCGCTCCCAGGTAGAAGTTGTACGGCGTGACCGGGGCGAGCTGCTTGGCGCCCTGGGCGACCGCGTCCAGCGGCCCGAGGATCGTGCTGGCCGGGAACAGCTGGACGTCGTTGGCCCTGAGGTCAGCCATCAGGCCCGTGTCCGCCGGCACGAGCGCGAGGTGGGCAAAGGCGTCCTCCATGTCGCCGATGGCCGTGGGGTCGGTGACCGCGATCTTGTCCTTCCACCTGGGCTGGGCGAGGTCCAGCCACGTGGTGGGAACGTCGGCCGCCGTGACCTCATTGGTGTTGTAGACGGTCCCGAAGACCGAGTCGGTGACCCCGTAGAAGTCGCTGCCGGTCGGTACGGCCTGCGCGATCAGCTTGCCCGCTGCCGGGAGGGTGACCGGCGTGAACGGGGCGAGATACCCGGCCTGGCCGTACGCGATCATGTCGGTGTTGCCGGTATACGCGATGTCGGCCACGTGCTTGCCGCTCGATGCCTCAGCGCTGATCTTGGCGGTCATCGGGGGGCCGACCACCGGGACGCCGGAGACGGTGATCTCGGGAAACGACTTCTCGAACGCGCTGTACTCGGCGGTGTCGGTGCCCGCCGACGGGCCATAGATCACCACCTTTTTCTGGCCCGCGGCGATGGCCTTCTTGTAGAGCGCCTCGAGCGCGTTGTAGTCGGCCTGGCCCCCCAGGGCGGCCACCGACGCGCCCTTGCTGCTGGGGGTCGAGGACGTGGAGCTGCTGCTCCCGCATCCCGCCGCGGTCCCGGCCACCAGGACCATGACGGCCCCGATCGTCACCATCGATGTTCTGTTCATGATCGCTCCGTTGTCGACTCTGGCTGTTGCACGATCCGGTCGCCTGCCGCGGGCCGGGCGTTCACCGGCCTGCTGGTGCCGGCGGGATCGGAGTCCCCCCGGCCGTTCTCGTCGATCAGGACGGTGCGGGCCGGGTCGAAGCGCACCCACACCTCCCGGCCGGCCCCGATGCCGGGGCCGCCGCCCATCACCGCGGGCTCCCGGGCCCGCACCGTGACCGGCGTGCCCGCGACGTCAACGACGTACTCGATCCCGCCGCCGGCGTAGACGCAAGACGTCACCTGGCCGGCCACGGTCATAGCGGGGAGCTGCTGGCCGGGGGCGCGCGGCGAGATCTCGAGGTCGCCGGCCCGGGCGGCGATGATCACGGCGCCTGCGGCCGGCCCGGCGCCGAGGTCGGTCCACACCGGCCCGCACCCTCCGGCCAGCGACACCGCCGTGGAGGCCCCGCGCCGCTCCGCCACCTCGCCGGGCAGCAGGTTCTCGAAGCCGAGGAAATCGGCGACGAAGCGGTTGGCCGGCACCTGGTAGATGGCCCGGGCGGTGCCCACCTGCTGGACGGTCCCCTCGCGCATGACCACGACCCGGTCGGAGAGCGTGATGGCCTCCTCCTGGTCATGGGTGACGTAGATGGAGGTGGCTCCCGACCGGTCGTGGGCGTCGCGGATCTCCTTGCGCATCGAGCGCCGCAGCTTGGCGTCGAGGTTGGAGAGCGGCTCGTCGAAGAGCAGCACGCCGGGGCGGGCCACCATGGCCCGCGCCAGCGCCACCCGCTGCTGCTGGCCTCCGGACAGCTCGGTGACCGGGCGCTGGGCATAGTCGGCCATGCCCATGGCGGCCAGGACGCCCATGACGGCCTCGCGCCGCTGGCGGCGGTCGGTGCGCCGGACCCGCAACGGGTACGCGACGTTGGCGAGCACGGTCATGTGCGGCCAGAGTGCGTAGCTCTGGAAGACCATACCGATGTCACGCTTGTTGGGCGGGAGGAAGACCTTGCCTCGGCGGGAGGCCACCACCCGGCCGCCGATGCGGATCTCGCCGTCGTCAGCCTGCTCGAGGCCGGCGATGCAGCGCAGCGTCGTGGTCTTGCCGCACCCGCTCGGGCCGAGCAGGGTGACAAACTCACCGTCCGCGGCGCGCAGGTCGATGCCGGCGAGCACGGTGGCGGCACCGTAAGTCTTGCGGAGGCCGGCCAGCTCGACGGTGGCCATCACCGACTCCCTTCTGGTTGCGCCCGGTGCGCTATCCGGAACGGGCCCGCAGCACGGCGCGCGCTGCCACGGCGATCACCATGGCGGCGGCGATGATGCCGATGAGCATGCAGAACGCCGCCGCGGCCTGCGCGAGCGACCCGTCGTTGTAGAGGTCGTAGGCCAGCAACGGGACGGTCTGATTGTTTGGCGAGGCCAGCAGGATCGGGATGTCGAGGTTCCCGGACGAGACGATTCCGGTCAGGAACCAGGCCACGATGAAACTGGGCAGGACGAGCCGCAGCAGGATGCCCACCGTGGCCCGCAGCGACGAGGCGCCCGCAACGCGAGCCGCCTCCTCGAGTTCGCGCGAGATCTGCCCGATCGGGCCGGCCACCGCGCGGGTGGCGATCGGCGCGGTCCCGGCGATGAGGGCCAGCAGCACGATCCACTGCGTGGCGTACAGCGAGCGAAGACCGGGTACCGACAGGTAGGCCCAGATGATGCCCAGGCTCAGGGTGATGCCCGGCACGGCCCACAGCAGCCACACCGACAGGTCGGGCAGCCGCCGCAGCGGGGAGGCCGAGCGCTGCGCGGTGAGGCTCACCCACACCGCCAGCGCGGCGGCGGCGAACCCGGCCACCACGCCGACCATGAGCGTCGTCTCGAACGCCTGTCCGGTGCCCGGCGCCTGCAGCACGGTCCGGTAGTTCTGCAGCGACAGGTGCTTGTAGACGCCGAAGTACGGCTCCAGCGACCCGAGGACGAACTGGCCGAGCGGGAGCACGAGAGCGAACAGCCCGTAACCGGCGATCACCGCCGTGCCGAGCCATTTCCACCGGCCGAGGTCGGCCGGGGGACGCCGGGCCGTCTTGCCGGTGACGGTGGTGAAGTTGCGCCGCCCGAGCAGCCGGGACTGGCCGGCGACGAGGACGAGCACGACGGCCACGAGGAGGAGCGACATCGTGCTGGCCCCGGCGTAATCGGGCGGTGTCACGCCGTCGATGAAGCGGTAGACCTCGGTCGGCAGGACGTAGATGCCGGCCGGCTCGCCGAGCAGCAGCGGCCCGGTCAGCAGGCCCATGCCGAGCACGAAGCCGAGGATGACCACCCCGAGGATGGACGGGGCGAGCGCCGGAAGCTCGATGGTCACGAACGAGCGCAGCCGGCCCGCGCCGCACACCAGCGAGGCCTCCTCGAGAGCCGGATCCAGGGCACGGAACGGCCCGAGCAGGAGCAGGTACTCGGCCGCGGTGGCGCCGAGCACGCTGACGACGATCAGCCCGAGCCACGATTGCACGTTGAACGGGGTGGCGCCGAAGACGGCCTGGAGGACCTTGTCGATGAGGCCCTCGGGCTGCTGGCCGAGCATGGCCCAGCTGAGCGTGAAGAACAGCGGCGGGATGGCGAAGATCAGCACCGCCATCGGCGTGACGGCCTGCCGGAGCGGGGTCCGGGTGCGGGTGACCGTCCAGGCCAAGTACACGGCCAGGGCGGTCGAGATCACCACCGTCGATCCCGACAGCAGCAGCGAGTTGGCGAATGCGTGCCAGACCGCGCCGCTGGTCAGTGCCCCGGTGAACCCGGCGGTCGACCACGAGCCGCGGCTGCCGGGGGCGGCGGTGCGGAATGCGCCGTAGCCGAGCATGGCCACCGGCCAGACGAACAGCACCAGGGCGATCCCGCACAGGACCAGCAGCCCCGGCCCTGGGCGGCGGGAGGCCCGGGCGCCGGGAACCGGGACGGCGGACGCGGCGGCCATGGTCAGCCGCTCGCGGCTGCCCCGGCCCGGTCGATGGTCAGGCCGAACAGCTCGGTGGCGTTGGTCTCGAACAGGCGCGTGCGGTCGGAGTCCGTGAGCCAGTCAATCTCGTCGATCAGCACCCGGATGTCGTCGAACCAGCGGCCGTTCTCCGGGTTGCGGGCCGACCCGGTGCCCGGCTTCTCCGAGCCGAACACGCACCGGTCGGCCCCGACCGTTCGGATGAGCAGTTCGATGGCGTCACGGGTGTAGAGGCAGGTGTCGTACCACAGGGTCCGCATCCGGTCGTGGTAGCCGGCCCGGCCGGGGTTGCGGACGGCCGCGGGCAGGAAGCGGCCCACCTGGTACGGGATGGCGCCGCCGCCGTGGGAGATGATCAGCTTGAGGGCGGGGAAGTCGCGCGCCACGTCGGAGTCGAGCAGGCTGGCGACCGCGATCGTCTCCTCGAGGATGAAGTGCAGGCTGTAGCTCTCGCGCGCCGGCGGGCGGCACCCGGCCGAGTGCACCAGGGCCGGGACGTCGAGTTCGCAGAGCGCCTCGTAGAGCGGGTACCAGTAGCGGTCGCCGAGCCCGGGCAGGGGCGGGCCCTGCCCTTCCATCGGGTCCGGGTTGAGCAGCGAGCCGACGAAGCCGAGCTCGCCGACGCAGCGGCGCAGCTCGGCCACCCACTCGGCCGGCGAGGTCGACGGCGACTGGGGCAGCCCGGCCATCGGCAGGAACCGGTCCGGGTACAGCTGGCACACCCGGTGGATGACGTTGTTGGTCTCCTCCGAGAACCACTGGACCAGCTTGGCCGGCTCTTCGGAGTGCATCATCGTGTACGGCCGCGGGGAGATGATCTGCACGTCGATGCCTGCGGCGTCGAGGTGCTCGAGGTGCGAGATGCCGAAGGCGCGGTTGGCCGTCTCGACCGCAGCGCGAAGCTGGTCGTCGCTGAGCCCGGCGCCCCCGCGCCCGTGGGCGCCGCGGTGGGAGAGCAGGTTGGCCTTGTAGGCGTACAGGCCGTCGGGGGCGCTGACGTGGCCGTGGACGTCGACGATCATCTCCGGGTCGCTCCTTCGTCGCGTCGGTCGGGTCCCCAGGAGGCGAACGCCATACCGCACCCGGTTCCGGCCGGCGAGCGATAGGCGGGGACATAGTCGATGAGGTGCAGGCACAGCTCGCTGAGAGCGCCGCCCGCCGTAATCCAGTTGAGGGTCTCGGAGGTGCCAGAGCGCATCATCCGCGGGGCGATCCCGTCGAACGTGGCGCCGTCCCCGGCCGCCAGGCCGGCCAGCACCTTCCGGTCGAGTTCCTCAAGGACCACGAAGTGGCTGAGCCCGCCGCTGGCGAACACGGCGACCCGGGCAGCCCCGGCCCAGGACTCGATGCCGGTCCGGAGGGCCTGGCCGAGCCGCCAGCACCGGCGCGGCGACGGCACGTTGGGCGGGTAGTACGTGTTGAGCAGGATGGGGACGATGGGTACCTCGGGTGCCAGCCGCAACCGCCGGCGCACGAAGGTGAAAGCGTGCCCCAGGCTGCGGCCGTCCGGCTGCCGCGCCATCAGCGTCAGGTCGAACTCTGCCCCGGCGAGCGCGGCGGCCAGGTGCCGGCTGAGCGTGGACGCGACCTGGTAGGCGTCGGGCTCGGCCGCGTGGTGGGACCACAGGGCAGCGTGGATGTCCTCGGGGATCTTGGCGAGCTCCGCATCGTCTGGCGGCAGGTCCATGAGGTGGTCGCCGGTGAAGAGCCCGATGGCCGGGATGCCCTCGGCGCCGAACAGCTCGTTCTGGTCGTCGCCGACGATGACGACCACGTCGGGCCGGGCGCCGGCGAGGCGCCGGGCCAGCTCCTCCACCGCTGCCTGAGCGCGGTCGAACTTGTCCGCCCACACGTCGCGCCCGAGCTGGTCGCGCACGGCGGGATCGGCCCGCTCGAGCAGCTCGTCGTAGGTGTGGAACTCACCATCGGCGCCGAGCAGCCGACTGTTGCGCTCGTCCCTGGCGGCGTGGCGGCTCCAGTGCGCCGCTGAGGTGCTCAGCTGCGGCGTGTGCGACGACGCCACCCCGAGCACGATCTCAGCCACTCCAGGCCCCGCCGCTGCGCGCCCGGACGACAGTCACGACGCCACGGGCAACCCAAGCAGCCTGGTCACGTTGCCGCAAAAAATCGCCTCCCGATATTCCGCGCTGAGGCCGATCTCCTCAAGATTCTTTATCGTGGCCCGTATATAGCCGGGGCCGCGCTCGGGATCGTACGGGCTGTCCGAGCCGAACAAGACATGATCGGGCCCGTAAAAATCGATGCTGCACCGGAGCGCGTGCGCGGCACCGAACATCGCAGTGTCCGCGTACATCATGCGGAAATAGTCAATGGGCCGCTTGGTGAGCGGATAACCCGTCACGTCTTCCAGCTGCTCATCGGGCGTGCGTGCGCCGAGCTGATCCCAGCCGGGGCCGACCCGGCCGGAAAAGTGCGGCACCATGCTTCCGCCATGGTGAATAAGGAACCTAATTTCCGGGTGGCGCTCCAAAACGCCGGAGAACACGATCCTTGCCATGAAGGCCGACAGGTCGTACTCCCAGCCGAAGGTCCACCAGATCTCGAACTTCGACCGCTGCTCCGTCGGATAATCCGGCCACGCGGAACTGCGGCACGGATGGACCTGCACGAGCAAGCCGCGCTCGGCGACGTAGGCGTAGAACACCTCGAACCTCGGGTCGTCCATGGCCACGCCGTGGACGTGGGTGTAAATCTGCACGCCGCGGGCTCCCAGCCGCGTTGTCGCGTACTCGAGTTCCTCGACCGCCGCCTCTGGATCGTCCATCGGCACGCAAGCGCAAAAACCGGCGAATCGGTCCGGGTGCTTCTCGACCAGCTCGGCCATTGACTCGTTGCCGAGCCGGGACATCTGCTTGGAGACCAAAGGAGCGCCCAGATCCTCGACCGGAGGCGCGGCGATGTTTATGATCTGCCGGTACTCGCCGAATTCATCCATCTGCCTGAATCGAACGTCCATGTCCGCGAGGGCGGGAATATGGGCCACACGCTTGCGCAGGTTCGCCGCATGACCCCCGGCGTCGAGGGCGAAGAAGCGCTCGTAATAGGGACGCGGCATGATGTGGCAGAATGCGTCGATCTTCAGCATGAGTTTGCGCAGAGCCTTCTCTGTCCAGCCGAAGCCGGAAGCCTCAGGTTCTTACCCTGCGCGGCCCGGATCCGGCGTTTCTCCCACCCTCGCGGCTGAGCTCGCACGGCATCCGGATCGCTGCATGGCCAGATACCGAGAAGCTCTTGCATTCTCACTGTGTGATATAGATAAACTCATTGTGTGAAAAACGCTACGCTCCTGCCGATACCCTGTCAAGGAGCACCCGAGCCGCGACCAGGGCCTCCGGCGTGAAAAGCGCCGAATCGCGGCCGGGTGCCGAGAGCGCGCGACGTGCTCTCGAGCTGCTGCTGACCTTCACCCGCGAATCGCACACCTTGTCGGCCCGCCAGCTGGCGGCGGATACCGGCATCCCGCTGCCCACCGCCTACCGGCACATCGCCCTGCTACGGGACATGGGGCTGCTGGTCGGGGACGATCAGGGCGGCTTTCACCTGTCGGCCAGGTTCATCACCCTCGCTGAGGCCGCGGAGGCGTCCGAGCCGCTCATTCCGCGGGCCGATCCGGTCATGCGGGCGCTCGCGGCGGCCTGCGGCGAGACGGTGATCCTGGTCCGGCTGATCGCGGGCTCCGCCGTCTGCATACATCGCATCGAGTCCGGGCACCGCCTTCGAATATCGTTCGAGCCCGGACAGCCGCTTCCGCTCACCCGCGGCGCCAGCGCCCGCATACTCCTTTCGTCGCTGCAACCCGATGTGCTGCAGCAACGGCTCGCCGACCTGGCCGGGAGCGATCGCTCGGCGGCGGAGCGCCTGCGTGCGGAGGTGAAGACCGCAGCGGAGCTCGGCTGGGCCACGAGCGAGGAGGAGATTGATCCTGGTATCTGGGCAGCGTCCGCGGCCGTGTTCTCCAGGGACACGATTGTCGCCGCGCTGACGGTGCCCTCGCCGCTGGTGAGGGCGCCGGACAAGAAGCGCGAGCAGCTTCTCGGCCATCTGCGTTCCGCCGCCGCCGACCTGAGCCGGCGGCTGACCGAGCAAGCCGGAAAATGACCGGGCATGAGTTCCTGGCCCGTGGCCGGCGGCCACCCCGGCGTAGCCGGCGCAGCCGGCCGGGCGCGTAAGCTGGCCCAGCTGGCCGCATCCGCCGAGCCGACCGCCGTGACCCGCGGTGCGCCGAGGGCAGCCTTATATCGCGTCACGATATTTGACCAGGCGGCGTCTGCGCGTAAGAATTACGTCGTGACACGATAGTTATTGGCCGGGGATTTGGGGAGGTGCCCGCCATGCGCCTGTCCGTGCGCGAGCAGCGGCAGCTGGACACCATCGGCAAGGGCGTGAGCCGGTCTGACCCCCGCCTGGCTTCGATGCTGGCCACCTTCGGGCGGCTGACCGCGGGCGAGCCGATCCCCGATCGCGAGCAGCTCACCGGGCGGGCCGATCCGCCAAGCCGGGCGCTGCACGCGGTCGGCGCGGCAACGGCGAGGTTCATCGCCTGGCTGGACCGCATGGACACCCCCGCGTCAGCTCAGCAGAGCCGGACCGAGAGCACCACGCGGCCTCGTAGCCGCTAGCCGGCCAGGGACACGCTGGCCCGGCGGGCCGAGCACCAGCGTGTCACTTCGCCCGGCGCGTGCGTCAGCAGCGTCGTCTCTCCGGGCTGAGCATGCGTTCGTACGACTCACCCATTGCCGTCGACACCGAGCTACCCGCCGAGAGCGCGCGGCGTATTTCCGCCTCGCGCTCGGAGATCCGCGACGCGCAGGCGAGGACCTCGTCGCCACGCGCAGCGGGGATCACTGCAACGCCGCTCGCATCGGCCAGGATGAGATCACCCGGCACGACCGTGACACCGTCAATATGGACCGGAATGTCGAATGCCTGCTCTTCGACGCGGCCACGGGCCGTCCGTGCCGCCGTCGCTCTGGCGAAGACGGGAAACGCAGCGTCGCGTGCCTCGTCGAGATCACGGCACGCTCCGTCGATCACGACGCCGGCCACGCCGCGAAGCGCCGCCGCATGGGTCAAGATGCCCCCCCAGGCGCCCATCCCAGTTCGTCCGGCGTTGTCAATAACGATGACATCGCCCTCTGTGGCCGTGTCCAGCAGGCGTGCTCCCAGGTGGATGCCGCTTTGCACGTTCCCCGTGCTGGGCACTAAGAGCACGGTGCGGGCCCGCCCGGCTAGTCGCGCGCCTTCCCAGAGAGGGGCCAGCCCGCCCGCAACAACGCCCTCAAGCCGAATCGTCTCGCAGGCATCCGCCACTGCACAGACATCGAGCGGCCGCAGTTGAACCACGAGCTCATCCGTTGATGACGTCATCCGGTCCCCGCTCTCGCCACACGGCCTCGGCTGGTAGTTGACCAACGTCGCCCGCCCCTGGCCACCGTCGAACCTATATTCGGGGTCGATTATACGTTCGACCACTGCATCGGAATGAATTCCTGTATAAGGAATTATCTTAAAACTTTGTTCATATAGGGGGCCATTGCTACTATCCGTCTAAATCGCGGGTCGTCAGCGGCCAGCTCTCCAGCGCCGTAGTCTGGCCGACCGCAAGCGCACTCGCCCGGCGGCCCGAGTTCGGAGGAGCCGAGAGGCTGAGACACCGACCGGCCATGGACCCGAGCGCGTCGGGGTCGGCCAGGGCCTCCCGGATCCGGAGTCACCCGCTGAAGGGAAAGCTCAGTGAACGCGCGAGCGAAGACCGTCGCCAGGGCAGAGAACGTCGGAAGCCTGCTGCGACCCCTGCGCTTGCTCGGGGCGATGCGGGGCGCGCGGCAGGGCACGGTCACGGCAGGGGAACTGCGCGGCGAGCAGGATGCCGCGGTGCTCGAGGCCATAGCCCTGCAGGAATCCGCCGGGCTGGATGTGGTGACCGACGGTGAGATGCGCAGGGAGGCGTGGGCGCTAAGCCCGTTCGTGCTGGACTGCTTCGACGAGGTCGAGGGCGTGCGCTCGTATCCGGCGAGCATGAAACAGGCCACAGACCCCGGCACCGTCCTGCCCGTCGTCACCCGCCGGCTGGCCTTGCCGGCCGGCCGCGATCTCGACGACGGGTACCAGTTCCTGCGCGCGAACACGGACCGCCGCGTCAAGTACACCCTGCCGGCGCCCAGCTACCACCGGCGCTACTGGTCGGATACCCGGTCGCTCGGCGGCTACGGCTCCTGCGAGGAGTACCTCAACGACGTGCGCGACTGGATCGCCGGCGCTGCCCGGCGCCTGGCCGCCTCCGGCTGCGATTACATCCAGCTCGACGCCCCGAACTACGGGTCGCTGTGCGATCCGGAGATCCGGAGTCATCACCGGTCGGCCGGCCACGACCTAGACGCCCAGCTGGCGTTCGACGCCGCACTGGACTCCTCGGTGTTCGAGGGACTGCCGGGCGTGACCAGGGGCATCCACCTGTGCCGTGGCAATGCCCCCGGGGGCGTCTGGTTCTCTAGCGGCGGTTACGCGGCGATCGCCGGACGGCTATTCCCGGAACTGTCGGTCGATGTAATGCTGCTGGAATTCGACACCGACCGGGCGGGTGACTTCGGCCCGCTCCGGTCCGTGCCGCAGGGAACCATCTGTGTGCTCGGCCTCCTGACCACGAAGAACGCGATCGTAGAAGACGAAGACGAGATCATCGCGCGGATCAGGTCAGCTGCAGAGGTCAAACCGCTCGGCGAGCTGGCACTCAGCACCCAATGCGGCTTCGCCTCGGTTGCCGGCGGCAACCCCGCGACGTTCCGGGCTCAGCGCGGAAAACTGGAAACCGTGACACGTATCGCGAGCCGGATGTGGGGAGGCGACCGCGACTGAGACCTCGAGCGCAAGGCGCGACAGGCGTCCCGCAGCCTCATTTTCCATCAGCTCGAAGAAGCCGCGTTACGATTCCGAACACGTTGCCTGAACGTGACGCTTCCGACTCAGCTGATCTCGGCGGCCTGACCTCCGTTGACAACGCGCTGTCCCTGCTGACGATGATCGGCGAGCGGCAGGCCCTGCGGGTGTCGGAGGCGGCGGAGTTGCTGGGGGTGGCGCGGTCGACGGCGCACCGGCTGCTGTCCGCGCTGCGCCGCCGGGGCTTCGTGATGCAGGACCGGCCGAACGGCGCTTACCGTCCGGGGCCGGCCCTCAATGCCGTCGGGATGGCCGCGATGAGCAGCATCGAGATACGCCAATTCGTGCGGCCGGTGCTGGAGGAGCTGCGCGACGACACGTCAGAGTCCACCAGCCTGGCCATCCTGGAAGGCACCTGGGTGCGGTTCGTGGACGGCGCCGAGAGCATGCGGTCGGTCCGGGTGGGTAACCGTACCGGCATAATCAAGCCGGCCCACGCGACTGCCATCGGCAAGGCGATACTCGCGGCGATACCCCTGCAGGAACTGGAGCGCCACTACCCGTTCGAGCAGCTTCCCAAGGGCGGCACTCCCCGTGCTCTGGCCACGCGGCAGGGTCTGCTGGCGGCCCTGGAGGAAGTCCGGGCTGCGGGCTACGCCTGCAACTGGGAGGAGAGCTCGGAAGGGGTCTCGGCCATCGGCGTCGTCCTGCGCGACTACCTTGGCACGCCGATTGCCGCCCTGGCGATCGCCGCGCCGACCAGCCGCATGGGCAGTCTCACGGCGGTCCACGCGTTCGCCCCTCTGGCGCTCGCCGCCGCGGAGAAGGTGTGCGAAAGGCTCGCGGCCTCGCGCTGAGCACCGTACCGGGCGGTGGAGCATGGCGGTGCCTTCCCGGGCGGTGCGCGGGACTTACAGAGCGGAGGCGGTGGTCATCAGGTGTTCCAGCAGCCGCACCAGCACCTGCTTGCCCGAGCGGCGATCCCGGGCGTCGCAGAACTGGACTGGCACGTGAGCGTCGATGTCCAGCGCCTGGCGCACCTCGTCTTCGTCGTAGATGTCGGCGCCGTCGAAGCAGTTCACGGCGATGATGAAAGGGATGTTGCGGGATTCAAAGAAGTCGACCGCCCCGAAGCAGTCGCCGAGCCGGCGGGTGTCGGCGAGCACGATGGCGCCGAGGGCGCCCGTCGACAGTTCCTTCCACATGAACCAGAACCGGTCCTGGCCCGGGGTGCCGAACAGATACAGCACGATCTGGGGGTTGATCGTGATCCGGCCGAAATCCAGCGCGACGGTGGTGGTGTTCTTGCCGTCGACGCCGGTGAGGTCATCGATCGATGCGCCGATGTCGGACAGCCTTTCCTCGGTGCGCAGCGGCTTGATCTCACTAACGGCGCCGACCAGCGTCGTCTTGCCGACCCCGAACCCGCCCGCGATCAGCAGCTTGACCGCGCGTGCATCGCCCAGGTCCGGCGATCGTGCGTCAGAGTTTGCGAACACCATCGAGCACCGCCTGTAGCAGCTTGATGTCGGGCCGCTCCCCGGCCGGGCGCGGCGGCCGGTGGATGAGGTAGCCGGCGTCGATCAGGTCGCCGACAAGGACTTTGACGGCGGCCAGCAGCAAATTCATGCGGGCAGCGATTTCGACAATCGACAGCGCCCGGTGCTGGCACAAACGCAAGATGTCCCGGTACTCCCGGTCTAGCCCCGCCGTGTCCGCCTCCGTGCGGGCGGCCATGACCAGCGTGAGGATGTCAAGGCGGTGCAGGTCTTTGCCGGTGCGACCGCGGGTCACCGCGAACGGGCGGACCAGCGGCCCGGGATCGTCGCCGTCGAAAGACATGCCGCCGTTCATGGTGTTCGGCGGGCGGGGCGATCGGGAGGCAGCACACGCGGGCAGGCCGACAGGGTGCCGCCTACCTGCTGCACGATCACGTTCAGCTCGTACGCGACCATCCCCAGGTCGGCGTTCACCGAGGCGAGAAGTGCCAGGCACGCGCCGTCGCCCGCCTCGGTCACGACCAGATACCCGGCCTCGAGCTCGACGACCGTCTGCTGCACCTGGCCCTTGCCGAAGTGGCTGCCCACGCCCCGCGAGAGGGATTGGAGCGCTGAGGCCATCGCCGCGAGGTGCTCGGCGTTTTCCCTGGTCAAGTTCGCCGAGCAGGCCAGCGGCAGTCCGTCCCCGGACAGCGCGATTGCGTCCTCGGCGCCGGCCAGCCGCCTGACCAGGTCATCGAGCAGCCAGTTCAGGTCGTTCTTGCCGACCGTGATTACATCGTCGTTCATCGCCTGGCCATTCGTCTTCACGGGTTCTGCTTAGGGGCAGAGTCACGTGCCCGGCGCGTTCCGCGCTGGAACGCCGACATCGAACCGCGGGCCTCCTCCGGGTTGCGCAACGGCCGCGGCGCGGCGCGGTTCGCGGCACCATCGGCATCCAGCCGCAGCTCCGGCACGAGATTGGCCTGCCGTTGGCGGCGAGGTAGCGGTGCCCGCCCCTGCCGCGGCGGGCTCTGCGCCGGATCAGCTGCCTTCTCCCACGGCGGCGCCGATGCCTGGGCCGGCGCGTGTGCATCCGGCCGCGCGGTCGACGGCGGACCAGAGTCGGCCGTCTCCAGCGCCCGCCACGCCCGCGAGTCCGCGACGTCCCCGCCGACTGGCAGCGCCAGCCGATCCCGCGCGATCCTGGAAGCGGGCAGTCGCCCGTTCTGTCCGGGCAGGCCCGGCGCGGGCCCGCTGCCCCCGCCGCCCGCTTCAAGCGCACTAGCCGGGATCAGCACGATCGCCTTGATCCCGCCGTAGGCCGACTCCAGCAGGCTGACCGCGATGCCGTGCCGCTGGGCCAGCATGCCGACGACGAACAGGCCCAGATGCCGCTGACGCGAGGCCGCCATCGCCTGGAAGTCGAGCGGGTTGCGCAGGGTCTCGTTGAGCCGTTCCCGCTCCGCGTGCACGATCCCAAGCCCCTGGTCCTCGACCTCTACGACCACGCCCTTGCCGACAACGTTGCCGTGCACCTGCACCGCCGACTCCGGCGGTGAGAACGTCGTTGCATTGTCCACCAGTTCCGCGAGCAGGTGTATCAGGTCGCCCACCGCAGGGCCCAGCACCTGCACGCCCGGCAGCCTCACCGTGCTCACGCGGGCGAATTGCTCGGTTTCCGACACCGCGCTGCGCACGACGTCCTCGAGCGCCGCCGGGCGGCGCCACTTACGACCCGGCTGTCCGCCACCCAAGATCAGCAGGTTCTCCGCGTTGCGCCGTGCCCGGGTCGCGAGATGATCAAGCTGGAACAGCAACTCCAGATGCTCCGGATCGGCCTGCCGGGCCTCGGCCACATCCAGCAGCTCCAGCTGCCGGTGCACAACCAGCTGGCTGCGGTGGGCGATGTCCAGGAACACCTTGTTGATCCCGCCCCGGATTCTGGCCTCCGCGGCAGCCGCCGCGACCGCCGTCCGCTGCGCGGCATTGAACGCGTCGGCGACCTGCCCGATCTCATCGGACCCGTAATCCAGCAGGCTCAGCTCCGACTCCACGTCCACCTGCTCACCGCCACCGATCCGCGCCACCATTGACGGCAACGTCTCCCCGGCCAGCGCGAGGGTCTTCGTCCGCAGCTTGCGCAGCCGCCGCACCAGCCGGTTCGCCAGCACGAGGGCTGCGACGAACGCCGCGATGGCCAGCGCGAGCACGAGCGAGCCGAGCCGAAGTGCCCGGGACAACGTCTGGTTCGCCCCAGCCATCGCGGCGCTCTCAGCCTGCCGCCAGCTATCGCCCCACAACCCCAGCAACTGCGCGGACACCGAGTCCTCGGCAGCCAGCCAGCCGGCCATCGGCATCCCCAGCTCGCCGCTTCCGATCAGACCATCCTCACCGGACATGGCCACGTGCCATGCCTCCCCCGCCTCGAGCCGGCCGAACCCGGCCTGCTCGGCGGGGGTCAGCTGCGCGACCAGTTCCTGCAGCTGATTCCGGTATGCGCCCACCAACTGCGCCACCATCAATCGCTCTGGCGGGCTGAGCACCCCGTGCGCCGCCCAGCCCGCGCCCAGGCCAACCACTTGGGAGTGCAGGTCGGGAACTGCGAGCAGGTCGAGCGTGGTGGTTTCATCCACGGCAGACTGCGAGTTGGGGGCCGACAGCGCGGACTGCAGTTGGGCCGACGAGCCGTCGTTGATCATCTGAGTGTAAAAGCTGTCAACCTCGGTGGCGCTCGCTCGGCGCGTTTGCACAAGCTGGCGCATCTGCGCCAGTTGCACGTTCAGCTCATGGGCCAAAGCTATAGTTTTCGCCATCACCCGCGGGTTGATGTTTTGGCCCTTAGCGGCAATTTTGTTGACGTTGCTTTGTGCCGCATTCGTCGCATCCCATTGCGCCTGCAGGCCTGCCAGCGCCTGCGGATCGCCGCCGACAGCTTGCAGGCTAATCGTCCGTTCCTGCATCTCGGCGGACTCGAGCTGCACGATCGGGCCGATGGCTTGGTGGACTTGCGAGGCGAAATTGCGGGCCGAGAGACCTTCTGAGATCAGATACGCGGCGACCGACGAGCCTGTGATAAGCAAGGCCACGCTGGGGATCAACGCGATCGCGAGCACCCGGATCCGGATGCTCGAAGTCCATCTCCTGGGCCACCCCGGTCGTCGCGACCGCGGGCTCGCCTGGTGGTGGCCGGTCATCGATGCAGCCTTTCTCCCCATCCTGCCCGATCCCGCAGATAGGCGCCTTTGCGGCTATCGCGGATGTTCCGTGAATCCGATGGTGTGGCTCCCCGATCATTGGCGCGGTCCACGTCCGACGCGATAATGCGGGTGTGATCCAGCCTCTGTAAGGGCGCGACGAGATCGGTGGGACGTCGGCGTCGACTAGGTGCTGCCGGTCGGACGTGCCGCCGAAGCTCCGGTTTGGCTCGGTCAGCCCCGCTCGCAGCACCTCGTCGGTGGTCCTGACACCGTCCCAGCCGTAGTGCGATGGCATGACCATGCAGGTCAATCTTCATCCCGGCTCCTGACAGTTGCGACTGGCGCGGCAGTGGAGCGAGGACATCCTAAAATATCTTCTGCTTTAGGGAGAGATGTCGTTTAATATTCCCTATAGAGGAATACCGATGATACGGGATGAATGGTTGGCGGCGCAGCATAGCGACTGCGGCAGCCGCGGCCTGACTGCCGGCCGGCCAGGCCGGCGATGAGCCTGACTCCCGGCCCCGGCCGGCGGTGAGCTAGGCCAGTGCTGCGGCCGCACGCGGGCCTGATAAGCCTGCCAGGTCCTCGCTGGCGCGGCGGGCCGCGTCGGCCACCTGCTGCTCGTCGACCGTCACCACGCGGTCCCGCTCGACCACGGTCCGGCCGCCCACGAGCAGCAGCTCGAGCGGGGGCGGCGGGCCGAGCACCAGCGCGGCCACCGGGTCAGCGATGCCGGCGTGCGGCAGCCGGTCCAGCCGCCACAGCGCGATGTCCGCGAGCTTGCCCGGCTCCAGCGAACCGATGTCGGCCTCGCGGCCGAGGACCCTCGCCCCGCCGAGCGTGCCGAGCCCGACGGCCTCGCGCACGGTCATCGCCCCGGCGCCGCCGGTCGCCCTGGCGAACAGCGCCGCCGCGTTGACTTCGCCCACCAGCGAGCCGGCCTCCTGGGAGGCGGCGCCGTCCACCCCGAGCCCGACCGGGACGCCCGCGTCGAGCAGCGACCGGGTGCGGCAGATCCCCGAGCCGAGCCTGGCGTTGGAGCACGGGCAGTGCGCGACGCCGGTGCCGGTCGCTGCGATCCGGCAGATCGCGTGGTCGTCCAGGTGCACCCCGTGCGCCAGCCAGACATCCGGGCCGAGCCAGCCAACCGAGTCCATGTACTCGACCGGCTTGCAGCCGAAGTGCTCGAGGCAGTAGTCGTCCTCGTCGGCGGATTCGGCGAGATGCGTGTGCAGCCGGATGCCGCTGCTCCGCGGGTAGCTTCGAGCCAGCTTGGCCGACTCGGTGAGCAGCTCGCGGCTGCAGCTGAACGGCGAGCACGGCGCCACGCCGACCCGCACCATCGAGCCGGGCGACGGGTCGTGGAACCGGTCGATCGCCGCCTGTGTCGCGTCGAGGATCGCGCCGATGTCCTCCACCACGTCGTCCGGCGGCAGCCCGCCCCCGCTCCGGCCCACGTCCATGGAGCCACGGGTGGGATGGAACCGCAGGCCCACGCCGGCTGCGGCCTCGACGGTGGCGGCGAGCAGGTCGCCGCCCCGCTCGGGGAACAGGTAGTGGTGATCCATGGTGGTCGTGCACCCGGTTCTGGCCAGCCAGACTAGTGCCGCCGTCGCGGCGGCGCGCACGATCCCCGCGTCCATCCGCGCCCAGACCGGATACAGCTCGGTCAGCCAGCCGAAGAGCGGGGCGTCGACGGCGTGGCCCCTGGTGGCCCACTGGTACAGGTGGTCGTGCGTGTTGACGAGGCCGGGGGTGGCCAGGCAGCCGGTGGCGTCCACGCGCAGGCCGTCGGCGTCGCGTTCTTGCCCTGATCCCACGGCGGTGATCCGGTCGCCCTCCACGACGACGTGCCCGGTGGGGTACTCGTCCCGCTCGGGGTTCATGGTCAGCACGTGGCAGCCGCTGAGGATGAGGCTGGTCACGACGCGCGGCCTTGCCACCGGTCCGCGGCCAGCCGCACGGCCGCGAGGATCTTCTCGTACCCGGTGCACCGGCACAGGTTGCCGGCCAGCGCCTCGCGGATCTCGGCGTCCGTCGGCCGCGCGCGCCTGCGCAGCAGGTCGTGCGTTGCGATCAGCAGGCCGGGCGTGCAGAACCCGCACTGCACCGCCCCGGCTTCGATGAACGCCTGCTGCACCGGGTGCAGGGCGCCGTTCGGCGCGGCCAGGCCCTCGACCGTGACGATGCTGCGGCCCTGCGCCTGGCCGGCCGCGACCAGGCAGGCACAGACCGCCTCGTCGTCCAGGTACACCGTGCACGAGCCGCACTCGCCCTGCTCGCAGGCGTTCTTCGACCCGGGCAGCCCCATCCGCTCCCGCAGCACGTAGAGCAGGCTCTCGCCCTCCCAGACGTCGTCCGCCTGCCGGGTCTCGCCGTTGACCGTCGCCGTGATCCGCATGCGGTCAGCCTCCCTGAGCCTGGAAAGAGTTCCAGGCCCAGGTCAGCGTACGCCTGGCCATGACGGCGAGCCCATGGCGGCGGTAAGCGGCCGTGCCCCTGACGTCGTCGACCGGGGACGCGGCGGCCTTCGCCTTCTCCCCGAACTCGGCGACCACGGATTCGGGGAGATCGGCGCGTGATTCCCACAGGCCGGCCTCGTCCAGCGCCCCGGCCAGGAACAGCTCGGCATCCGCCGCGCGCCTCGGCGTCGGCGCCGCCGAGCCGATCCCGGTGCCGACGGTCCGGTCCAGCGGGTTCAGGCAGATGCAGAACGACGCCACCGCGATCACCATCGCGTTGCGGGTGCCGATCTTGCTGAACTGCTGCGGGCCGGCCGCCACCGGGATCATGATCGCCGCGATCAGCTCGTCCTCGGCAAGCGCGTTGCGCTTCACGCCGGTGTAGAAGCCGGCGGCGGGGATCGTGCGGACCCCGCGCACCGACGCCACCTCGATCTCGGCCCCGGCCGCGAGCAGCGGCGGATGGCTGTCGCCGGCGGGCGAAGCTGCGCCGAGGTTGCCCCCCACCGTGCCTCTGTTGCGGATCTGCGGCGAGCCCACCGTCCGGGCCGCCATGGCCAGGCCGGGCAGCCGGTCACCGAGCTCGTCGATCACCCGGGCGTAGCTGACCCCGGCGCCGAGCCGGATCGTGTTGCCCTCGGCGGTCCACCGGGCCAGGTCGGGGACCCTGGTCAGGTCCAGCAGGGCGGCGGGCCGGCGGGCGTCGAAGTTGAGTTCCACCATCACGTCGGTGCCCCCGGCGATCGGCACCGCCTCGGGCCGCGCAGCCTTGGCGGCCAGGGCATCCTCCCAGCTCGTGGGCTGCAGAAAATCCACGGACGACCCCTCGCCGCTAGCTCGCGAAGGCCGCTGCGGAGTCCCAGGCGGGGCCCGCGTCCTCGGCGTCGTCCCGCTGGACGGCGGCTTGGATCAGGCCGTAGGGACGGTCGGCGGCGTGGAACACCTCCCCGGGATTGTCCAGGCCAAACGGTGCCAGGTCGGCGAGGAAGTGGTGCAGGTTCGGCGCGGACAGCCTGATCTCCGCCACGTCGCTCCTGGCCTCGAGCACCGCCTTGCCCATCTCCCACAGCGTCTGCTGCAGCGCCAGGCTGTGCGTCACGGCGAACCGCTCGAGCAGGATCTGCCGTATCTGGGCGTGCGCCTCGTCCCAGCTCTTTGGCTGGCCGCGGTGCAGCTGATAGCGCCAGCGCGCGGTCAGCGACGTGGCCAGGATCCGGTCGTCGGTCTCCGCCAGCGTGGTGTAGCGGTCGTTGAGAAAGCCGTGGAACTCCGAGCCGGTCGACTTCAGCACCACGAGGCCGGTCAGGCCCGAGACGACCCGGTGCCAGGCCGCCCGGTTCCGGCCGGTGACGGTCACGGCCGTGGTGCGGGCCTCGCTCGACGCCCTGGTGAACGTGTGCGGGTGCGGCTGGCCGGCCACGCTGACGCGTTCCCAGCGGTACTCCTCGACCTCCACCCTGGCCGCGGTGACCGGCCGGATGTCGTTGACGAAGTGGCGGGCAAGGTCGAGCGCGTAATCCTCGATCTCGCCCACGCCGGCTTCCTTGGCATATGCGAAAACCGTGTTCTTCTGGCTGTCGGTGGGCAGCACGTTGGCCTGGTCGCCGCGGGAGTGCGCGTCGCCGAAGTCTCCGCGCAGCAGGGTGGAGACGTTGAGGTCCCTGATCTCGTGCCGGCCGTTGTCCCGGTAGACCCGCACGACGTGGGTCTCAGCCTTGCCGTACTGGTTGCGGCCGAGCACGATCGCCATCGCATTAGCTCCCACGGTAGGTGGCGTAGCCGAACGGGCTGAGCAGCAGCGGAACATGGTAGTGCCGCCCCTCCCCTTCGACGGTGAATGTGATCGCGACCTCGGGGAAGAACCCGGCCGTCCGCTGCTCCGCGAAGTAGGCGGCGGTGCCGAAGACGAGCCGGTAGGTCCCGGGCGGCAGCCGCTCCGGCCCGATGTCACGGACCCGCCCGTCGGCATCGGTGCTGGCGCGGCCGATCTCGCCGGGGCCTGGACCGGACACGCTCTCCAGCCGGACCGGCACGCCGGCCGCTGGTGCGCCGCGCGCGGTGTCGAGCACATGGGTTGTTATCTGCGTCATTCCCCGCCCTCGTCGATCAGCCTGGCCAGCCTGTTCCGGTTGATCTTCCCTAGCTCGCGGCGGACCACGCCCCACTCGGCGCCGGGATCGTTGCCGAGCCGCTCGCGGAGCAGGGCGAGCAGGTCCGCGGCGTTGCGGCCGGTGGCGCAGACCAGGTAGATGTGGCCGAACCGGCGCTCGTACTCCTCGTTGCCCTCGGCCAGGGCCCGGATCGTGGCCGGATCGGCCCCGATGACCCCGGCCTGCTCGCGCCGGGACCGTTCGTCCACGTCGCGTCTATCCCCGATCCGCGGGTGACCGGCCAGCGCCTGCTCCAGGTCGGCGGGTACCAGGCGGGCCACCGCCTGATCCGAAGTTGCCAGCAGCTCACCGGCGGAGGCGTACGGCCGGCCTGACGCGACCTCGGCGGCCCAGCGCGCGGACGAGCAGCACGCCAGCAGGTGCTGCCGGGCGAGTTCGCCCGGCATCGCGTTCAGGCTGGTCAGAGTCAGTGGCGCGTTACACCGCCGTGGTGGGGGTCGCCTCGGCCTCGGCCCTGACGGACCTGCGGGCCAGCAGCCAGTAGGTGATGCCGCCGAAGAACAGGCCCATGAACACGCTGAAGTCTGACCCGTCGACCCGGCTGGACAGCGGCGAGACGTACGGAGAGTAGGCATTCAGCCACAGTGCGGCGGCGACCATGCCGACCACCTGGGCGATGATCGCGGGCCAGAACACCCCGCCGTTGCGGAAGTAACGGCTCCCCCGCTTCTCGTTCAGCAGCGCGTCGTTGTCGTACCGGTTGCGCCGCAGCCACGCGTCGATCAGGAAGATCGCGCACCACGGGCCCAGCCACACGATGATGAACAGCAGGAAGTCGGCCAGCAGCGAGAAGAACCTGGACGAGAAGACCGCGTAGGCGGCGAACGCGCCGCAGACGACGGTGTCGATCGCCACGCAGTGCAGCCGGTGCAGCTTGGGTATCAGGCTCTGCAGCGTGACGCCGGACGAGTAGAGGTCGATCGTGTTGATCGCGAACAGCTGGAAGATCGCGAAGATCAGGAACGGCCACACGAACCAGCTCGGAAGGCTCGCGGTGAGCCCGGTGATCGTCGTCGCCGCCGGCACCCCGGTCGCGACGGCCGCGCCCAGGATCTCCAGCAGCGCCGAGGGGATCGCGCCGCCCAGCGCGACCCCGGCCACGATGCCCCGCGGGTTCGTGTCCGGCGGCAGGTAGCGCGAGTAGTCGTTGCCGTTCTCGGTCCAGCCGAGGCCGCCGGCGGAGATCACCAGGGCCAGGAACACGAACCACGAGCCCCAGCCAGCGCCGTGCGCCGGGACGTGCAGGTTCACCTTGGACGTGGTGAGGATCGCCATGACCACGAACAGCACGACGAACGGGATGCTGAGCCACTTGAGCACGCGCAGCACCGCGGCGTGGCCGAGCAGCGGCAGCACTGCCTGGACCGCCACGGCCAGGATGATGAAGATGACCTTCGCCGGGACACCGGCCGAGAACCCGGCCTTGGCGCCGAGCGCGATCGCGGCGAGCACGATCAGCGCGATGCCCTCGATCTCGAACCCGACCTGGGTCACCCAGTTGAAGAACGAGGGCATCCGGTTGCCGTTGGGCCCGAACGGGGCCCGGCTGATCGCGAACGCGGTCGTGCCTGCGCGCGGCCCCTGCAGGCTGGCCAGCCCGGTGAGCACGTAGAACAGGTTGCCGATCACGATGACGACGACGGCCTGGGCGAACGAGAGCCCGAAGACCACCACCGCCAGGCCGCCGTAGACGACGAACTCGACGTTCCAGACCGCGCCCGCCCACATCCAGAACAGGCTGCTCGGGCCGCCCCACCGGCTGGTCAGCGGGACGTGCTCGATGCCCCGGTGCTCTACCGCGGTGAGAGCGGGCTCGACCCCTTCCGCCAGCGTCGCGGCGCCGCCGCCGTCGGATCCTGCCGACCCGCTCACAACGTAAGCCCTCTTGCCACACTGACCACGTCAGACCTCGTTCCCGCCGGACCTGCTTGCCTTGCGGAGGTTACTACTCGGGCCGGAATCAAGGAAGATCCCCGGCCCGGGCGTAACCGGGCCGTAACGGGACGGCCCGCCCTCGATGGGCGCGGGCCGGCGCCGGCGTGCTAGACAGACGACGTGGCCGAACCGCCCAACCGACCGTCCCTGCGCGCCGAGCAGGTGCTGCAGACCCGAGCCGCGCTGATCGCCTCGGGCCGCCGCCTGTTCGGCGAGCGCGGGTTCGCCGCGACGTCGGTGGAGGAGATCGCCCGGGACGCGCGGGTGACGACCGGTGCGCTTTATCATCACTTTCCCACCAAAACAGCGCTGTTCGAGGCCGTCTTCGAGCAGGTGCACGCCGAGCTGATGGCGGCGTCGGGGCGGGCGGCCGAGGGAATCACCGACGAACTCGAGTTCCTTGCCCGCGGGTTCGAGGCCTTCCTGGACGCCGTGCTCGAGCCGGACGTGCAGCAGATCCTGGTCACCGACGCGCCCGCGGTGCTCGGGCTGGCCCGGTTCACCGAACTGGACGAGCGCTACGCGTTCACGGCGATCGTCGATGCTCTCCGTGCGGCCACGGCGGCCGGCAAGGTGTCGGTGGAAGATCCCGAAACCGTCACCCGCCTGCTGCTCGGCGCGCTGGTCCGCGGCGCGATGCTGATCGCCAGCTCGCCCCGGCCCGCGCAGACCCGCGACGCCGTGGCCAGGGCCATCCGCGCGATGCTGGCCGGCGCCGCGGCCGGGCACCCAGAGCCCGCATCAGGCATTGGGTGATTCTGTCAGTCGTATTGACCGACAGAATCACCCAATAACATGATCACGAAGGTTTGGCGTCAGCCGCCGATCACGCAGGGGACGTCCCACGGGTCGTAGCTCTGGCACACCGCCGCCGGGTTCTCGAAGATCCCGATCGACGGGAGCGCCGTGCCCTCGAAGTTGAACAGGGTGAGGTTGGTGTTCGGCGAGCCGATGCCGGCGCCCGGCTCCCAGGGCACGCCCGGTATCCACTCGGGCGCCCAGTAGAACAGGCCCGCCCCGAGCCCGTCCGGCGCGTTGGCCAGGATCGACAGCTCGTCGGTGACGAACGAGAGCTGGCCGCCCGGGCTGGCCGGGTAGCCGGGGTCGAGCTGGCTGGTCTCCCAGGCGAAGTCGCCGGTGCTGTCGCCGATCGGGCTGTTGCCGTTGGCCAGCGTCCACGGGTACTGGGTCTCGGCGATGATGATCGGCTTGTGGAACGTGACCGCGAGGTTGTCCACGTTCTGCTTCAGGCCGGAGAGCGGGCCGTCGCCGAGGATCGAGTAGTACGACAGGCCGATCACGTCGAACGGCACGCCGTTCGAGACCAGCTCCTGGTAGAACTCCTGGCTGGTCGCTGCGTCGCCGCCCTGGTCGAAGTGCATCATGATCAGCAGCTTGTGGCCGGCCGGGTTGCCGGCCTCCGCGCCCGCCACCCCGGCCTTGAGCAGGGTGGCCAGGTTGCCCCAGCCGGTGTTGGTGGTCCAGTCGACTTCGCCGACCGGCCACAGCATCCCGTTCCTGATCTCGTTGCCGATCGCCACCATGTCGACCGGCGTTCCCTGCGCCGCGAACGCCGAGATCACCTGCTGGGTGTACGACTGCACCGTCGCCGCGAGCTGGGTGAGGTCCTCGCCCTGCCAGGCCGCCGGGGTGGTCTGGTTCTGCGGGTCCGCCCAGAAGTCGGAGTACTGGATGTCCAGCAGCAGCTTCATCCCGGCCGCCTTGATCACTTTCGCCATCGCCAGGTCGCTGGCCAGGTCGTTGTAGCCGGGCGGCGGGTCAACCCACAGCCGCAGCCGGACGTAGTTCGCGCCGTTCTCGCGCATGATCGTCACCGGGTTCTGCTGCTGGCCCCGGTAGGTGAACTTCGCGCCGGCCGCGAGCTCCTGCGGCGTGAACGACAGGTCGGCGCCGAGGTCCATGTTCGCGGCCGCCGGGTCGGGCCCGTACATCCGGAACTCCCCGACGCACACGTCGGCGCCGGTGTCGCTGTACACGGTGAGCTGCGCGTACCGCGCCTGGGTGCCGCGCGGCAGCGGGATGTACATCGGGTTGCCCGGATCCAGCGCGACGTTGCTGGCGGCCGGGACGGCCTGCCAGTCACCGGCCTGGGTCGCGGTCTGGATCGTCGCGCTGGCCGACGGGCTGCTCGCGTCCAGCGTGATGCCGAGGTCGGAAAGCGAGCGGACCTGGCCGAGGTCGACCACGAGGCTCCCGGTCCAGGCCGAGGTGCACCAGTCGGTGCCGGCGTCGCCGTCGATCGCGTTCGAAGCGGGGTAGCCGGTTTCGGTGGAGTCGGCGGTGGCCTGCCCGGACAGTGCCCAGTTGACGGTGGGCACCGCGCCGCCCTGGCCCGCGTCTGCGGACGAGGCAGCCGCCCTGGACGCGGCCGGGACCGCCACGGCTGCGACCAGCGGCACCGCCAGGACGACGGGCACCGCCGCGATCGTCAGCCGGCGGGCTAATGAATGGCGGCCGGCGCCCACGGCGGAGCGCAGCGGGCCGGCCGCACGCCACAGTCCGGACGCGATCGCCCGGCGTGCCGTGTGCCAGCGGTGGGATGCATTGTCCATGAGGGGTCTCCGTTCGGCGTACACGACAGGGGGTTGTGAGCGCTCACAACATGACCTAGGGGGACAATAGATCCCGGTATCTGGCGGGGCAACCGTCGCTAATCGGACAGGCGGAACGCGAGCTGGGTCGTCCAGTTGCCCATGTCGGGTTCGACGGCCGGGTCGGTCTCATAGACCTCCAGCCGGGCCGCCCACCGGTCGCCGTCCTCGGTGGGCGTGACGTCGAACGCCAGGTTCTGCCGCGCCGCCCAATCCAGCAGCGACGCGGTCGCGCCGATCAGCCCGTCCGGGTGCCCGGTGTACCGCAGCGTCGCGTACCGGCCGGCCGGGATCACCCCCGCCAGAACCCGGTCGTCGCCGCCGACGGCGGCCGCGACCGGCGCCGCCACCTCGACCTCCAGCTCCCGTTCCATGTCGATCACGTTGTACTTCCAGAACGGGTGGCCGGCGGGCGGCACGTCCCGCTCGGCGAGCCAGCCGAATACCGCCGGGTGCAGCTCCGGCAGGACCGTGCCGATCGTCTGCATGGTGACGCGGGCCCTGATCGCAACGTACGGCTGGGCGGTGCGCTCGATGATCTCGGGTTCGGTGAGCACGCGGGTGCCTCCTCCGCTGTTATCCGGTCTCCCCGCGCTTGCAGACGTGCCCGCCGTCCGGAACTCATCGCGGTCGCCGCGCAGCGCGCGAACCGCCCGTTACGCGACGCCTACGAGTCGATCCCCAGCCATGCCGCGAACGAGCGGAGTTCTTCACTCGGCCGGGGCTCGGCACGGGCGATCGCGCGCACGGTGTCGCGGACCATCGGATGGCAGCGGGCCTGCTGTGGCGCCACCCGCCGGGCACGGCGCAGGGCGGCGAGGGCACGGCGGGAGTCCCCGTGATACAGCCAGGCCCGCGCCACCTCGATGTAGTAGTGGCCGACCCGCACCGGAGGCAGGCTGCCGAGATGCCTGGCCCGCTCCACCTCCCCGGCCCGGGTCAGCGCCAGTGCGCCGTCGGCCATCTCCACGGCCGCCGACACCCGGTGCAGCGCGACGTTGGCGGAGCCGAACTCCATCCCGTAGTGGTTGACGCCGGCCCGGACCGTGGCGGCGACGTCCTCGGCCTCGGCCAGGTGCGCGTCGGACTGCTGGCGGCGGCCCGCGCGGGCGGCCAGCACGGCCGAGCGCAGGTGCAGGCTCCCGTAGACGCTCCGGGCGCGCTCGTCCAGGTCGCCCACCCGGCCGCCGCCGATCTCACCGCGGGTGCGTTCCATCAGCGCCAGGCCCTGATCGTAGGCGGCGGCGCCGAGCAGCGACGCGCCCCGGGACCACTGGGTCCGCGCGACCCGCAGCGGGTCACCGGACAGCCGCGCCGCCCACTCGATCCGGTCCAGCGTGAGCGCCCGCAGGTCCGGGTACCCGAGCTGATGGGCGAGCCCGGAGATGCCGCCGTACGCCTCGGCAAGCAGCGCATAAAGCGCCGGGCGCTCCGGCCCGGCCGTGGTGGCGATCGCCACCTGCAGCTCCTCGAGCAGCCCGGGCAGCCGCCGGCTGAGCAGGAGGTAGCGGGCCTGCCTGCCGAGCAGCGAGACCGCGTTGACCTCGGCCCGCAGCTCGTCCGCGGGACGCGGCCTGACGTCGGTCTCCGGCGGCAGGTCGTAGGCGAGCAGCGCGCGGCGTAACGGCGCGATCGCCGGCTGCAGCTCGGCCGCGCCGCCCGGCTCTTCGTATGGCTGGCCGGTGATGCGGGTGACGTCCACGCCGAGCGCTCGCGCCACCGCGCCGATCAGCGCGGGGGTGGCCGGAACGGCGCCGGTCTCCGCCTTGGCGAGCAGGCTGTAGGAGACCCGGGCGCGGCGCGCGAGCTCACGCGCCGTCCAGCCGCGCGTCTTGCGGATGGCCGCCACACGCGCTCCGACCCCGACCCGGTTTGCCATGCTTACGCCCCCGGCTTGCGGACTTGCACAAGATTTGCAATTTCCTCGTTATCGCCCTCATCCATACTGCTTGTGACAGCGGAGATACGCAACGTGGAAGGGCCATGAACGAGCACACCTCCGGTACCTGCACCGTGGAAAAGATCGAGGCCGCATTCGGCGGGCGCTGGGGCGTATGGCTCAGCGACACCGGCAGATGGTGGGCCGCGCGCCGTTCCGCGCTCAGCTCGGCGGAATTATCAGCGGGCTGCGTCCCGTTCGTGCGCGCCGACGGGCCGGCCCAGCTCACCGAGCGGATCCAGGCGCAGGAGGAGATGGCCAGCCAGGCGAGCGGATACATCGGATAGCTGGGCCGCCGCCGACCACCAGCGTCAGCGGCGGGCCCGGATGGCCGCGTAGGTGCGCTCGAGTGCCCCGAGCGTCTGCTTGTAGTTTCGCTGCGCCACGGCGACGAACAGGCAGTCCACGACCGTTAGCGCGGCGATCCTGCTGGCCATGGCCCCGGACCGGAACGTCGTCTCCCGCGCGGCCGTGGTCAGCACGTAGTCGGCGACGCGGGCGATCGATGAGCGGGGGAAGTTCGTGATCGCCACCGTGGTCGCCTCGCGCGAGCGCGCCTCGGCCAGGCTCCCGACCGTGTCGGCCGTCGTCCCGGTGTGCGAGATCCCGATCGCCACGTCACCGGGCCGCAGCAGCGCCGCCGAGGTGACCGCGCTGTGCGGGTCCGGCCAGGCATAAACGATGCGCTCGATCCGGTGCAGCTTCTGCTGCAGGTCGAGAGCGACGAACGCGCTCGCGCCGACGCCGTAGATGTCAATGCGCCGGGCCGCAACCACCGCGTCGACGACCGCCCTCAACGTCGTGGCGTCCAGCTGCGCGGCGGTCTCCTCCACCGCGCGCGCGTCGGCGTGCGAGATCTTCTTGACGATCTCGTCCAGGGTGTCCTGCGGCCCGATGTCGCCGCCGATGTCCCCCCACCCGCTTTCCCTGCTGGCCTGTGCGGCGGCCGCGAGAGCGAGCCTGAGCTCGGGGTAGCCGGGGAAGCCCATCGCCCGGCAGAACCTGATCACCGTGGTGCCCGACGTCTGGCACGCCTCGGCCAGCTCCGAGATGGTCTTGGCAGCGGCTGCGCCGGGGTCGCTGACCACCGCGGCGGCGACCCGCTGCTCGGCGGGCGCGAGATTTGGCGTGAGCGCGCGCACGTGCGCGAGCAGCGTCTGCGGAGTATGCACGGCCGACTCCACAGCCGCGGAGCGGCGCGGCGTATGGGGCATGGCGTCACTGTACGACGGCAAGTGTCCCCCGCCGTAGACCCCATTTGCGGGTCACCCGGTGCGGGCATTGCCTGTCACACCTCCCCCGCCGTTACCCTGACGGCATTTCCGGCGGCAAGCGCAAGCGCCCTGCCATCCCATGGAAAGGCCCAGGTCATGGCGATCTACCAGCACATACGCCATCCGCGCATCGCCTCGCGGCTCGCCGACCGCCCGGTGAAGGTCCTTGATCTGCTCCCCAGGGGAACGGCGATCAGCCGGTTCAACACGAACGTCGCGATCCTGGTCACGCGCGTGGTGGGCAGCATGTGGTGCGCCTACGCGTTCGCGCTCTTCGACTTGATCAGCCTGCCGGACGCGATCCGGGCCGGCGCATCGGCGATCGTGTCCTGGGTGGCTCAGACGTTTTTGCAGCTTGTGTTGCTCTCAGTAATCATGGTCGGACAAAACGTGCAGGCTGCCGCGGCGGACAAGCGAGCGGAGGCAACGTTCGACGACGCGAGCGCGACCCTGCACGAGGTGGCGCACGTGCAGGGTCACCTCGCCGCCCAGGACGAGCTGCTGACCCGGATCGCCGAGAAGATCGGCCTCGATCCGGTACCGGTCATCGACACCCCGTCCAACGAGAACGTCGGCGGCGAAGGACCGGCTGTCACCTGAGCAGGTCGGCGGCCACCGCGGCGTGCACCTGCTTGCGCAGGGCGACGACCGAGTGCTCGGGCCCGCGCCCGAAGTGCACCGCGTTGGTAAGCAGCACCGCCCAGAGGCCGCTGCGCGGATCCACCGACAGGCTGGTGCCGGTGAACCCGGTGTGCCCGGCGCCGGAGGCCGGCCAGTCGTCTCCCATGTTGTCGTACGTGTCGCCGCGCAGGCCCCAGCCGAGGCCCCGGCGGCCGCCAAGGCCCTCGGTCTGGCAGCGCAGCGCCTCGGCGCGCATCCCCCAGAACGGGCCGCCGGGCGGCGCGCCGACGTCGCCGTCTCCGGTCCACGCCGCCGCGTACCGGGCCAGGTCGGCTGCCGTGCCGAACAGGCCGGCGTGGCCGGCCACCCCGCCGAGGATCTCGGCGTTCTCGTCGTGCACCACGCCGACCTTGGCCGCGCCGCCGACGATCTCGGTGGCCGCGATCCGGCCGGCCCAGCCGGCCGGCGGCAGGTACCGGGTCGCCGTCATGCCGAGCGGGCGGCACACGACGTCCTGCACCAGCTCATCAAGCCCGCGGCCCGCCACGGCGGCGGCGAGCTCGCCGAGGATGATGAAACCGACGTCGGAGTAGCAGAACACCGTGCCCGGCCGCGCGGCCAGCGGCTCGGCGAGCGCGGCGGCCAGGACCTCCCCCGGGTCGTGCAGGTGCTGGTAGTACCTGCGCTGGCCGGGCAGCCCCGAGGTGTGCAGCAGCAGCTGCCGCACGGTCACGGCGTTCTTCGCCGCGCCCGGCCCGGTGAACCGCGGCAGGTACCGCTGCACCGGGTGGTCCAGGCCGATCTCCCCGAGGCGGGCCAGCCACAGCACGATCGGCAGCGTCGCGGCGACCTTGGTGAGCGACGCGAGGTCGAAGACCGTGTCCGCTGTCATCGGCCGGCTGGCCGCGGCGTCGCGCTGCGCGTGGCCGGCCACGTGCAGCAGCGCCGGCTCGGCGGTGCGCACGCCGGCCGCCAGGATCGCGCCG
>JASHOI010000341.1 GCA_030041195.1 Streptosporangiaceae bacterium | reverse complement strand
GTGTCGTCGAGGTATCTGATCTCGTAGACGCGCTCGGTGAACTTCCAGCCCTCCGAAGTGCGCTGGTAGCGGTCGTGGTAGATGCCATAGTTCAGCTCCGATCTGCCATCGCGAAAGCGTGTGAGCTCCGACATGTAGGCCCGGCCGGATGCGGTGTCGCCGTCAAGCACGATCGTGCCCGGGTGCGTGGTTTGCACCATATAGTCCAGCAGAGCCTGCAGTTGCTCTCCCCCGGCGCGCATGTCCTCCCGGCCGACGGCTCCGGCGTAAGCATGGGGGAGCCGCACCGTGCCGTCTTGGGTGAACAGTGACGCGAGACGGTCGTAGTCGTGCATCATTACCGCGTCGGTGAACTCGCCGCGCAGCGCCTCGATATCAACGCGGTCGGCGATGGCCTGCAGGTCGCTCATCGGGTCCTCCTTCGTTGGTGCTCCGGTGCCCGCAGCACCAACATTGTCGCCCGCTGATGCAAGAAAAGCCGCAAGAAAAGCGCAGCACAGAAGGCAATACACGTTCGAAAAATGGCGTTGAGCTGCGGAGCCCCTTACCCAGTCGAATCGTAGACCTTCTGCTGACCGTGTCATCCGGACAGGACCCGTCGCAGCAGGTCACGGCTCTGATCAGCGAGAACGCTAGCCCAGGCGAGCGTTCGCAAGCTCCGATTAGCCTCCCGCGAAGTGCGAATTGGTTCAGCTGGCGGCCGTAAGCGGGCCGATGCCATCGAGCACATTTCCTAGCCGATCCTTTTCGCCTCTAGGTCGTAGCGCGACTGCAGGTTGATCCAGAGCAGCTCCGACGTGCCGAAAAACCATGCCAGCCGCAACGCGGTGTCGGCGCTAATCCGGCGCTGGCCATGGACAATCTCGTTGACCCGGCGGGCCGGCAGCCCGATCCCAGCCACGGACGCTGCGGGCGTCCCAGACCTGCCCGAATACGCCCCGGTCACGGCGATCGCGAAGGGGGCGGTCCTGAACGAACACGGGTATCACGTCTGGCAGGTCAATCGGAACCGAACTGGCCTGGCACGGGCCCAACCACTCGCCGGTGATTCGCCGGGGTCAGGGGGCCCCGGCAGAGCCACCAGCCCGAGCCGCTCTCCAAAGCGGTCGACGCGAAAGGAGCGGCAGCCATGCCTAATGAGCCAGCAGGCGACCCCGGCAGCCGAGCAAGCACGATCCCTGACCTCGCCGGGGCCGCAGCTCCCGGCTCGGTCGATGACCGCCACCTGCTGCTGGTCGGCGCGGGGCCTGGCCTTGGAACGGCCGTGGCGCGCCGCTTCGCGGTGGGCGGCTACCAGGTAACCCTGGTGGCGCGCAGCCCGGACCGGCTGCGCGACCTCGCGGGCGCCCTCGCCGGTACCGGCGCCACGATCAGCACCATCGCGGCCGATGCCAGCGATCCCGATGGCCTGGGCGCCCGGATGAGGGAGCTGTATCTGGGAAATGGCGCACCGGGCGTCATCGTCTATAACGCCGTCATGGGAGCTCCGGACCGGCTGCTGAGCTCAAGCGTCGCCCACCTGCAGACGGCGTATTCAGTGGACGTCATCAGCGCCATCGTCGTCGCGCAGGCGGCAGCCCCGGCCATGCGGGCCGCCGGCTTCGGCACCATCCTCGTCACCGGGGGCGGGTTCGCCGACCACCCGATCCCGGCCCTGGCGAGTGTTTCCCTCGGCAAGGCGGCTTTGCGGTCGGCCGCGACAATGCTCGGCGCTGACCTGGAGCCGGACGGCATCCGCGTGGCCACACTGACGATCGCGGGGCAGATAGCTGCGGGTACTTCCTTTGACCCCGAGCGCATCGCCGAACGCTACTGGGAGGTTGTCCACTCGGACGGCCCGTGGCGAGCAGAATTCCGGTTTACCGGCGAGTAGGCGACGTCTGCGGATCCGGTCAGAGAAGGCACGGTCGGCGGCGAAGTGATGGCGGCGGTGACAGGCGGTTGCCCGCGGTTACCAGAGCCGTCTGCCGCCATTGACTCTGGCCTTGAACTGGGACCGTTTTGCCCGGCTCGTGATGAGGGCTTGCCTGGCGTCGGCCGTCGCATCCCTGGAGCTCGCAGGGGCCAGCGACCACACCCACGGGACGCGGCCCCGGCCCCGGTACGGAGCCTTGCTGGGTGCGCGGGTGATCAGTCCTTCGGCGCGCAGTGATTCGAGGGCGCGGCGGATCGAGGCCATGAGGCTGTAGCGGCGGTCTTCGCCGGCATCAGGGTCGTTGTGCCAGTAGATCGCGCGGCAGAGCTCCCGGGCGGTCCATTCGCCGGGCAGGCGGTTGCCCTCGAGCGGTGGTGCGCCTTCGGGGTGCTTCTCGAGGAGTTCGAGAATCTGGCGCTGCAGGGCTCCGTGTCCGCGGCTCATGCCCAGAGTCTAAGTGTTACGTAATGCTTAGATCCGCCTCTGAGGGTGCCCGGTGGTGTGCTTGTGGGCACACTGGCGAGGTGGAGATTCGTCCGGACGGCGGCAATACCGGAGCGGGATCGGCGCGGCAAGAGGCGCACCATCGGTTAAGGCCCGGCCTGGACAGGCCGGGAGGAGGGAGGTCCGTGACCCAGATCGTGGACAAAGATCAGAGCCCACGGCGGCACAGGCCCCGGGGTCCGCGGGTTCCGCCGAATATGTTCGCCATCGCCTTGGGCATCGCCGGGCTCGCGCAGGCATGGTATGTGGCCGCGCCGGTGCTTGGGACTTCGCAGACGGTTCCCGACGCGCTGGACGTCCTGGACGCCGCGGTATGGCTGATCCTGGTCGGCGCGTACCTGGCTCAGGGTCCCCGCATCATCCTGGCCGACCTCCGCGACCCGGTGCTGTCGCCGTTTGTGTCAGCGTCCGCGATTACGGCGATGCTCTTGGCCGCCGCGCTGACCAGGGACGCCTTCGCCGCCGGGCGCGTGCTGGTGGTCGTGTTCCTGGCCGTGACGACAGCCCTCGGGGGCTGGCTGACCGGCCAGTGGATGACCGGTGGCATCCAGCCCGATTCCGTGCATCCGGGCTACTTCCTGCCCACCGCCGTGGGCGGGCTGATCGGCGCGATCGCCGCCGTCCAGGCCCACCTGCACGCGCTGGCCGAGGCGTCGTTCGGGATCGGCCTCATCTGCTGGATCGTGCTCAGTTCGGTGATCATGTACCGGCTGTTCACCCGTCCCGCGCTGCCTTCCGCGATCGTCCCGACGCTGGCGATCGAACTCGGCATCTCCACGGTAGCCGGGCTGGCCTATTTCGCCGTGGCGGGCCAGACCGTGAGCCTGGTGGCCCGCGTGCTTGGCGGGTACGCGGTTCTCATGGCCTTGGTCCAGGTCCGGCTGATCCCGGTCTACTGCCGGCTTTCCTTCACGCCCGGTTCCTGGTCGTTCACCTTCGCCTACGCCGCGGCCGCCGCTGATGCGCTCGTGTGGCTCGCGATCACCAAGCCGCCCGCCGCCACCGGCTATGCGATCGCGGTCATCGCGTTGATCACCGCTTTCGTCTCCTGGATTGCCTTCCGCACGGTGGTCCTCGCCGTCCGCGGGCAGCTCTTTCCCGCCCGG
>JASHOI010000340.1 GCA_030041195.1 Streptosporangiaceae bacterium | reverse complement strand
GGCGGGCCCGGCAGATCGCCGCGCGGCTCTCGGTCCCGCGCCCGCGCTGCGACGTGCTCGCCCGCCGCGGCGTGGGCGAGCTGGCCAGCGTGCGGTACCGGGGCGGCTCGGACGACATCGATCTGGACGCCACCCTGGACAACCTGGTGGAGCACCCGGTGCCCGAGGACCACGACATCGTGGTCAGGGAGCGGCTGCGCACCCGGCGGTCGGTGGTGCTCGCTGTCGACGTGTCCGGCTCGATGCGCGGCGAGCGGGTCCGCACCGCGGCGGCCACGGTCGGCGCGCTCGCCGCGGAGCTGGCCAGGGACGACCTCGCGGTGATCGCGTTCTGGTCCGATGCCGTGGTGCTGTCCCGGCTCGGCCAGCACGTCCCGGCCACCGTGCTGCTGGACGCGCTGCTGCGGATCCCGGCCCGCGGGCTGACCAACATCTCGTTCCCGCTGCAGGTGGCGCGGACGCTGCTGGGCGCGATACCGGCCCGGGACGCGCGGGTGCTGCTGCTGTCCGACTGCGTGCACAACGCCGGGCCGGATCCGCGGCTGGCCGCCGCCGGGCTGGCCCGCCTCGACGTGCTGCTGGACAGCTCCGGCGAGCACGACGCCGAGCTGGCCCGCGACCTGGCCCGACTCGGCCGGGGCCGGCTGGCCGTGATCCGCGGCTACCGCGACGTCGCCCCCGCCGCGTCCGGATTGTTCGCCCGGTGAACCCCCCCGCCGCCCGTCCTCCCGGGCCGCCGCTCCGATCATGAAAATTACCCGTCCAGCTGGCTGTGAGCCGGTGACTGAGAGGATTGGACGATGAGCAACGGATGGTTCGAGACCGTCGCCGTGGCGCAGCGGCGCGCCAGGAAGCGGCTGCCCAAGTCCGTGTACGGCGCGCTGGTCGCGGGCTCCGAGAAGGGGCTGACCGTCGGCGACAACATCAAGGCGTTCAGCGAGCTGGGCTTCGCGCCGCACGTGGTTGGGCTTTCGGCCAAGCGTGAGATGGCGACCACGGTCATGGGCCAGGAGATATCGCTGCCGGTGATCATCTCGCCGACCGGGGTGCAGGCGGTGCACCCCGACGGCGAGGTGGCCGTGGCCAGGGCCGCGGCGGCGCGCGGGACCGCGATGGGGCTGAGCTCGTTCGCCAGCAAGCCGGTCGAGGAGGTCGTCGCGGCCAACCCGAAGACGTTCTTCCAGACGTACTGGGTCGGCACCCGCGACCAGCTCGTCGAGCACCTGGAGCGGGCCCGCGCGGCCGGCGCGGTCGGCGTGATCGTCACCCTGGACTGGTCGTTCGCCAACGGCCGGGACTGGGGCAGCCCGGTCATCCCGGAGCGGATGGACCTCAAGACGATGGTGAAGCTGGCGCCGCAGGGGCTGACCCGGCCGCGCTGGCTGCTCGACTGGGCGCGGACCGGGCACCTGCCGGGGCTCACCGTGCCCAACCTGGGCGCCAAGGGCGAGCCCGGGCCGACGTTCTTCGGCGCGTACGGGCAGTGGATGCAGTCCCCGCTGCCGACCTGGGAAGACGTGGCCTGGCTGCGCGAGCAGTGGGGCGGGCCGTTCATGCTCAAGGGCGTGATCCGGGTCGACGACGCCAAGCGAGCGGTGGACGCCGGGGTCACCGCGATCTCGGTGTCCAACCACGGGGGCAACAACCTGGATGGCACCCCGGCCACGATCCGGGCGCTGCCCGCGATCGCCGAGGCCGTGGCGGACCAGGTGGAGGTGCTGCTCGACGGCGGCGTCCGGCGCGGCGGTGACGTGGTCAAGGCGCTGGCGCTCGGCGCCAGGGCGGTGATGATCGGCCGCGCCTACCTGTGGGGCCTCGCCGCGAACGGCCAGGCGGGCGTCGAGAACGTGCTCGACATCATGCGCGGCGGCATCGACTCGGCGCTGCTCGGCCTCGGCCGGTCCTCGGTGCACGAGCTCACCCCCGGCGACATCGTGATCCCGCCCGGGTTCAACAGGACGTTGGGTGCTTGATGGGAGCCAGAGTCGCCCTGGTCACCGGCGCCGCCCGCGGCATCGGCGCGGCGACCGTCGGCGCGCTCGCCGCACAGGGCTGGGCCGTGCTGGCCGTCGACCGGTGCGCCGACGACCCGGCGCTGCCGTACCGGCTGGGCAGCCGGGACGAGCTGGACGAGGTGGTCGCCAAGGCGTCTGCCGCCGGACCTGGCACCGCGGCGGCGCACGTCGCCGACGTAACCGACGAAGCGTCCCTGGCCGCCGCCGTGCTGGCGGCCGAGAGCCGGTTTGGCGGCCTGGACGCCGCCGTGGCCGCGGCCGGGGTGGTCGCCGGCGGCGTGCCGCTCTGGGAGATGCCAGCGGCCCAGCAGCGCGCGGTGCTCGACACCGACCTCGGCGGTGTGATCAACCTGGCCAGGGTGGCTGTCCCGGCGCTGCTGCGCCGCCCGGCGCCGCGTTCCGGGCGGTTTCTCGCGGTGGCGTCGGCGGCTGCGACCCGCGGGCTGCCGATGCTGGCCGCCTACTGCGCGGCGAAGGCCGGCGTGACCGGGCTGATCCGGGCGCTGGCGGTCGAGCTCGGCGAGACCGGGGTGACCGCGAACGCGGTGAGCCCTGGCTCCACGGACACGCCGATCCTGGCCGAGAGCGCCCGGCTGTACGGGCTGCCCGGCGCGCCGGCGTTCGCGGCGCAGCAGCCGGTGCG
>JASHOI010000339.1 GCA_030041195.1 Streptosporangiaceae bacterium | reverse complement strand
GGCCTGACCCGCTTGCCGTCGGCCAGGTCGAGCCGGTGGTCCTTGCGGAACCGGTACCCCTGGCGGTGCAGGGCCTGGCGCAGCGCGATCTCGGGCTTGGTGTCCGTGCGCCGGATCGCGCGCATGTTGGCTGCCCGTCCCTCGCTGGACGGGTGCGGGTACTCGGCCACGGGCCTCAGCGTAGAGCGCGGCCCCGGTCAGCCGCCGAGCGGCACGCCGAGCAGTTCGGTCAGCCGGACGGCGGTCGGGCCCGGCTCGCGGTGGTGCACGCCGATCAGGCCGATGGCCTCGGCCGCGGCGATGTTGGCCGCGACGTCGTCGATGAACACGCACTCTTCGGGTTCGAGGCCCAGCAGCGCCGCGGTGTGCCGGAAGATCCGCTCCTCCGGCTTGCGCATGCCGACCTCGGCGGAGATCACGACGACGTCGAACAGCTCGGGGAACAAATGCCGCGGATAGTCGTCGTTGCCCCACGAGTTGGACAGCAGCGCGGTGCGCAGCCCGGCCCGCCGCAGCTCGCGGATCAGGTCGAGCATCGCGTTCTGCACCGTCCCAGCCGCGAACATCCTGGCCAGCAGGCCATCCGGCACGACGGGGCGCCCGTCGGCGTGGCTGAGCTGCGCCGCCAGAGCCGCCTCGAACTCCTCGTTCGTGCACTCCCCGCGCTCCAGCGCGTGGACCGGGTTGTCGGCCACTGCGTCGCCGTATGCGGCCGAGACCCAGGACCGCATGACCGCGGTGTAGCTGTCCCGGTCGATCTGCTCGGCGCGGATCCAGGCGTCGATGGTGTCGAGCAGCGGGCCGGTCACAACCCCGCCCCAGTCGATGATCACCCCGCGAATACCGGGCGATCCGGCCGGTGTGGCGGCTGAACCGGCTGGTGTGGCGGTGGAATCGGCTGGTGTGGCGGCCGAACCGCCAGGGGAGGCGTCATCTGGCACGGTTCCGATCGTAGGTGACCGATCGCCGCAACTTCTCACGTGTTTGTGTCATGATCACGCCCGATATACCCGAAATGCACTCACCGAACCAGTGAAAAGTAGCGATGATCATGGCCGAGCGGGGGCGGCGGGCACGCGGCGGCATGCGGGTGGGGTTACCGAGTCGGGGGTGGCGGGCGGAGGCGGCGGGTGGCTTGGGCGCGGGTCGCCAGGGCGGGGGCCGGGGGGTAGGCGACTTCCTCCAGGCAGAGGGCGTGCGGTGGGACGACCATGACCGCCGGGTCGCGTTGTCTGGCGGCCAGGATCTCGGCGGGCCAGCCCGGTTCCCGGCGGCCGTCGCCGACTGCGAGGATGGCGCCGACGAGGGCGCGCACCATGTTGTGGCAGAACGCGTCGGCGGCCACCGTGGCCACCACGAGCCCCGGCTCTGGTGTGGCCCACTCCAGCCGCAGGAGTTCCCGCACCGTGGTCGCGCCCTCCCGGCGCCTGCAGAACGCGGCGAAGTCATGCTCGCCGATCAGGGCGGGGGTGGCCGCGTTCATGCGGTCGAGGTCAACCGGCCGGGGGTACCAGAGCGTGTCGTGGCGGCGCAGCGGATCCGCGCTGGCCGGGTCGTCGCAGACCCGGTAGGAATAGCGCCGCCACAGCGCCGAGAACCTGGCGTCGAACCCGGGCGGGGCGGCGGAAATGGCCCGGATCCTGACGTCGGGCGGCAGCGCCCGGGCCAGCCTGTGCGCGACCGGGGTCCGGGCCGCCGCTTGCCAGCTTTCGTCCGGCACATCGGCGTGGGCGACCTGGCCGCGCGCGTGCACCCCGGCGTCGGTGCGGCCAGCCACGGTCAGCTCCGGGGGGACGGGCAGCGCCAGTACCCGGCCGAGGGCCTGCTGCACAACCTCCTGCACGGTGCGCAGACCCGGCTGGCGGCTCCAGCCGTGAAAGGCTGAGCCGTCGTAGGACAGGTCGAGCCGGAGCCGGGTCCCGGAGCCACCGGCCTCGGGACCCGCGGGCGCCAGCGTGCCGCTCAGGGCCGTGACCGGCCTACTGGCTGTCCTCCGGCTCGTCGTCCTCTTCGGAGTCGCTTTGGTCGGAGTCGTCCTCGTCCGACTCGTCCTCTTCGTCGCTCTCGGCCTCGTCGGCCGGCTCGTCCTCGACGTCGCCAGCTGGCGCCTCGGCCGAGTCGGCGGCGGCGCCGCGTTCCGGCTCCTCGTCCTCGGCCTCGGTCTCGGCCGGGGCGGCCTCGGCCACTGCGGACGGGCGTGCCGCCGGCTGGGCGCGGCGGGCGCGGCGGCGCCGTTGCTGCGGCCTGGCCTCGGTCTCCTCGGGGAGGAGCTCGATCACGGCCATTGGCGCGTTGTCGCCCTTGCGCGGGCCGATCTTCGTGATCCGGGTGTAGCCGCCCTCGCGGGTCTCGAACCTCGGCCCGATCTCCGAGAACAGCATGTGCACCACGTCCCGGTCGGTGACCGTGGTCAGCACCTTGCGCCTCGCGTGCAGGTCACCGCGCTTGGCGAACGTGATCAGGCGCTCGGCAACCGGCCGCAGCCTGCGTGCCCTTGCCTCGGTCGTGGTGATCCTGCCGTGCTCGAACAGCGCGGTGGCAAGGTTCGCCATCATGTGCCGCTGGTGGGCGGGGCTGCCGCCCAGCCGGCGGCCCTTGGTGGGCGTGGGCATCGGAACGTTCTCCTGTTCGGTACCGGAAAGGCGTCAGTACTGCTCGGTCTCGACGTAGTCCTGGTCGTCGTCGGCCCCGTAGCTGTCCGCCGCGGTCCCCGGGTCGAAGCCGGGCGGGGAGTCCTTCAGCGCGAGGCCCATGTCGATCAGCTTCTGCTTGACCTCCTCGATCGACTTCGCGCCGAAGTTGCGGATGTCCAGCAGGTCCTGCTCGCTGCGGGCGACGAGCTCGCCCACGGTGTGGATGCCCTCGCGCTTGAGGCAGTTGTAGGAGCGGACGGTCAGGTTCAGCTCCTCGATCGGCAGCGCGAGGTCGGCGGCGAGCGCGGCGTCCGTCGGCGACGGGCCGATGTCGATGCCCTCGGCGTCCACGTTCAGCTCGCGGGCCAGCCCGAACAGCTCGACCAGGGTCTTGCCGGCGCTGGCGACCGCGTCGCGGGGGCGCATCGACGGCTTGGTCTCCACGTCCAGGATCAGCTTGTCGAAGTCGGTGCGCTGCTCGACCCGGGTGGCCTCGACCTTGTAGGTGACCCGCATCACCGGCGAGTAGATCGAGTCGATCGGGATCCGGCCGATCTCCTGACCTGGCTGCTTGTTCTGGGCGGCGGACACGTAGCCGCGGCCGCGCTCCACGGTCAGCTCCATCTCCAGCTTGCCCTTGCTGTTCAGCGTCGCGATGTGCAGCTCGGGGTTGTGCACCTCGACGCCGGCGGGCGGCGCGATGTCGGCGGCCGTGACCTCGCCCGGGCCCTGCTTGCGCAGGTACATCGGGACCGGCTCGTCGTGCTCGGATGAGACGACGAGTTCCTTGAGGTTCAGGATGATGTCGGTGACGTCCTCGATGACCCCGGGGACGGTGGAGAACTCGTGCAGCACGCCCTCGATCCTGATGCTGGTGATCGCGGCACCGGGGATCGATGAGAGCAGCGTACGGCGGACCGAGTTGCCGATCGTGTAGCCGAATCCCGGCTCGAGCGGCTCGATGGTGAACCGGGACCGGAACTCGTTGACCTGGTCCTCGGTGAGGCTGGGGCGCTGGGCGATGAGCATGGTCGTTCCTTTCCGCGATGCCCGCTATATGACTATCGCGACTCTGCTGGCGGCCAGCCGGCCGCTACCTGCCACGGCCGGCCACTCCGGTGCGGCCGGCCGGTACTGCCTTACTGCTTCGAGTAGTACTCGACGATCAGCTGCTCCTGGACCAGGGTGTCGATCTGTGCCCGGGCCGGGAGCGAGTGCACCAGAATCCGCATCTTGTCCGGGATCACCTCGAGCCACGCCGGCACCGTGCGCTCGCCGGCCTCGGCGCGCGCCACCACGAACGGGGTCAGCTCGCGGGACTTCTCCGCGATCTCGACGATGTCGCTCTCGCGGACCCGGTAGGAGGGGATGTTCACCTTGCGGCCGTTGACCCGCACGTGGCCGTGGCCGACGAGCTGCCGGGCCATGTCCCGGCTCTTCGCGAAGCCGGCCCGGTAGACCACGTTGTCCAGGCGGCTCTCGAGGATCTGCAGCATGGTCTCGCCGGTGCGACCGCGAGTGCGCGCTGCCTCCTCGTAGTAGTTGTGGAACTGCTTCTCCAGGATCCCGTAGATGCGCTTGGCCTTCTGCGTCTCCCGGATCTGGATCAGGTAGTCGTTGTTCTCGCGGGCCCGGATCCTGCCGTGCTCACCCGGCGGGTAGGGCCGGATCTCGATCGGGCACTTGGGCGAGTCGCACTTGGCGCCCTTGAGGAACAGCTTGGTCTTCTCGCGGCGGCAGCGCTTGCAGTCCGGACCGGTGTATCGAGCCATCGCTTGCTCCCTCAGACCCGGCGCCGCTTGGGCGGGCGGCAGCCATTGTGCGGAACCGGGGTCACGTCCTGGATCGAGCCGACCTCGAGGCCGGTCGCCTGCAGCGACCGGATCGCGGTCTCCCGGCCCGAGCCAGGGCCCTTCACGAACACGTCGACCTTGCGCATGCCGTGCTCCATCGCGCGGCGGGCGGCTGCCTCGGCCGCCATCTGCGCGGCGAACGGCGTCGACTTGCGCGAGCCCTTGAATCCGACCTGGCCGGACGAGGCCCAGGAAATGACGCTCCCGCCGGGGTCGGTGATCGAGACGATCGTGTTGTTGAACGTGCTCTTGATATGGGCGTGCCCGTGAGCGATGTTCTTCCGCTCTTTGCGGCGCACCTTCTTCACGCCGGTGCGGCTCTTCGGAGGCATCCTGTTCCTTCAGCTCCTGAGGTGATCGGACCGCTGTGCGCGGACTACTTCTTGCCGGCCTTCTTCTTGCCGGCCACGGTCTTCTTCTTGCCCTTCCTGGTGCGGGCGTTGGTCTGCGTGCGCTGGCCGTGCACGGGCAGCCCGCGGCGGTGCCGGATGCCCTGATAGCACCCGATCTCCACCTTGCGGCGAATGTCGGCCTGCACCTCGCGGCGCAGGTCACCTTCGACCTTGTAGTTGGCGTCGATCCAGTCCCTGAGCCTGACGAGCTGGTCGTCGCTGAGGTCGTGGACCCTGGTGTCGCCGCTCATCTCGGTCGCCTGCAGGGTCTCGAGGGCGCGGGTGCGGCCGATTCCGTAAACGTAGGTAAGGGCGACCTCGAGCCGCTTGTCACGCGGGAGGTCGACGCCGACGAGGCGTGCCATCTTCGGGCAGTTCTCCTTCTGGTCTCGGAGGTCCTGCGCGCCGCTCCCCGCCGCTGCCCAAGCATTTCCCGGACGGGCCCCGGCCTCCACCGGAGGTGGCCCTTATCCGGCGGCCGCCGGATAAGGGCTGCGGTGCGTGTCTTGCTGTGCTGCTGTGTCTCGCTGTGCCGTGCTGCTGTGTCGTGCTGTGCTGTGCCTGCTGCGTAGCTGGGGCTTGCCTGGCCTGGCTCAGCCCTGGCGCTGCTTGTGCCGCGGATCAGAGCAGATGACCATGACCCGGCCATGCCGACGGATGATCCGGCACTTGCTGCAGATCTTCTTCACACTCGGCTTGACCTTCATTGGTTGCTCATCTCGTTTACTTGTAGCGGTAGACGATCCGCCCACGGCTGAGGTCGTAGGGGCTCAGCTCAACAACGACCCGGTCATCGGGCAGGATCCGGATGTAGTGCATCCGCATCTTCCCGCTGATGTGAGCCAGGACCTTGTGTCCATTGTCTAGCTCCACCCTGAAAAAGGCGTTCGGAAGTGACTCCACCACCGTGCCTTCGATCTCAATCGCGCCGTCTTTCTTGGGCATATCCTCCGCGCTTTGCTGTTGGTTCTTCTTCTGGTGTTCGTCGGGGCCGGAGTCTCCGGTCGGCGGGCATGACGGCCGGCAGCCGTGCCAGGCAGAATCTCGCGGTGATCGAGAGGCTTGCCCCGCCCGGCTCGTGCCTGCGCACACCTTCCGGATCCGGGTGGCTCCGACGGATGGCTACCTTCGCGCTGCACACTCACGTCGCGGTCGCGAAAGCAGCTCACGGGCCGCAGCAGAGTCTACGCGACCCGCGCCGCCAATGCGAACTCGGGGCCGCTCATCCCTGTGCATTCTGGCAAACGAACCCGGGCACCCGGATATTCCCGCGGTTACGACTCCGGCGCCTCACCCCTTGGGCGTGTCCCCGCCGATCTGGTCCGGCCCGCCACGCAGCTGGTGGCCGCCCGAGCCGCCGCCCGGGTGACTGCCGGTGATCCAGCGGCCGAGCATGATTGCGCCCCACGGCCCGGCGACCCACAGCGGCCAGAGGTACCCGGCTCCGCTCAGCCCCCAGATCACGAAGCAGACCAGGGTGACGGTGAACCAGCTGCTCCAGGCGGCGGTCCAGGCCGGCGAGAACCTGCCGTGCGGCCTGACCAGGGCTCCCCCGGCCGCCTCCATGTAGGAGCCGTGGCCCGGTATCTGCCTGCGGTAGTGCGGCGGCAGCGAAGCGTCGGGCAGCCGGTAAAGGTCGATCGCCGGCAGGTCGGCCATGAGCTCGTCGAGATCGCCGAGGGTCTTGGCGGCGTAGGCCTTGTCCATCCGCTCGCTGAACTCCTCCACGGTGAGCCGGCCGGCCGCGTGGTGCTCGCGGAGCAGCGCCACGGCGCGCTCGCGGTCGTCGTCGGAAGCCCGGATCCTGGGGTCAGCAGCCATCAGGTCCTCCTTAGCTCCTCGAGCGCACCGTCGGCCGCGACCCGGCCGTCTTCCGCCGTCAGCACCCAGGGCCCGGACGCTGTGATCGCGACGGTGTGCTCGAAGTGCGCCGACCGGTTGCCGTCGGCGCTGACCACGGTCCAGCCGTCGTCGAGCAGCAGGGTCTGCGGCCGGCCCCGGATCAGCATGGGCTCGACCGCGAGCGCCATACCCTCCACGAGCAGCGGCCCCTGACCGGGCTTGCCGTAATTCGGCACCGCCGGGTCCATGTGCATCTCGGTGCCGATCCCGTGGCCGACGTACTCGCGCACGATCCCGTACCGCCCGCTGGCCCGGGCGCTCACCTCGACGGCGTGCGAGATGTCGGTCAGCCGGTTGCCGGGCCGGGCCTGGGCCAGACCGGCCCACAGCGCCTGCTCACAGGCCCGCAGCAGCTCGGCATCCTCGTCGCTGATGGGCCCGACGCCGACGGTCCGGGCGGCGTCACCGTGCCAGCCGTCCAGGATCGCGCCGCAGTCGATCGAGATGATGTCGCCGGCCGCGAGCCGGACGGAGCCGCTGGGGATGCCGTGCACGATCTCGTCGTTGACCGAGGTGCAGATCGTCGCCGGATATCCGTGGTAGCCCTTGAACGAGGGCACGGCCCCGGCCGAGCGGATCTCCCGCTCGGCGATCGCGTCCAGGTCCGCGGTGGTGATGCCGGGCTCGACCGCGGCCGTCAGCACGTCCAGCGTGTGCGACACCACCAGGCCTGCCTCGCGCATCGCCGCGATCTGGCCCGGCGTCTTGATCTGGATCGGCTGCTGTTGCCTGGTCCGCATGGCGCCTCCGGATTCCCCTTCCACGTTACCGTTGCGAGGTCACTGCGGGGAGCCGGAGACCGCCCCGCGGGTCCGCAGCCAGCGCTCAGCGGATGAAGCGCCGCAGCGCGCTCAGCGCCCGGTCGGTGATCTCCTCCACCGGCCCGGTGGCGTCGACGCCGAGCAGAATGCCCTCATCCGCGTAGAACGTGATCAGCGGCTGGGTCTGCTGCTGGTACACGTCCAGCCGGTGCCTGATCGTCTCCTCCCGGTCGTCGTCGCGCTGGAACAGCTCGCCGCCGCAGTCGTCACAGTGCTCGCTGCGCGACGGTGGGTCGAACAGCACGTGCCATACATGCCCGCACCTGCGGCAGGTACGCCGCCCGGAAAGCCGCCTGACCACCTCGTCGTCGTCCACAACGAGCTCCAGCACGAGGTCCAGCCTGGTGTCCCACTCGGCCAGCATCTTCTTCAGCGTCTCGGCCTGCGGCACGTTCCGCGGGAACCCGTCGAGCAGGAAACCGGCCTGCGCGTCGTCCTCCTGCAGCCGGTCGGCGACCATTGCGATCGTGACCTCGTCGGGCACCAGGTCCCCGCGGTCCATGTAGGCCTTGGCCGCACGCCCGAGTTCGGTTCCGGTGCTGACGTTGTACCTGAAGATCTCACCTGTCGAGATCGTCGGGATCGCCAGGTGGGAGGCTATGAACTGGGCCTGCGTCCCCTTGCCCGCACCGGGGGGCCCGACGAGGACGACGCGCACTACCGCAAGAAACCCTCGTAGTTACGTTGCTGTAGCTGGCTTTCGATCTGTTTCACCGTATCGAGGCCGACGCCGACCATGATCAGCAGGCTGGTGCCGCCGAGCGGGAACTGCTGGGAGGCGCCGGCCAGCCCGATGGCTACCAGGGGAATCAGGGCCACGAGCCCCAGGTAGATCGAGCCGGGAGTGGTCAGCCGGCTCAGCACGTAGCTGAGGTACTCGGCCGTGGGCCGGCCGGGTCTGATGCCGGGAATGAACCCCCCGTACTTCTTCATGTTGTCCGCGACCTCGGTCGGGTTGAACGTGATCGAGACGTAGAAGAACGTGAAGAAGATGATCAGCAGGAACGTCGCGATCATGTAGACCGGATCGTCGCCGTAGCTCAGGTGCACCACGACCCAGTCGGCCCACTTCTTCGGATGGGCGCCGTTCACCCCGCCGAACAGCTGCGCAGCCAGCTGCGGGATGTAGAGCAGCGATGAGCCGAAGATGACCGGGATGACGCCGGCCTGGTTGACCTTGAGCGGTATGTAGGTGGATGTGCCGCCGTACATCTTGCGGCCGACCATGCGTTTGGCGTACTGGACCGGGATCCGGCGCTGGGCCTGTTCCATGAACGCGACGAACCCGATGACCGCGATGCCGACCACCACCACGATGCCGAAGACGAACGCGTGCTTCTCCTGGTAGATCGTCTCGAACTCGCCCGGGATCTGCGAGATCACCGTGGTGAAGATCATTATCGACATGCCGTTGCCGACGCCGCGGTCGGTGATCAGCTCGCCCAGCCACATGATCACGCAGGTGCCGGCGGTCATCGTGATCACCATCGTGGCGATGTTGAACACGCCCTGGTTCGGGATCAGGTTGGAGCACGTGGTGGTGCCGGAGACGCCGTACAGCGTGCCCGACCTGGCCAGCGCGACGATCGCTGTCGACTGCAGGATGGCCAGCCCGCAGGTGAGGTACCGGGTGTACTGGGTGATCTTCGCCTGCCCGGCCTGGCCCTCCTGCCGCAGCGTCTCCAGCCGCGGGATCACCACGGCGAGCAGCTGCAGGATGATGCTGGCGGTGATGTAGGGCATGATGCCGAGCGCGAACACCGACAGCCGGTAGAGCGCCCCGCCGCTGAACAGGTTGACCAGCTGGAACAGGCCGGTGTTGCTGGTCTTGACCAGGTTGAGGCAGGTGTCGACGGCCTTCTCCGAGATCCCCGGGGTCGGCAGCGAGGCGCCCAGCCGGAACACGGCAATGATGAAGATCGTAAACAGCAGCTTCTTGCGCAGGTCAGGTGTGCGAAATGCGCGTACGAACGCGGTCAGCATGCCTCAACCTCGAGTCGATGCGTCGACGTCATCTACCGCTCCTCGTTACGGGTGGGCGCCCACTGATTGCAAGCAGCGACTCCCGCGCCGCAGTCTAGCTCGCTCCGGGCACTCCAACAGCCATGCGCGAAGCAGGGCCTGGGGGGCGTGCTCCCGCCCCGCCAGCCCGGTCGGCCACGCATGTCCGGGTCACCTTAGAGCTCGGTGACGGTGCCGCCAGCCGCGGTGATCTTCTCCCTGGCCGTGGCGGAGAACGCGTGCGCGGTCACCCGCAGGCCCTTCGGAACCGTGTCGCCGGCGCCGAGCACCTTGACCAGCTCCCCGGACCGCACCGCGCCCTTCGCGGCCAGGTCCTCGGGGGTCACGTCCCCGCCCTTGGGGTAAAGCGCTGCCAGGCGGTCCAGGTTGACCACCTGGTAGGTGGTCTTGAACCGCAGGTTGGAGAACCCCTTGAGCTTGGGCAGCCTGCGGGTGAGCGGCATCTGGCCGCCCTCGAAGTAGGCCGGCACGTTCGTCCGCGCCTTGCTGCCCTTGGTGCCGCGGCCAGCGCTCTTGCCCTTGGACGCCTCGCCGCGGCCCACCCGGGTCCGCGGTGTGTGCGCGCCCGGCGCAGGCCGCAGGTGATGCACCTTCAGCCCGCGGCCAGCCGCGCTGGCCCCGCTGCTCTCGGTGTCTGCCATATCAGTCGACCTCCTCGACGGTGACCAGGTGGCGCACCGCCTGGACCATGCCGCGGATCTCCGGCCGGTCCGCCTTGACCACCACGTCGCCGATCCGCCGCAGGCCGAGCGAGCGCAGCGTGTCCCGCTGCACCCGGTTGCCGCCGATCTTCGACTTGATCTGGGTGACCTTCAGGCTTCCCGTCTCGCCCTGCCCTGTCATTGCTGCTGCCCCTCACCCGTGGCGGCCGCAACCGGCTCGGCGGCCGCCGCGGCCCGGGCCCTGAGCATGGCCGCCGGGGCGACGTGCTCGATCGGCAGGCCCCGCCTGGCGGCGATCTCCTCGGGCCGGTTCAGGCTCTTCAGCCCCGCCACCGTGGCGTGGACCACGTTGATGGGATTGGACGAGCCAAGGGAGCGGGACAGCACGTCGTGGATCCCGGCGCACTCGAGCACGGCACGGACCGGGCCGCCGGCGATCACGCCGGTTCCCGGGCTGGCCGGCTTCAGCAGGACCACGCCGGCGGCGTCCTCGCCCTGCACGGTGTGCGGGATCGTGCCGCCGATCCTGGGCACCCGGAAGAAGCCCTTCTTCGCCGCCTCGACGCCCTTGGCGATCGCCGCGGGCACCTCCTTGGCCTTGCCGTAGCCGACGCCGACGAGCCCGTTGCCGTCGCCCACGACGACCAGCGCGGTGAAGCTGAAGCGCCGGCCGCCCTGGACCACCTTGGCCACCCGGTTGATGGCGACGATCTTCTCCAGGTAGGCGGTGCCGCGGTCGGCAGCGCCACTGCGGCGGTCGTCGCGGCGGTCGCGCCGTTCGCCGCCGCCGCCTCCTGAGCCGCGCCGCGATGCTGGTGGCATTAGATATTCCCCTTCTTGCTGTTCATGGCGGCGGTCACAGGTTCAGCCCGCCTTCCCTGGCGCTGTCGGCGAGCGCGGCCACCCGGCCGTGGTAGGCATGGCCGCCGCGGTCGAACACCACCGCGCTGATTCCTGCCGCCTTTGCCCGCTCCGCGAGCAGCGCGCCCACCTGCTTCGCCTTGGCGGTCTTGTCGCCCCCCGCGCCGCGGATCGACGCGTCGAGGGTAGAGGCGGACACCAGGGTCCCGCCCACGGCGTCGTCGACAAGCTGCGCGAATATGTGCCGGGCCGAGCGGGTGACCACAAGACGCGGCCGGGCCGCGCTTCCGGTGATCTTCTTCCGCACCCGGAGGTGGCGCCGAGAGCGCGCGGCGGTGCGCGCGCTGGTGCGGCCGGTGATGCGGCCGTGCGCCCGGGTCATGGTGCCAGACATCTGCTACTTCCCAGCCTTCCCGACCTTGCGGCGGACCTGCTCGCCCTGGTCCCGCACGCCCTTGCCCTTGTACGGCTCGGGCTTGCGGATCTTGCGTATGTTCGCGGCAACTTCGCCGACCTGCTGCTTGTCGTTGCCCTCGACCACGAACCTGGTGGGCGACTCGACCCGCAGCGTGATCCCATCGGGCGGGGTCACCGACACCGGGTGGCTGAACCCGAGCGAGAACTCCAGGCCCTGGCCCCTCGCCTGCACGCGGTAGCCGACCCCGACGATCTCCAGGGTCTTGCGGAACCCCTCGGTCACGCCGGTGACCATGTTGGCGATCAGCGAGCGGGACAGCCCGTGCAGCGCCCTGATCTCGCCCTCGTCGTTCGGCCTGGTCACCTTGATGAGGCCGTCTTCCTGCGCCACCTCGATGGGCTCGGCCACGGTCATGCTCAGGGTCCCGCGCGGCCCGGTCACCGTGACGTCGCGCCCGTCGATGCTGACGTTGACGCCTGCCGGGATGACGACCGGC
>JASHOI010000338.1 GCA_030041195.1 Streptosporangiaceae bacterium | reverse complement strand
GCCCGCCGGGCCCGCCAGCCCCGCCGGGCTGGCCGGGGTCGCCGGGCCGTCGCTGGCCGGGGACGCCCGCCCGCTGCTGATCGGCGGATGAGGGGGGCGACGCGGATGAGGCGGACGACGACGCGGGCGACGCGGATGAGGCGGACGACGACGCGGACGACGCGGATGACCCGGGACGCGGTGCGGTCATGTCGACTCCCCTCGGCCGGTGCCGGACTGCGGCGTGCCAGGTGACGGGCACCGGACACGTCCGAACCAGAAGAATGGACCGGCCGCCGTTTTCGATCACCACCCGCGCCGGGTGAACAACGCTGCGCCTGCCCTAGACTTGGCGCCCTAGGCGTGCGTGACCAGTAGCCGTGCGTGACCACCTGTGCCCGGGATGCGGCGTGATGCCTGCCTGGGCGGGCAGCCGAGGAGTGACCCCGTCGTGAAGACCGACGTCGAGGAGCTGAGCCCGACCCGGGTCAAGCTCACCATCGAGGTTCCGTTCGACGAACTGAAGCCGAACGTGGACCGTGCCTACCGAGAGGTCGCCCGCCAGGTCCGGGTTCCCGGGTTCCGCCCGGGGCGGGTCCCGCCGCGCGTCATCGACCAGCGGATCGGGCGCGGCGCCGTGCTCGAGCAGGCCGTGCAGGACGCCGTGCCGCAGCTGTACGGCAAGGCGCTGGAGGAGAACGACGTCTTCGCACTCGGCCAGCCCGCCGTGGAGATCACCAAGCTGGACGACGGCAAGGAGCTCGCGTTCACGGCGGAGGTCGATGTCCGGCCGAAGTTCGACATCCCCGACATCAACGGAATGCCGGTCACCGTGGACGACGCGGACGTCGACCCGGACCAGGTCGAGGAGTACATCGGCGCGCTGCGGGAGCGGTTCGCCTCGCTCAAGGGCGCCGAGCGGCCGGCCGAAACCGGCGACTTCGTCTCCATCGACCTGTCCGCCGAGGTGGACGGGAAGCCGGTCGAGGACGCGCAGGCCACCGGCGTCTCCTACGAGGTGGGCAGCGGCCGGATGCTGGACGGGCTCGACGAGGCGCTGTCCGGGATGTCCGCCGGCGAGACCAAGACGTTCACGGCCGAGCTGGCCGGCGGCAAGCTGGCCGGCAGCGAGGCTGACGTGACCGTGAAGGTCGACAGCGTGAAGGTCAAGGAACTGCCCGAGCTCGACGACGAGTTCGCGCAGTCCGCCAGCGAGTTCGACACGCTCGGCGAGCTGCGGGCCGGGACCAGGGCGCAGCTGGAGGCCATGCGGCGGTCCGGCCAGGTGGGACAGGCCAGGGAGCGGGCCCTCGACGCGCTGCTGGCCAGGATCGACATTCCGCTGCCCCAGGACCTCGTCGACCGCGAGATCGCCGCGCGCAGCCAGTCCCTCGCCGACCGGCTGGAACGCTCCGGCAACACGATCGACGAGTACCTCGAGGCCACCAGCCAGTCGATGGACCAGCTTGACGCGCAGTTCGCCGAGGACGCGCGGCGCAGCGTCAAGACCGGGTTCATCCTGGACAAGCTGGCTGCCGACGAAGAGCTCGGCGTCGACCAGGAGGAGCTGGCCGCTTACGTCACCGAGCAGGCCTACCGGATGGGCGTCCCGCCGGACCGGCTGGCCAAGGAGCTGTCCGACCGCGGCCAGCTCGCCTCGGTCGCCGCCGACGTGCTGCGCGGCAAGGCGCTCACGCTGCTCGCCGAGCGCGCCGCGGTCACCGACGAGTCGGGCCGCCCGGTGGACATCAAGGCCGCGGAGGCGGCGGAGGCCGGCGCTGATGCCGACGCCGACGAGTCAGCCAGCGACGCCGACGACGAAGCCGACGACGCCGTTGAAGACGCCGGGGAAGCCGAGTAAACGGCACCGGCCTCATGCGGCCGTGGTGACAGGGCGGAACCCTGCGCCTACAGCGAACAGCCGCCGGCGGCGGACTTCCTGGCCTCGGCCGGGGGTTATGGTCACTGACAACGACATTGAATCGACAACGAGTACATGAGAGCGAGGAGGGCACTGTGACCACGCCCGCCCCTGACGAGTGGCTGGCGCCCCTGGTGGCGCGAGTCGCTGAGGCTCCGGCACTTCCCTTCGGCGACCAGCTATTCCAGCGGCTGCTGCGGCACCGGATCGTCGTCCTCGGCCAGCAGGTCGACGACGACCTGGCCAACCGCGTCTGCGCCGAGCTCATCATGCTCGCCGCGGAAGACAGCAAGCGGGACATCCACATCTACATCAACTCCCCCGGCGGCTCGGTCACGGCCGGCATGGCCATCTACGACGTCATGCAGTACGTGCCGAACGACGTCGCCACCTACGCGATGGGCATGGCGGCGTCCATGGGCCAGTTCCTGCTCTGCGCGGGCGCCCACGGCAAGCGCTATGCGATGCCGCACGCGTCGATCCTGATGCACCAGCCGCACGGCGGTATCGGCGGAACCGCGACCGACATCAGGATCCAGGCGGAGCAGATCCTTTACCTGAAGCGCACCCTGGCCGAGCGCATCGCCATGCACACCGGCCAGACCGTCGAGCAGATCGAAATCGACTCCGATCGCGACCGCTGGTTCACCGCGGACGAGGCCAAGGACTACGGCTTCGTCGACCAGGTGATCCGCAACTCCAGCGAGGTTCCGACGGAAAGCCCGGTCTCTTGAACGCCAGGCCGGGAGCTGAGGAGCAGACAGTGAACGCAGGCAAGGGCAGCGCAGCAGGGCTGTGGCGGCCGGCCGAATCCAGGTACGTGCTGCCGTCGTTCGTCGAGCGCACGTCGTACGGGATCAAGGAGATGAACCCGTACAACAAGCTCTTCGAGGAGCGGATCATCTTCCTCGGGGTGCAGATCGACGACGCGTCGGCCAACGACGTGATGGCTCAGCTGATCACCCTGGAGTCGATCGACCCGGACCGCGACATCCTGATGTACATCAACTCGCCCGGCGGGTCGATGACGTCGATGATGGCGATCTACGACACCATGCAGTACATCCAGCCGGACATCCAGACGTTCTGCCTGGGCCAGGCGGCGTCCGCGGCGGCGGTGCTGCTGGCCGCGGGCACCAAGGGCAAGCGGATGGCGCTGCCCAACTCGCGGATCCTGATCCACCAGCCGGCCGTGGAAAGTGGCTACGGCCAGTCCAGTGACCTGGAGATTCAGGCCAGGGAGATCCTCCGGATGCGCACCGCGATGGAGCGGGTTATTGCGCAGCACACCGGCAAGGACGAGGATCAGGTACGCCGGGACGTGGAGCGCGACAAGTTCTTCACGGCCGAGGAAGCCAAGGAGTACGGGCTGGTAGATGAGGTTCTGACGACCCTCAAGCGCCGGACCGAGGTAGGGTCTTCCTAACCGGTTTGGACGTTGTCGCCCGAGGCACCGGGGCGGCACCCGTCCATAAGCCACAACGACAGGCGCCAAGGCGGTACCGTCTAAGGTCTACGGCATTACGACTGGGCAGGATGCCCGCCGCCGGTCGGTGCACCGGCCGCTGGTGGCGGCCCCGGGCAAAGGAGTAGCTGGGTGGCACGTATGGGCGACGGCGGTGATCTGCTGAAGTGCTCGTTCTGCGGGAAGAGCCAGAAGCAAGTCAAGAAGCTCATAGCCGGCCCTGGTGTGTACATCTGTGATGAATGCATCGATCTCTGCAACGAGATCATCGAGGAGGAGCTGGCCGAGCCCGCCGAGCTCAAATGGGACAGCCTGCCGAAACCGCGCGAGATCTACGAATTCCTCGATTCCTACGTGATCGGGCAGGAGAAGGCCAAGAAGGGCCTTTCGGTCGCGGTGTACAACCACTACAAGCGGATCCAGTCCGGCGGCGAGCGCTCCGGCGAGGACGGTGTCGAGCTCGCCAAGTCGAACATCCTGCTGCTCGGGCCCACCGGGTCCGGCAAGACCCTGCTCGCGCAGACCCTCGCCCGGCTGCTCAACGTCCCGTTCGCGATCGCCGACGCCACCGCGCTGACCGAGGCCGGGTACGTGGGCGAGGACGTCGAGAACATCCTGCTCAAGCTCATCCAGGCGGCCGACTACGACGTCAAGAAGGCCGAAACCGGGATCATCTACATCGACGAGATCGACAAGATCGCGCGCAAGAGCGAGAACCCGTCGATCACCAGGGACGTATCCGGCGAGGGCGTCCAGCAGGCGCTGCTGAAGATCCTCGAGGGCACCACGGCCTCGGTGCCGCCGCAGGGCGGCCGCAAGCACCCGCACCAGGAATTCATCCAGATCGACACCACCAACGTGCTGTTCATCTGCGGCGGCGCGTTCGCCGGGCTCGAGAAGATCATCGAGCACCGGATCGGCCGCAGCGGGATGGGCTTCGGCGCCGTGCTCCGGGTGAAGACCGATCGCACCACGGCCGACCCGTTCGCCGACGTCATGCCGGAGGACCTGCTCAAGTTCGGCATGATCCCCGAGTTCGTCGGCCGGCTGCCGGTCATCACCAGCGTGCACAACCTGGACCGCGAGGCGCTGATCCGGATCCTGACCGAGCCGCGCAACGCGCTGGTCCGCCAGTACCGGCGGCTGTTCGAGCTCGACGGCGTCGACCTGGAGTTCACCGACGACGCGCTCGAGGCCGTGGCCGACCAGGCGATCCTGCGCGGCACCGGGGCCAGGGGGCTGCGGGCGATCCTCGAAGAAGTCCTCATGTCGGTGATGTACGAGGTGCCGAGCCGCAAGGACGTCGA
>JASHOI010000337.1 GCA_030041195.1 Streptosporangiaceae bacterium | reverse complement strand
ACAGCTGCTGGTCGAAGTAGTTGCCGAGCCGCGCGATGGCCTGGGCGACCAGCAGCGCCGGGGCGACCGCGTCCATGAACACGCTCACGTTCCCGCCCGCGCGCCGGACCCGCCAAGCGCCAACCAGCGCGCCGGCCGCGATCCCGCCCCAGACCGCCTGCCCACCGTTCCAGATGGCCAGCGGCCCCCACCACTGGTGGCCTGGCGGGCAAACATCGCCGATGAGCCCCGCGAAGCAAGGCTTCGGCACGATGTCGAACGGGGTGGTGATGTCGAAGTAGATCCTGGCGCCGATCAGCCCGGCCGGAATGCCCCAGTACGCCACGTCATAGACCGGGTCGGCATTGCCTCCGGCCATGGCCAGGCGCCGCCGGGTGATATAGATCGCGAGCGCGATCCCCACCACGTACAACAAGCCGTAGAAGTGGACGAACAGCGGGCCGACATGGAACCCGCTGATCGGCGGACTCGGGATGAACTGCCCCAGAGCGAGCTGGTGCCAAGCCACGCCCAGATGCTACATCGGGCACTCATCGTGACATCCGGCGGAAGTCGTGGCCAAAAGACTTCGGATGCCTGGCGGCGTCTTCCTGATCGCACGTGCTGCGTGCCTCTCGGCAGCCTCACCCCCGTATGCGAGTGCCGAACAATGACAACGAATTATCGATTCAAGAGTCCAGAGCCGGGGTGCCGAGTTTCAATGAACTTTGGGGACGTCGCGTCTCGTCCCCCAGCATCCCAGGCCCGTTATCAACTTGATTGACGCAGCCCTCCATGGTGTTCTGGCCTTTGCAGCCGTCCGCGTCGAATGCGATAGGCCGCCGCGCTTTCGGCGCAAGCCAATCCGGTCAGTCGCCGCTCCGTCACGATCGAGTTGAGCTCTCCTGAGCGCAGCCGCCAGCGGTTGGACCTCGGCAGGTAGCCCTCGGGCGCAACCGAGCGTCATGTGCGCGGACCCGCGCTTGGCGAACAGACGAACCAGCCCGCTGACTCGGCGAGCCGGCGACACCGCCTCACCGCCCGGGCGCCTAACGCCTGGGTGCGTTGATGCGTTGGCGTGCCACCGCGCGGTGGCCGGGGCCGCGCGGTGGCACATCAGACGCCGTGGCGGGCCGCACGATGGCGCAAGCGAGCGGTCCGCCGGGGGCGCCCGGCTGGGGACGAACCGGGCACCTGCCCGGCCCCCTCAGGCAGGTGAGTTCACCGTAGCACGAACATGTGTTCTAATCAAGACGGCTTCACATCCGGACTGTACGTGTGTTCTAATTACCCTCATGTCTCAGCCGAGCTATGGCCCCTGGCCTCGATCAGATGTTATTCCGCGGTGCCGTCAGAACGGCTGCGGCAGCCTCCCGAGAGTGGTCGGTCACCTCGTGACCTGCCACGACCGGCGCGGCGACGCGGGCGCCTCGTGCCCGGGCGGCGCAGCGGCAGGGCACCGGCTCGACGGCGAGGTCATGCTCCCGGGAAGCGGAGGGATCGCGCACCCGGGCGGCGCGCCGCGGCAGTCCGGGCGGGGCGGAGCGCTCCGGCACCCCTGGCGCCCCCACGACGGAGAGCCGGGGCCAGCCGACTCCAGCCGATTCGGCCCGCGGACCGGCCGCGCAAGGCAGGCGGCGCGAGTCGGTGTCACCGCGGGTCGGCCGCGGCGACCCGGATCGTTACCGGTCCCGCGGAGCAGGCAGCGGACGGCAGTGGACGGAGGCGCGAGGCCACGCCTGCCCAATGCCCGAGCGCCCTGCTGAACCACTGCCAAAGCATTTCCTCGCGGACAGCTCAGCACATGTCAAATGCTAGAAGGTGAGACGTGAGAACGGACTCCGATAACCCCAGCAGCCCCAAAGGCCGACGCCTCGATGACCTGAGGAGCAAGACGGCTGAATTGGAGCGCGAGCTCGACGATGTTCGCATGTTGCTGAAGTGCGAGCTTGCCCGCGGTTACGACGAGATAGATATCCGCGATATCCGCGAGCGAATTGGCTCGGCGGACGCGCGCACCGAAACCCTGGTCACCCAGGGCCGGCTCGGCGCCTACCGGCGGGGCCTTTCGGACCGCAGCAAGCTGGCGATCGGCGTCGCACTGGTGGCGGCGGTCGGCACGGTCCTCGGCATAATGCTGTCCGGCGGCGGGGCGTCGTGGCCGGCAAGCGTGGCCACGGTGCAGAGCGACATCACCAAGGCATGCCAGAACCCGGACGTGAGGTCCGAGCCCGGCCAGGTCGACTTTGCCTGCGCGCAGCCCACCAGCCAGATCCTCTGGGTCTTTTCGCTGCTGACGAGCGGCGATAACCCGGATTTCAACGACACTCAGAACGGCAGGCTCGGGCTCGAGCCCATCGCGCCGACACAGGGCGGCGAGATCGCGCTGTCCCTCAACCTGCACAATCCGTACAACCCGTATAACCCCATCGACAGCCTCGAGGTGGCGGCGCGCGCGATCAACAGCATCATCGGCGGAGCGACCGTAACGGGCAGCGACGGCAACGCGGTCGTCCAGGCCGGTCTTGAGAGCGAGCCGGCGAACTGCCTGCGGTACACCGGATCGGCCGCGCTCACCTCGCGGGCCGGCTTCCCGAGCGTGTGCGCCAAGCCGATTGCCACGCCGGCCGGCGAGGCGGCACTGGTGGCCGACGTCTACCAGAAGTGGATCGTCGGCGCGACACCCAGCCAGGCCCAGGCCGCCGCGGTGCTGTTCCAGAACGCGAGCAATCCAGGGAACCCGCAAGTCCAGGCGATCTTGAAGCACCTTCCCGGCGCGACGCCTTCGGCGTGATCCGCTAGCCGGCGGTCGCCAGCCCAACGACAGAAAGGAGAACCCGTGCTTTCCGCGAGCAAGCCGAGCTGGCAGCAGGTGACCGCGCTCGTCAGCCTCAGCGCCAGCGGCACGGTGACCGGGTTCTCCTTCGTGCCGCACGCGCCGGCCGACCTGATGTCGCCGACCAGCATGCCGCTCCGGTTGATGGCCCTCGAGCGATCGGCCCAGCCGACGGCCTCGCGCAATGCCGCGCTGCGCTCGGCGATCGTCAACGTCGCCAGCTATTACCTGCAGATGGCGCAGAGCAAAACCCCGGCCGAGATGGAGGCGATCATCTGGCAGCACGACAGCGTCAACGGCGTGGACCACGGCGAGTCCTGCGCCGCGTTCGCCAGCCTGACGCTGGAACTGGCCGCGCAGGTGGTCGGCCAGCAAAGCTGGGTGACCGGCGGCACGTCGTACCCGTGGCCGCTGCACGCGTGGGCCGATGTCCGCGTCGACCCCAATCCGTCCTCGCCGAGCATCATCTCGGTGCTCCAGGACGCGCAGGCGCACGGCCGCTGGCACCCGCTGGGCGACGGGTACCAGCCGCAGCCCGGCGACTGGGTGCTGTTCGACAACCACGTCGAGGTCGTCACGAAGTACGCCGACGGCACGCTGTACACGATCGGCGGCGACTCGCTGCCGAACTTCTCGGTGAACGCACACGAGTACCCGGGGCCGCTTGCCGACCAGGGCGTCGTTGGCTTCGTCGACAACGGCGACCTGGCAACAGCCGGTGCGCCGGCGACCCCCGCCACGAGCAGCACCGGAAACACCGCCGCGGTGCCGGGGACGAGCGACTCCGCAAGCAGCACCGCAGCGAGCGCGGCTGGCAGCGCGGCGGTCCCCGGCGCCACGAGCGCGGCGGCGCCCGGGGGCGGCCAGACTTCAGCGCCCGGGCACCGGGCGAGTGACCCGGGGACGGCTGCTCACGCCTCGCGTGCGCTGCCGGCGATCCCGGGCACCTCATCCGCCTCTGCCGACCCGGCGGCCCCGACGGCGGCTGCATCCGACGATGCCGCGATCCCCGGGACGCCGGCACCGGCCCGCGGCGCAACGCCGGCGGTGCGGCACGGCGCCACGGTCGCCCGGCCCGCGCGGCACGGCGCCGCGGCGGCGCGGCCGGTGCGGCCGGTGCGGCACGGCGCCACGGTGGCGCGGCCGGTGCGGG
>JASHOI010000336.1 GCA_030041195.1 Streptosporangiaceae bacterium | reverse complement strand
GGGCCGAACCAGGTGCCGTGCCCGGCGCGCGCCGGGCGGCCTCATCCCCGGCCCGGTTCCCCCCGGAGATGATCTATTCTTCGATCACGCCGCCGATGCGTCGCAGATGCTGCCGGAAGGCGTATGCGGGGGTCCGCGGCGCGCCTGGCCAGGTAGTCATCGAAAGCGGTCTGCCTGTGCAGCGTCTGGCCCTCCCGGATGTGGCGGGCCTCGGCACGCTCTGCGGCGACGAATAGCAAGCCGTCGTCATCAGCAAGCACGATGTCCTCGGCGCCAACCAGGTGCGACCCGAACGGGGCGGTGACGAGTGCCTCGGGCTCCCGCTCCTCCAGCCGCACCGGCCCGGCCGGGTAGCTGCCGTGGCTGAAAACCGGGAGGCCGATCGTGGCGAGTTCCGGCGTCTCGCGGTGCAGGTCTCACACCACCAGGCCTGCCACCTCGGCGGGGCTGGTCTCCAGTACCACCAGATCGCCCACGCAGGCCCCGTCCAAGCGGCCGCCGTTGTCAATGACTAACACGTCGCCGGCCTGTGCGCGGCAAAATGCCTCCAGGAACACGTCCACGCTTCGGTAGCGCCGCACTGGCAGCACCCGCCCAGCGATTCGCTGGCCGGCCATGACCGGCCGGATTCCCGAAGAGGCAGCCCGCAGCGGAACACCACATCGCAAGCAGACATCGGCCACCAGCGGTGTGGAGAGATCCGCGAACGCCTCCAGCATGGCGACCTCCCCGGTCCAGTACCGGGCACCGCGGGCCGCGCGGGTGTGTGATCTACTGCCGCCCAAACAGCAGCCCTCTGTGCCAGCCGAGAGCCAGAAGCCACTCCATGCGATTACCCGATCAAGAAGGCATGACGAACAACTATCCGCCGTTATGGACTGCAACCTGGTCGTCAAGGTAGTTGCCTGATGTCGCGCCGGATTGGGTGATCTGTATGCGCCTGCTCTCACTTGAGGTCTGCGCTGATTTCAAGCCTCGGAGCGGCGGGCTCGCAACCGCCGAGTTCGGACAAGTCGCAGCGCATCGCTGCGAGCCGCCGATCGTTCGCCGCGTGCGGCGTGCGCCGCCGGGTCGGTCCGATCGTGCTTGATCGCGTTGGCGGTGATGCCGTGATCAAGGTAAGGATCGAAGGCCGGCCAGTTGGCGGTGTGCCGGGGCGATCCTGGACGTCGGCCAGCGCCTGGCCGGTTGGCGGTGTCGATGGAAGGTACCGCCCGCGCCGGCGTCGCGGTCGGCGCCCGGCTCGGGCTCGTCGGCGGTTCAGCCGGACACGGCGCCGTCGGGGCGGACCGGATGACATCTGGGCCGGTGCGACCAAAAAAGACCATCGTGGACCTCCTCCAGGTCAGGGGGTGACGATGAGTTTGTCCGGCGGGCCGGCTTGCAGTCGTGCCCAGGTCGGACCGATCTGGTCGAGGTGGCTGGTGTCGATGTCGATGCCGATCGCGCCCTGGGCGGCGGTGGCGAGGAGCCGGGTGTAGGCGTCACGGCGGATATCGATCGGCGTAAGGAACATGCTAAATCCGAGGATGGACATCAGCTTGTTACGGAAGACGGCGGCGGCCAGCGGGGCGGTGGGCCCGGAGACGTTGGCGACCTGGATCAGGCGGGCGTGCATGGCGGCCTGGTCGATCGCGTGATTGATGATCGGGCCCCAGATCAGGTCGATGATGACGTCGAAGCCCCGGCCCGCGGTTTCCGCGAACCGGGCAGCGAGCTGGCCTGGACCGGTGGCGCTGAGGTCGATGGTGGCGTCGGCGCCGCGGGCCTGCGCCCGGCCCAGCGCGGTCGCGCTGCGGTCGGCGACCACTACCGGCCCGGCGCCCATGGCCTGGGCAGCTTGCAGGGCAAGCTGGCCGACCGTGCCGCCGCCGAGGACTAGGACCGATTCGCCCGGCTTGAGCTGCGCGCGGTATTCCAGGGCGAGCCACGCCGTCAGGCCGGGGACGCCGAGTGAGGCGGCCAGGCCCGGATCGGTGCCCGACGGGACGGGAAAGGCAAGGTCGTCCGGCACCGGGATCAGCTGGGCGAGCGTGCCGTAGGGAGGCGGCGGGCCGCCGATGTAGGCGCGGGACCCAGACGGCAGTTCGACGACGGCTTCGTACCCGGCCACGAACGGGGGCGCGATTGTGCGCAAGGGCATCTGCCCGGCGGCGACGGCGAGATCGACCGGGTTGAGCGCGGCCGCCACGAGGCGCCCGGCTGTGATGCCTTCTGCCGCGGCAGGCGCGGGGAAGTCGCGGAGCCTGGGCGCTGTGCCCAGCTGTTCGATAACTGCTGCTCGCATTTGATACTCCTGACCTAATGTGGCGGTTCTGCGGTTCGGCGGTTCGGCCGGTTCGGCGGTTCTGCTGCTGGTAGAGCGCATACAGCAGGATGGCCAGCGTCCCGCCTGCCGTTGTGGCCACCAGCGGCGCGGCCGTGAGGATGTAGCCCAGGCGAAGGCCGCGACCCTGCACGCCGACGGGCCAGAGGTGATGACGGAAACGCTGGTCATGGCAGGCGGCTGCCTTCGACAGCCCTTATGCGCTGTGCCGACCGCTCGAGGGGCACAGATCGCGGGAGAGCTTTTCTGCGATGGCGATCACCGTCAGGGCCGGGACGTTGGAGGGAGGGGTGGGCATGATCGACGCGTCGATCACACTCAGGCCGGCCACCGCCCGCACCGCACCGGTC
>JASHOI010000335.1 GCA_030041195.1 Streptosporangiaceae bacterium | reverse complement strand
TCAGCCGAAACCCGTAACGCCGCAGCAAGCTTCGGCCGCAGCGACGGCTGCGGCTGGGTCTCGCCGCGTTCCCAGCGCACCACCGTGGTGCGCTCCACGCCCAGCCGCTCGGCCAGCTGCTCCTGAGTCAGGCCCATCGCCTTCCGGCGCTCGGCCAGACGCCGCCGCCTCGCCGCCCCCGTTTTTGCACCGTCCGGCATAGCCAGCACCCGCCATCTGAATGGCCGTTGACCGCCGTTGGCCCCGTTTCATCAGAATACGCCCGGTGTCGCCCGATCCGGTGCGACATTCCTGCCACATTCACGCTCTGGCCGGATCGGACCATGATCGGTTCGATGCAATGGTGGACGAGGCGCTCGACGCCCAGCAAGCCACCCAGCAGCTGCTGACCGCGTACCCCGACGATCGGCAGCGGGAGCATGCGGTGCGCCGGCTCGGCTGGATCGCCGACCACATGGGTGATCGGGACCGCGTGTCCCTGCCGGCCATCTCGTCGTGGATCCCGAAGCGCTGGCTGACCGGCGCCCGCTGGCTGGTCGCTGTGTCAGAGTTGTCTGTCCTGACGGGCTTGGGATACCTCATCGCGCCGCGGTGGCCTGTCACCCTCGTCCTGCTCATCGTTGCATTCCTGTTTCTGATGGCGCACCTGCTGAGCAGGAATCGAGTGGCGAAGCTGACCAAGCTTGCGTTGCTGATGCACCGGCGGAAATGGGTGCGTCTGCGGCGCGTGCTGGCTGAGGCCACCGAGCGCGGCATCATGCGCCAGAGCGGATCCGGGTACGAGTTCGCTGACCCGTCGCTGCGAGCCGTTCTCGCCGCCTCGCACCGGGCGGATCTCGCCGAACAGGCGCGCTGGCACGCCGTGCTGGCGGCACGCCCTGGCACGCGAGCAAAGCTCATCGCATTCCTGACGGATAAACGCCTGTTCCGGATCTCCGTGGACTTCGGCCTTGGCGCCGGGATCGCGTTCTACATCTGGAAGCTGTCCGTCTACTCCCATCCATGGGGAGGCTGGGGCGGCAAGATATTCGCTGTCGTCATAGTGGTATGGGGCGCGGGCTTTCTCGCGACTGCTGTTCCTCTCTTCGGCCTGGGGATGGCCGTGGGGTTGTGCCGGTGGACGCTGGCGAATGTCCCCGGTCTGTCGCGCAGGCAGCGTCTCGTCTTGACGCTGGCCACCGTGGCAGCCGCGGCAGCGATCATCGCGACGACCTGGACGGCCGTCGTGTCCGCGGTCGCGGCGGTCCTGCCCGCCGCCTTCGTGGCGGCGTGCGGCCTCTGGGTCTGCGCGCTCGCCTCGCGAATCGTGCGCAAGACGGGCCGCCGCTGGCCGAAGCTGCTGCCCGATGTGATCGGCGCCGCCACCGTGGCCGCCAGCCTCTCGCTGGTGGCCAAGCATGACCTGCTCACCACCGGGCCAGCGGCGGGCTTCCTGTTCCCGCTGGCCGTGTGGGGAAGCTTCAAGGCATGGCTGGCGATGAAGCGGGCGCGCCGGCTGACCGCACGGGCCGGCGCAGACCTGACGCTGTCCCTGCTGGTCGGCGCCGAACTCGTCCTGTTCCTCGTCTGGCTGGCCAACCTGCTCGGCATGTCCAGGCCCGAGGTTGCGGCGCTGCGCGCCGTCCTCGCCCATGCCGGGGCGGTCGTGGACCTCCCCTGGTGGGTCTGGACAACGCTGTACGTGCTCCTCGCCGGCCTGAGCCTGGCGTTCGTGCTCCGGCCCGCCGCGACCGCGGGGCTGCGGCGGTGGCTTGGCCGGCTCCGCGTCACGTCCGTCGCTGACGTGACCCGAAGGCTGCTGGGCGGCGCCCACATCGGGCTGCTTGCGATCGCGCTGGTCGCCCTGGCCACCCCGGTGGCGGTCGGGCCCACGCTCCAGCGCCAGATTGCCGCGGCGTACACCGTGGCCCTGCAGCGCCAGTTCGAGGCCCAGGGTGAGCTGGCCGCGTACACGCAGATCCGCCAGCAGTTCGCCGGCGCAGCCGCGGCGCAACCGCTCATCCAGGTCGTCACGGCGATCCACGACGACAGTCCCCCGCCGCCGGGCGACGACGACGCGACTCCCGCCGAAGACCAGCTTGCCCAGCAAGTCGGCGCGTTCCAGGCGGCAACGCTCAGCCTGAGGAATGCGCAGGCTCTGCTGGACGCGGAAAGGGCTGCGGCAAGGCAGGCGGGCCTTGACGATCCGCTCCGCGGTGAGCCGGACCTGGCACACCGCCTCGGCGAGGTGGAAGCTCAGGACAGCAGCGACGATGACGCCCAGTCAAGCGCGCAACAGGCCGGCGAGCTAGCGGCCAAAGCGATCGCGAGCACGATCTCGATCGCGAACATCGGCGGCAACGAGACCCTCCAGATCATCGAGGAATACCTCACCGGCCTGGTCGAGGAGAGCAACCTCAAGGACACGTTTGCCGAGTGGACCGAGCGGCTGGCCGGCGCGCCGGCACCGCCCGATGCCGACGCGATCGTCATCCCGGACCCCGGCAAGCTCGAGCATGTCGCGTATGAGGAACTGGACAGCGAGTTCGCCGCCCAGGGAAATGCCAGCGAGTTCAGCGACGACCAGGCCGTCAGCAACGCGCTGAGCGAGTCACCGATCGGTGCCGCCGTCACCCTGGCCAGCCAGTCTCTGCAAGTCAACTCCGGGTCGTGTCCGGCGTGCACTCCCTCGGCGCCCGATGACGAACCGCCCGAACCTCCCTCGGATGACGGTGGGTAGCCGGCCTGACGTCACCGCTTGCGCGCGACACCGCAGTACGAATAAATCTCGGCAGGCTGGCCGGACGAGTCGGGGTCGGGCCGCCAGTACGGCACCGGCACCACGCCGGGCTCCACGAGATCCAGACCTTCGAAGAACCGCGCAAACTGCTGAGGGCTGCGAAGGTAATAGGGCACCGCACCGCTTTCGTTGTAGCCCTGCTGCGCCCGGTTGAAGGCTTCGTTGACGTTGGCGCCGTCGTACAGCGCGAAATAGCTGCCAGATGGCAGGCCATCCAGCAGGCGGCTCACGATCGGGTACGCCTCCTCGTCGGTGAAATGGCCCATGATTCCCATCAGCATGAGCGCGACGGGCTGCGCGAAATCTAAGAAGTTCGCCGCGGCGGCCAGGATCGCGGCCGGGTCCCGAAGGTCGGCGTCAAGGTATTCGCATACCCCCGCGGGCACGCTGGTCAGCAGGGCGCGGGCGTGCGCAAGCACCAGGGGATCGTTGTCGACGTAAACGATCCGGCTCTCCGGAGCCACCCGCTGCGCGACTTCATGAGTGTTCTCCGCGGTCGGGAGACCCGTGCCGATGTCGAGGAACTGGCGCATCCCGGCCTCGCCGGCCAGGTACCGGACCGCGCGGGTAAGAAAAGCCCGGGACATACGCGCAACATCGACGATGCCGGGGAAGATTGCCCGGTACTCGTCACCGGCCGCGCGATCAACCGCGTAGTTGTCCTTCCCACCCAGCCAGTAGTTCCAGATCCGGGCCGAGTGCGGCACCGTTATGTCGATCCCGGTCCCGGCGATCGCATCGGGCTCTTCCGGCCCGGGCTCGGATTGGACTGGTGAACGGTCGTCAGCCACGGCAATTCCCTTTCTGGAGTCCTGTCTACGCGGTTGAACTAGCGAGGTTGGCGCGGACCTGGTCGGCGTGAGGGTGCTCCAGGTCCTCGAGGATCGCCAGCGATTGCTGCCAGGCCTCCCGGGCCTTCGCAAGCTCGCCGGCAGCGTGGCGGGTGTCACCGAGGTGGGTCAGGGCTTCCGCTTCAAGGAAGCGGTCGCCGGATTCGCGGTGCAGGCTGAGCGCGCGCTGGTAGCAGGCGGCGGCTTCGGCGAGGTTGCCCAGATGGTGCTCGGCGTACCCCAGGCTGTCCCAGGCATATCCCTCGACCCAGCGGTGGCCGGCTTCCTCGCTCAGCGCAAGTGCCTGGCGGCAGAACGCGCGGGCCTGCTGGTAGTCGCCGACGAGGCCGTGGCACCAGCCGACGTTGTTGAGCATGTCGGCCTCGGACGCCTTGTCGCCGATGGCCTGATACAGGCGCAGCGCCTGTTGAGCGTGCCCGAGCGCGGCGGCGTGGCGCTCCTGGCGCTGGGCGAGCACGCCGAGATTCTGCTGGATCTTGGCCTGGCCGAGGCGGTTGCCGAGCCGCTGGTACAGCGTCAGACTGCTGGCGAAATGGCCACGAGCCTGATCGTGGTCGCCGAGGTTCGTGCAGGCCAGCGCCAGGAGGCGGCCGGATAGGGCCTGCGCGCCGGTGTCACCCAGGCGGGTCGCGGCGGCCAGCCCCGTACGCTGGGTCGCGGCCCATTGCTGCCAGTGCCCGCGGGCTTGCAGGAAGGACGCCATGGCCCATGGAAGCTGCCAGGCGTGGGCGTCGAACCCGAGCTCGGCGGCGAACATCACCGCGGCCAGCAGTACCTGGTGCTCGGCTTCGAACCAGGCCAGGGCCTGCGCGTAGTCGGCGGGCTGCCCGGCAGCGGCGCCGGGCCGGGGCGGGGCGAGGGCGACCGGCTCCTTTGATGGCATCAGCAGGAGGGCGGCACGCGCGGCGGTGTGCAGGTAGTAGTCGAGCACCCGGCCAGAGGCCTCGCGCCGGCCGGTGTCACTGTCGGTGTGCTGAGCTTGCTCGGCGGCGAAGGCGCGCAGCAGGTCGTGGAAGGCATACCGGCCGGGAAGGTGCTCGGCGATCAGGTGGGCGCGGGCCAGCTCACCCAGCAGGCGCCGGGCGTCGTCCTCGCCGGTTGCGGCCAGGCTGGCCGCGGCCGCGGCGGTGATGTCGGGGCCGGGGTGCAGGCCCAGCAGCCGGAACATCCGCGCGGCCTCGCCGGTGAGCTGCCGGTAAGACCAGGAGAACACCCCTCGCACGCTCGAGCCTTCCTCGCCGGCGTCCAGCGCGTCCAGGCGGCCGGCGGAATCGGCGAGCTCGCCAGCCAGGGCGGCCAGCGCGAACCCGGGCCGGGCCGCGGCTCGCGCCGCGGCGACCGCCAGCGCCAGCGGCAGGCACGCGCACAAGCTGGCGATCTCACCCAGCGCTTCGGGTTCGGCTGCGGCCCGCGTGGCGCCCAGCCGCGCGGCCAGCAGCAGCACGGCCTCGGCGTGGCTCAGCACGTCGAGGCTGATCAGCCATGCCCCGCCGGCGGCCAGCCCGCCCAGCTGGCTGCGGCTGGTGACCAGCACCAGGCTGCCCGGGCTGGCCGGCAGCAGCGGCCGCGCCTGCTGCTCGTCCCGGGCATTGTCCAGCACGATCAGCATCCGTTTGTCTGCCAGCAGGCTGCGGTACAGGTCTCGCTGCGCCTCGAAACTCGGCGGGAGACGTTCGGAGGCCACGCCCAGCGCGTCCAGGAATCCCCGGATCGTCTCTTCCGGGGTAGCCGGGGTGCCCGAGGGATCGTAGCCGCGCAAGTTGACGTACAGCTGCCCGTCACCGAACCGGCCGGCGATCTGGTGCGCCCAGCGCACCGCCAGCGCGGTCTTGCCCACCCCCGCAGTCCCGCCGATCGCGCTGATCACCACCGTGCCCGGGACGCCCGCCCCGGCCTGGTCCAGCATCCTGGTCAGCGCCGCCAGTTCGGCGGTTCGGCCGGTGAAGTCGGGGACGGCCGCTGGCAGCTGCCGCGGCACCGATGCCGCCCAGTTCTGTACGCCGGCCGGAGCGCCGCCAACGGCCAGCAACTCCTCGATGCGGCCAGCCGAAATCCCTAACGCCGCGGCCAGCCCGGGCCGCAGCCATGGCTGCGGCTGGGTCTGGCCACGTTCCCAGCGCACCACCGTTGTGCGCTCCACGCCCAGCCGCTCAGCCAGTTGCTCCTGGGTCAGGCCCACGGCCTTGCGGCGCTGGGCCAGAAGCCACCGTTTCGCCGCCCCCGTTTTTAATGCAACGTCCGGCATAGCCAGCATCCCGCCATCCGAAATGGCCATTTACACCCGTTTAACCAGCATACGCCGGAGTGCAGTTTGCGGGCCCTTTACAGCCCGCTCAGGTCATTCGTGGGCATGTTGACCACCTGGCTCGCGGGCGGCAGCGTGATCCGCACGGGCTGGTTGATGGACGTGATGGTCATGGTCACGGTGACCGGCTGCCCGCTGATCGTCTCGATCTCTATGATCTTTCGCACCTGGTGCTGGCCGTCGATCCAGACATTGAATTTGATGTCGCCGGTGAACAGGCTCAGCATCGGCGCGACGCTCTTGCGCAGGCTCGGCGACAGGGCGCTGACCGCGGCCCGGGGCGTGAGGGAACCTGTGTAGTGAGTCGTCTGGACACCGTCGACGACCTGGGTACCCACCGCACGCACATCCCGAGCTGCAGCGAGCATCTGGGTCTGCTCCAGCGGGTTGCCGTTCTGGGCGCTCTGGAACAGCTGAGCGAGGGTGCTCCCCAGCCCACCCGACAGGCTGGAGAGCGTGATCTTGGTCCACGGCTTGCCGGTCTCCGCGGACAGCGCCGCTTCCTTTAGGTAAATGGCTTTGGCATTCAGGATTTCCGAAATAGGCAGCCTTTGCCCGGCGGCCACGACCGTGAGGTTCTCGCTGGCCCGGAACGTGGGCTTGAGCTGCACCGACACCGTTCCGGTGACGTTTTCGGCGTCGCTGGTTCCGGTCTGGACCGAGTACTCGCCGGTCAGAGAGTTGGCGCGGGTCGTGGTGTCTGAGGCCAGGGTGACGGCCTGCCTAGGTGTCGGTGACTTCGCTGCGCCGGTGGCACCGGCGCTGTCGGCACTTATCCCCGCAGGGATGCCATCGGCCTGTCGGTCGTGACCTCGCCGGTGAACGCGCGGAAGTGCAGCGCCGACCTGTGGTCCGCGCCATGGTGCAGGGTGATGTGGGCGACCGGGCCGTCGGTGGCCAGGTCGTTGCGCCCGCCGGTGTGCCAGTTCCGGTCAGCAAGCGGGAAGTTAGACCCGGCGACCTCGATGCGGAGCTGGTGACCGGGTGCGAAGTAGTTGGCGGTCGTGATGCCCGAGACCTCGATGCGGTAAATCTCGCCGGGCACGAGGTTCGCGGGCTTGCCGGCGCCATCGCGGTAGCGCAGCCGAAGGCAGCTGTCGGCGAGGTTGTACGCGGTCCCGTCGGGATAGACGTCGACGAGCTTGACGAAGACGTCGGCGTCCTCGACGTCGGCGGAGACATAGAGTTCGGCCCGGACGTCGCCGACGATCGACACCGGCTCGTCAAGCACGGGCGTGCTGTAGACGAGCACGTCGGCCCGGCATTCGACGTCCCGCTGATCGACGCAGACCGGGGAATCCATGGCCAGGCCGCCGCCCAGAGACGGCACGGGGTTGTGCGGGTCGGCGATGAACTCGTCCGTTCCGGCGGCGCCGGGCGCCGGGACCAGGGCCCCATCGCCCCACAGTGTGTTCGCCGACGTGGCGCTGGTCAGGAACAGCGTCCGCTCCTCGGTCTCCGGCAGCGGCCACGACTCCCCGGTGAGCCACGTGGCGGCGCCCATGAGAAAGACCTGCACCTTCGGCATCGGCTGCCACTCAGCCGGCTCGTCGCGCAGGAACCGGTCGAACCACGCGATGATCGTCTCGTCATAAGGAAAGCGGGTGTCGCCCATGGGGCGGTCGCCGAGGCGGGCATCCGGCGCGGTCACGAGCATTCTGCAGTGCGGGGTCGGCGCCATGATGAGGTACTGCTCGGGATGGTGCTGCTGGAACTCGAACAGCTTGACCGTCTCGTACGCGCCGAGGTCCATCCACCCGTTGATGTTGAGCGATGGCGTGGCCCCGGAATGGCTCGCGTCGATGAGGTCCACCTGCCTCCACGCCAGCCCGGCCGGCCCCTCGGCCAGGTAAGTCTGAAAGCCGCTCATCGGTGCGCCCATGCGCCGCAGCACTTCGCCGCTCGGCGCTTCCCGGGTCGATTTCTGCAGAGCGCGGACGTACTCGGGATCACGGAAATCGGGCACGCTGACCAGATACCGGCGGAAGATCCGCGACAGCTCATCGCCGTCGGCCGTGGCCGGCAGCTTCGGGCGATCATGTATCCCGAACGGGCCAAACCAGAGCGCCCACGTCCCGAGCATCGGGACGCCGCCACGGTAGAAGAGGCCCTTGGATCCCTCGGCTCCGGGAATGTCGCCCACGCCCGCGCCGCAACTCATCGCCACGCAGGCGCGCAGCGCCGGATGACCGATGGCCCCGAGCTTGAGCTGGTTTTCGGCGGTCGAGGAGCACCCGTAGAGGCCAACCCGGCCATTCGACCACTCCTGCGCGGTTACCCAGTCGATGGTGTCCTGGGCGTCCGCGGTCGTGCCGGTGAGGAGGCCGAACTCGCCCTCCGACCACTCGCTCCCCCGCTCGTTCTGCACGATGAGCACGTAGTCGTTCTTGAACTGGGCGGTGTGCATCGGCTTGGACTGGTCGGGGAACGCGGTTGTCTGGTACGGCGTCCGGCTCAGCAGCGTGGGGTAACGACCAGCCGCGCGCGGGCGGATGACGACGGTTGCCAGCCGCACCCCGTCCCGCATCGGCAGCATGACGTAGTCCACGCGGTAGCGCACGGCGTCGGCGCCGAGATCGCGCACCGCCGACTCCAGCGCGGTCGGCGGAAGGAAGTCTTCCGGGTCGGCGTCATCAGCCTCTGCCACCCCGCGATCGTACATCTGGACATCAAGGCCGCCACCGCATGCCGTCAGGTATCGACGCGGCGGATCAAGCGGAATGCGACATCCCAGCTTCCGGCGGCTAGCGCGCTGTAGACCCAGAGCACGCTGAGCGCTTCCGTCAGGCGCGCGAGATGCAGTCCGCCCAGGTTCAGGGTGTCGGTCCAGCCAAGTTCACGGCACAGTGTGATCGCCTGCTCCACCGCGGGTTCGTGGTCTCCGCATACCAGCATGGTCGGCGGCCCGTCCGGGAATCGGGGCGAAACCATGTCCGCAGCGCCAAGTATGTTGAATGCCTTGACCACGTGCGCACCGGGGACCAGACGTTGCAGCATTTCCGCCCCGGAGTCGTCGTGGCCGACCGCGGGTCCTGGCCGTCCGTCGGGTCCTGGCCGTTCGGGGTCGCTGGCGTCGATCAGGGTGATCCCGGGCGGCAGGGTAGCGGTGATCTCGCTGGCCACCGCGTTCAGCCCGTCAAACGGAATCGCGAAGATGGCCAGGTCGGCCGTTTTCGCCGCGTCCCGGTGAGCCATGATCGAAACGCCCGGCAGGTCCGCCAGCCGGGTCACGACCGCGGGATCGTCGGGCGTACGCGTTCCCATGGCGACGCTGTGACCCCGCTTCAGCAGCCCGCCGGCCAGCGCCTGGCCGACCGGCCCGGTTCCGAACACCGCTATGCGCATTTTCGCGATTTCGTCATAGCACGAGACCGCGGCCCGCGCTTCAGGCTGGGCATGCCGGGGTCTCGGCGAGCAGTTCGGCGAGCAGCGCCTCGCCTTCCGGCCACGGGCCGTGCGCCCCGCTCAGATGGCCGACGGGCCCGATATCGACCAGGCGCGCGCCCCACGACCGCGCGAACGACGCTGCCCGCCCGGGCGTCATCCACGAGTCGTTGCTGCTCGCCGCCAGGATTGCCGGGAACGGCAGTGGCACACGCGGGATGGGATCGAACCCGCGGACGTCGGGCTCCGGGTTGCGCTCCACGTCCGCCGGGGTCACGAGCAATGCGCCGCGCACCGGCCTGCCGCCGCCTGCGGCCACCCAGTGCGCGAGCGTCGGGCAGCCCAGGCTGTGCGCGACCAGCACCGGTGGCTGAGCGCAGCGGGCGATCGTCTCGTCCAGCCGGGTCACCCAGTCCGCGCGTACCGGCTTGTCCCAGTCATCTTGCTGCACGCGTGCCGTGTCGGGCAGGCGCTCACACCACACGGACTGCCAGTCCTGCGGCTCCGGCCCGTACCAGCCATCCACGAACAGCACTGTCATGAACGACAGCATGCCACGAGGGGGCGGACTATATCCGGGCCAGGAGCAGCCGGCGGCGGCGCGGCCAGGGCGGGCGGGATGTGCGCGATAAGCTGGCGCGCGTGATAGGCGCGATCGAACTCTGATCAGCGGCTGTCCGGAATGACGCGGGGAAGACGATGCCCTACACGCCATACACATATACGAGCCCGGACGATCCCGGCCGGGAAGATGACGGATTGTTTGGCCCCGAGTCAGTGACCTGGCGGGTCATGAGCAGCCGGGTAATGTGGGTGGCGGTTGTCCGCGCGCTGTACCTTCAGGCCTTGCATCCGCGGGTGATACGCGGCACGTTGCAGAACGCCGCTACCATCACCGAGCCCGTGGATGCCTGGGCCAGGCTGCGGCGGACCAGGAAGTTCATCGAGACGCGCACGTTCGGGACAGTTGCCGAGGCGGAGCGTGCGGGACGCCGCGTGCGCAAGATTCACGAGTCGCTGACCGGAACCGACCCCGACGGCACGCGGTACCGGGTGGACGAACCCGAGCTGCTGCTGTGGGTGCATTGCGGCGAGGTCGCGTCCGCCGTCGACGTCGCCCGGCGCGGCGGGCTGCCGTTCTCCGCCGCAGATCTTGACGCCTTCGTGGCCGAACAGCGCGCAAGTGCGGAACTCATCGGCGTCGACCCCGGGACGGCGCCAGCCTCGATGGCCGAGCTCGACGCCTACTACGAAGAGATCAGGCCGAGGTTGTACGCGTGCGACGAGGCGAAACAGGCGCTTCGGCTGACGTCGCATCCCCCGGTGCCCGACGGCAACCGCGCGCTGAGGCTCGGGCTGCCGCCGGTGAGCACCCTGGCGTTCTCGACCCTGCCGCGCTGGGCGCGGCGGATGTACGGACGGCCGAGCGGCCCGCTGAGCGACATGGTGGCGACCGCTGGGCTCAGGGCCGCACGCCTGGCGTTCGGTCAGGAGCGATTGTTCCTCGGCGCCATGCGGGCCATACACCGCGCCGAATGGGCAGGCGACAAGCCAGGCTCCCCGTACGACAGCCCGCCGGTTGCCGGCTGACCAGATGCCGTTGCCTGGTTATCCTCGCCAGGTGTCAACGCTTGCTGTGGTGGGTGCCGGCCCGAAGGGTGTCGCGATCGCTGCCAAGGCCCGCGCGCTGGCCGCTGCCGGACTGCCGGCGCCGCGGGTGGTGCTGGTCGACCGGGGCGAGGTCGCCGGGAATTGGAGCGGGCGCCAGGGATATACCAGTGGCCTGCTGCCGCTGGGGACGCCACCGGAGAAGGATGTCGGCTTTCCATACGCTGCGAGCTGGGGCGATGCATCCGCTGACGTGGTCGTGGCGATGGCGGAGTACAGCTGGCAGCGGTACCTGATTCGGCACGGCGTCTACAGCGACTGGGTCGACCGCGGCCGGATGCGGCCCACGCACCGCCAGTGGAGCGTGTACCTCCGCGAAGTCGCTGAAGCGGCCGGGGCGGAAATTGTCCGCGGCGTCGTGACCGGCCTGGAGGTCGCCGCAGATGGCCGCTGGGAGGTCGCGCTGGAGGCCGGCGATACGATCGCCGCCGACGGCGTGGTGATGACCGGCGCAGGGCCGGCCATCACGGTGCCGGGCCAGCCTCGTGATCATTCCCGGGTCCTGGACGGGCGGACCTACTGGCTGGCCGCGGACAAGCTTGACCATGAGCGGGCGCTGAACATCTGCGTCATCGGCAGCGGCGAGACTGCCGCGTCGGTGGTCATCGATCTGGTGAAGCGTTGCCGCAAACGCTCCACGATCGACGTGCTGACCGCCCGGGGCATCCTGTACTCGCGCGGTGAGAGCTATGACGAGAACCGGCTCTACTCCGACCCTGGAGACTGGCCGCGCCTGGCCGAGACGCACCGGCGTGAGTTCCTGCAGCGCACCGATCGTGGGGTCTTCTCGCTGGCGGCTGAGGCGGTGCTCAACCAGGCGCGCGGCTTCCGCGCACTTGCCGGGCGAGCGGCCGCGGTCGAGGCGCGCGAGCACGACGTGATTGTGACCATCGCATACGGCGATGAGCGCGAGCGCGTCGCGTATGACGCCGTTGTCGCTGCGATCGGCTTCGATGGGCGCTGGTTCGAGACCCTCCTGGGTGAGGACGCGAGCGCCCGGTACCGGGACGCGCTGGGCGGCCGCGAACTCGAGCGTGCGATCGACGCCGACCTGTCGGTGTCCGGGCTGACCCCGCCGCTGCACCTGCCGGTCATGGCAGGGCTCGCGCAGGGCCCGGGATTTCCGAACCTCAGCTGCCTCGGTCTGCTGAGCGACCGCATCCTTCGCCGCCATGTCGCGGTCAACGACGCCGCAGCGCTGATATCGGAAGGGAAGGGAGCATGGCTGAATTGAGTGACGAGGGCTGGGAGCGCGACGACACCGTGCACCGCACCATCGTCCTTCCCAGCGAGCTCGCCGGGCGGCTCGCGGCCGAGGCCGGGCGCCGTGGCATCTCGCTGAGCGATCTGCTGACCGAATACGCCGAGCAAGGGCTGAGCCAAACCCGGTAGCACCGTTTCACCGAGATCCGCCCCCCCGGCGACCTCGATGCAGGCGGGCGGCACGCTTCTCGAAGGCGCCGCGCCGAGCTGAAACGCGACGGTCCCGGCGCCGGCTACCAGCAACGGCCCGGCCAGGACGAGGTAGCTGCTGTCTGGCCGCACGAACACGGCGAGGGCAAGGGACGGAGACCGTCATGTCGGGTACGCGCAGCGCCGGGCCCAGGCCATGTGGGCACCTGCCAGGACCAGACCGCCGATGCCTGCGGTGAGGACCCGCGCCGACGTCCACCGCCAGACGAGGCAGCGGGCGGAGGACATATCCGGAGAAAGAGCCAGGCAAAGCCCGGGAACGCCAGAAAACCAGAACGCGGTCAGCCGAGCTCGGACCGCACCTTGCGCAGACGGTCCTGCAGCAGGCGCGCTTCGACCTCGCTGGGCGCCAGGGTCACCGCGGCGTGAAGTTCTCCGGCCGCGTCGCTCGTGCGGCCGAGCCGGCACAGGTTGTCTGCCAGGGCCGCGTGCCACAGATGGGAGTACTCCAGGCCGGCGATGGTCTTCAGGGCAGCCAGCCCCGCCTCGGGGCCATCGCGCTCGGTAACCGCGACCGCCCGGTTGAGCGCCACCACCGGGCTGGCCGTGATCGACCCGAGCAAGTCGTAGAGGCCGACGATCCGGTCCCAGTCTGTGTCCTGCCAGCTGGGCGCGGTCGAATGAGCCGCGGCGAGGTGCGCCTGGATCTGATAGGGCCCGGCCACCCCGCCGGACCGGGTCACCGCCTCGGACAGCCACGCCGAACCCTCGGCGATCGCGGCCCGGTTCCAGCGGGTGCGGGTCCTGGCCGGCCAGGGTCACCGGGTCACCGTCGGCGTCGGTGCGGGCGGGGGTGCGGGCCGAGGTCAGCAGCAACAAGGCAAGCAGGGACAGCGCCTCGGGCTCGTCGGGCATCAGCCCGGCCAGCAAGCGAGCCAGCCGGATCGCCTCGGCCTCGAGATCGACCCGGGCCACCGCATCGCCGCCGGTGGGGGCGTGGGCCTCGGTGGCGATCAGGTACACCACCGCCAGCACCGCGGC
>JASHOI010000036.1 GCA_030041195.1 Streptosporangiaceae bacterium | reverse complement strand
GTAAGCATTCCAAAACAGATCGAGTTTGCGGCGTGCCGTGGGGTTTAGTGTGTCATTCATGGGGGTCTGTGCCTTGCGGGAGGCCGGGGATGGTGAGGCCGGCGGCGGCGGCGTAGTCGCGGAGGCTGTCGAGGGTGGTGAGCCTGGGCCCGGGGGTGATGGTGATGTTGTGCTGGGTGAGCAGGCCGGTGGTGGTTTTGATGGCGGGGGTGATGGTGTCGGGCGAGACGCCGAGCAGGTAGGCGAGTACGTGCAGGGGCAGGCCGTGGCGCTGGCGCAGGATGGTGGCGGCCAGGCGGGCGGGGTGGGGGAGCTTGCCGGGGCCGGGTGTGCGGGGGGGCCTGGTGCGGGGGCGGCCGCGGGCCAGGTGCAGGCGCTGCTCGCGGGCGGCGGCGGCGGGGACTTCCAGTTCGGCGGCCAGGCGGGCGAAGTCGCCGCGGGTCATGCCGGTGAGTTCGGGGGCGGTCAGGGCGTCCAGGACCTGGCTGCGCAGGTCCGGCTCGCTGGCGGGCGGGGCGGGTTCGGGGGGCGGGGCGGGTGTGGCCGGGTGCAGGGTGTAGTTCCATTCGCCGTGGAAGTCGTGGCGCCTCAGCGCGCCGGTGTGTTCCAGCTGGGCGATCTGGGCGGCGGTGGCGGTGAGCCCGGTGGGGCAGGCGGCGGTGTCCAGGGTGGCGGTGACGGCCAGGCCGGTGCTGGTGGTGACCGCGCCGATGGTGTTGATGATGACGTCGTAGCTGGTCAGCGGGCGGCCGCGCCAGGCGTGGCTGATCTGGGAGAACAGCCGGTGCTCGATCTTGTTCCACTTGGAGGTGCCGGGCGGGAAGTGGCAGACGGTGATCGCCAGGCCCGTTTCGGCCGCCAGCGCCGCCAGCCCGGTCTTCCAGGCCCGGTTGCGCCAGCCGTTGCTCCCCCCGGCGTCGCAGGTGACCAGCAGCCGGGTGGCCTGCGGGTAGGCATCCTGGCCGGCCAGCTGCCACCAGCGGCGCACCGACCCGGTCGCGAGCGCGGCGGTGTTGTGATCGGTGCCCACGTTCACGAACCCGGTGTTCGCGCCCACGTCGTAGATGCCGTAGGGGATCGCGTGGGCGGCCTGCTCACCGGGGAAGTCGTGGGAGTGCACCGCCACCGGGTCCCCTTTGGGCCGCCATTCGGCCCCGCCCTGGGCGTACTCGCCGACCTGCTCCTTCTTCTTGGCGTCCACGCTGATCACCGGCTGCCCGGCCGCCAGGTGCCCGGTCGCCAGCGCGGCGATATACCGGAACTGGGCGTCCCGGTCGCCGTGCTGAGCCCCCTCCTTCACCCGGGCGTTGGACTGCGTGGAAAACCCCTGCTCGTGCAGCAGCCGCCAGGCGGTCTGCGGGCTGCACCGGTGCCCCTGCCCGGTCAGCGCGCCAGCCAGCTTCACCGCGCTCTTGGTCGTCCAGGTCAGCGGAGACTGCGGGTCCCCCCGGGTGGAATCTTCCACCAGCGCCAGCAGCGCGCCGGCCAGCCCCGGATCGGACTCGGCCAGGGACTTGCGCCCCCCGCCCGGCCGGCGCACCCGCCCCGGCCGCACCACCTGCCCGGCCTCCAGATCCGCCGCGCCGTCGGCGACCGTCTGCCACGACGCCCCGGTCAGCCTCGCCACCGCGCCGGTCCCGCCCTTGCCCGCCGCCCGCGCCACCATCCCCAGCACCAGCCGCCGCGACCGCTCATCCAGCAACGGCAGCCCCAGCTCCAGCTGCGGCCCCATCAATCCCAGCAACTCCGCATTCGCGCTCATACCGCAATCCTGGCACCGACACGCCGCAAACACATCTTAATCCGGAATATTCACTACGACAACAAATCCACCGCGATCATGGAAAACCGCTGTCTGACGCCAGCAAGTCAAACGTAGATTCGGCCAAAGCGCTCACTCTGGCGCGCCGTGCATACCATGCGCCAGGACGCTACAACAGAAAGCAACGGGTTATTTCGCTGCGAGCACCATTTGCACGCGATCCTCCCAGATTTTTGAGCCGGCGCGCTGGGGCGGCGGATGCGCTGGGGCGGCGGCCCGCTACCCGTGCGGCCCGCTACCCGGCGGTTCGGACGGCCGCAGCGATCCTGCGGACGCGTTCGGGATCGGCGATCGCGTCGATCCCGGCGATCTTGCCTTCCGTGACCGTGAAGCTCATCACGATGAAGGGCTGTCCGTCCACGGTGACGACGACTCCGGCCGACCCGTTCACCAGCACGCGGAGCAGGCCGCCCGCCGGGCGGCCGAGAATCTGCCGCATGCCCATCGCCGCCTGCCTGGCGACCGCGGCCGAGCCCCGGATCCGCAGCGAGGCCTCGGGATGCTTGGCGCCTGTGTCGGCCCGCACCAGGACGTCCGGATGCAGCACGGCGACGAGAGCCTCGAAGTCGCCACGGCGGGCCGCCGCGAAGAAGGCGTCGACGACTTCTCGCTGGCGAGTGAGGTCCGGGTCGGCGGGTATCTCGGCGATCTTCACGCGGTGACGTGCCCTGCTGGCAAGCTGCTTCGCCGCGGCAGGGGTCCGGCCCACGATCGGCGCGATCTGGCTGAACGGCAGGTCGAACATGTCATGCAGGACGAACGTCAGCCTCTCGTCCGGGGTCAGCGTGTCGAGCACGACCAGCAGGGCGAGGCCCACCGAGTCGGCCAGCAGTGCCTGCTCCTCCGGCTGGATGCCCTGGTCCGGGGTGACGACCGGGTCGGGCAGGTGCACCGCGAGCGGTTCCTCGCGCCGCTGGCTTCGCGAGCGCAGCATGTTCAGGCTCACCCGGGCGACGATCGTGGTCATCCAGCCGCCCAGGTTCTCGACGCCCGCGACCCCTGACCCGCTCAGCCGCAGCCACGTGTCCTGAACGGCGTCCTCGGCCTCGGTGAGCGAGCCCAGCATCCGGTACGCAACCGCGCGCAGATGGGGCCGGTGCCGCTCAAAGTGGCCCGCAAGCCACTCGCTGTCGTCCATCCGCCGTTACCTCCGCGCACTGCCGGGTGTCAGACAGATGACCCCCCGCACACGGCGGAAGTGACAAGGAGGCAGGAACGATGAGCACCGCAGACCACGGTTCGCGAGATTCGACGGGTGCGGTGGGCACAGCAGACCCGCGGCGATGGCGAGGGCTGGGCGTGCTGGCGGCGGTGCAGTTCATGCTGGTTCTCGACATCACCGTGGTCACCGTCGCCCTTCCCAAGATCCAGTACGACCTGCACTTCTCGCACGCGGGCCTGGCCTGGGTGATCAACGGCTACGTGCTGATGGCCGGCGGGTTCCTGCTGCTGGGCGGGCGGCTGTCGGACCTGTTCGGCCGGCGGCGGCTGTTCCTGGCCGGCGTTCTCGTGTTCGGGGCGGCATCGGCGGTGTGCGGCGCCGCGGTCTCGCCCGCGATGCTGGTCGCCAGCCGGTTCGTTCAGGGCACCGGCGAGGCGATGGCCGGCCCGGCGGCGCTGGGCATGATCCCGGTGCTGTTCCCCGACTCACGCGAGCGGATGAAGGCCCTGGGGCTGTGGGGCGGTATCGGCGGCCTGGGCGGGACGCTCGGCTCGGTGGTCTCCGGTGCGCTGACCGACGTGGACTGGCGGTGGATCTTCTACATCAACCTCCCCGTGGTGGCGTTCGCGCTGCTCACGGTCGTCCGCGTGCTGCCGGAGAGCCGGATGGCCGACCGCGGGCACCGGGTCGACGTGGCCGGGGCCGTCACCGTGACCGGGGGAGTGGTGGCGATCGTGTACGGCCTGCTGCAGGCGGCCTCGCATCCGTGGGGGTCCTGGCCGGTGCTGGCGCCGCTGCTCGGCGGGGCCTGCCTGCTGGTGGTGATGGTGGTGTGGGAGGCGCGCGCCCCCGAACCGCTGATCCCGCTGCGGTTCTTCAGCAACCGCACCCGGGTGACGTCCAACGTCGCGAGCCTGTTCCTGCTCGCGGCGTTCATCGGCTACGTCGTCCTGCTGACCTGGTACATGCAGCAGGTCCTTGGCTACTCTCCGCTGCGGACCGGGCTGCTGTACCTGCCGCTCGGTGTGGGCATCGGCGCCGGGATCGGGCTGTGTACGGCCCTGATGCCGCGGCTCGGCGTCAAGGTGACGCTGGTCGTCGGCTTTCTCGGCAGCGCCGCTGGGCTGCTGGTCGCCAGCCACATCCAGGTCCACTCGTCCTACACCGGCGCGATCCTGCCGGGACTGATCGTGTTCGGCGTGTTCAGCGGGATCTGCTACCCGGGCCTGATCAACGGCGCGCTGCACCAGACAACCGGCCAGGATTCCGGCCTGGGCTCCGGGGTGCAGACCGCCATGCAGCAGATCGGCTCGGCGCTGGGCCTGGCCACGCTCGTCACGCTCGCGCTTCGCTACGCGGGCGCGCGGATCGCTCACGGGGTGCTCCCGGCGGTCGCGCAAACCGAGGGGTACGCGCTGGCGTTCCGCGTCGGCGCCGCCCTGCTCGCCGTCGCCGCCGTGGGCGTGCTGGTGCTGCTGGAGCACGTGACCGCGAGGCCGCGCACCGCGCTGGCCGAGGTCCCGGCCGGCCCGGAGCCGGCCATGCCCTCCGCCGCCAAGTAGCAGCAGCGTGCCCAGGCGATACGGGCGTTCACCGCCAGGCGGCGTCGAAGGCCGCTGCGTCCAGCGGGATCAGCGCGCACTCCAGGATGCGGCCGTCCCTGGCGCGATACAGGCCGATCGTCGACCACTCGTGGCTGGTGCCGTGCCGTTCGACGGTGCCGTCGGTCAGGGCAGCGAAATGGGTCGGCCCGACCAGCACCTCCCGGCGGTGCATCCGGAAGGTCGCGTCAGCCAGTTCCCGGCGCCGCAGCATGTAGGCGATGACCTCCCCGACCCCGCGGTACGTCCCGGCGATGAGGTTGTGCCCCGGCACCCGCCAGACGATCTCGGGATCGAGCAGCCGCTGCACGCCCGCCGTGTCCCCGGAGCCGTAAAGGGCGGCCTGGGCGTCGTGCAGCGCTTGCAGGAGCGCTTCCGCCTCGGGAGCCGCCTGCGGGATCAGTCGCCGCAGCGCTTCGGGCAGCTGACAGCGGTGTCCGTCGTGCACGGCGACGTAGCTGATCACAGCCGTGGCCAGCAGGTCGTCGCCGCGCCGGACCGCAAAGCGCGCGGTGAGGGTGGACTGGCCGGCCGTCTCCCCGGTGACCGCGATGAGCAGTTTGTCGTCCAGGCGCGCTGGCCTGCGGTATGAGTACCGCGACTCGGAAATAACGAGATCGACGCCCAGCGCGCGCAACCCGGCGTAGGAGAGATCCAGATGCTCGAGCCAGCCGATGAACGCGTCCTCGCAGAATTCGTGATATCGCGCCGCGTACACCATGGCCTGCGCGTCACAGTGGCGCGGGCGTACCCGCTCGGACACGATGAACGGTTCGGTCGCCACCTGATTCCTCCCTGGAAGCCCGGCAGCCGCGAAGTCGCGGTTCTAGACGATGTTCAGCTCCGGCCGCGCGCGGTTCGCCGCGAATCGGCCGGCATCCAGCGGGCTCACGTCAACCGCGGGCTTGCGGCCCAGGTAGAGGTCCCGGATGACCTCGCCGACGGCGGGCGCCATCAGGAAGCCGTGGCCGGAGAACCCGGTCGCGTACAGGAACCGTCCGGCCGGGCTGGTCTCGCCGAGCAGCCCGTTGTGATCCGGGGTCACCTCGTACAGGCCGGCCCAGCCGGAGGCGATGCCGTAGTCGCACAGCCGCGGCGCGCGACGCGTCATGGCCTCGCCGAGCCTGGGCAGCCACGCGTCGGACCGGTTCAGCTGGAAGCCCGGCGTCTCCTCCGGATCTGACATCCCGATGAGCAGCCCGGGGCCTTCCGAGTGGAAGTAAAGGGTGGTCGCGAAGTCGATGGTCATGGGCAGGTGCGGGGGGAGACCATCGATCGGCTCGGTGACCACGATCTGCCGCCGCAACGGTGTCACCGGCAGGTATGTGCCGGCCCACGAGCCGACCTGCCGCGACCAGGCGCCGGCCGCGCAGATCACGGTTTCGGCCCGCACGGCCTGCCCGGCGGCCTGCACCTCGAACGCGTCCGCCGCGGCCGCGATGACGCCGGTCACCGGCGTGCTGGTGACCAGGCGGGCGCCGAGCGCACGCGCCGCGGTCGCGTACCCGAGCACCACCGATTCCGGTGTGCAGTAGCCGTCGGCAGGGGAGAACGCCGCGGCCAGCAGCCCGTCGGTGCTGATCAGCGGGGACAGTTCCGCCGCCCGCTCCGGGGTGATGAGCCGGCTTGGCACGCCGAGCTCGTTCTGCAGCGCGATGTTCTGCTCGAAGGCCGCGACCGTGGCCGCGTCGTCGAGCAGGAACAGGTATCCGGCCTCGCACAGATCGATTTGCCCGCCGGGACGGGCGCCGAACGCCCGGAACGCCTCCAGGCTCCGCATGCCCAGCTCGATGTTCACCCGGTCCGAGAACTGCGCGCGGACGCCGCCGGCCGCCTTGCACGTCGACCCCGACCCCAGCGCGTCCGCCTCGAGCAGCAGCAGGTCGGTGACGCC
>JASHOI010000334.1 GCA_030041195.1 Streptosporangiaceae bacterium | reverse complement strand
CCGCGCGGGATCCTCCTAGATCTTTGATCTTGACGGTGGCGCGCGGGGCACGAGGGAGCGGGGGCGCGGGGTCAGTCGGTGGCCTCGGCGACCGGCGCCTCGCTCAGTACCCTGTCGCCACCCGGGCCGGCCAGCGTGGCGCGGCGCAGCGACGGGAACAGCGCGCCGAGCAGCAGCGCGCCGCCGACGCAGGCCAGCCCGCCGCTGACCACCGAGACCGTCAGCGAGAACAGCTGCGCCACGATCCCGGCCTCGGTGTTGCCGAGCGCCGGAGCGGTGTTGACCTGCGCGAGATAGAGGCTGCTCAGCCGTCCCCGCAGCCGTTCCGGTGCGTAGATCTGCAGCAGCGCGTTACGCAGGATCTCGGAGATCATGTCGCCGCCGCCCGCCACCGCGAGGAACAGCAGCGCGACCGGCAGGCTGCGGGTCAGCCCGAATCCGACGATCGCGGCGCCCCACAGCAGGCCGGCCCCGATCACCACCAGGCCGGGCCGCCGGACCCGGCCGGTCCAGCCGCTGCTCGCCGCCGCGGCCAGGGCGCCGAGCCCGGGCGCTGCGGTCAGCAGGCCGAACGTGGCCGAGCCGCCGTGGAAGTGCTTGGTGGCCAGCGCCGGGAACAGCCCGGCCGGCATGCCGAACAGCATCGCGCTGGTGTCGATCAGCAGCATGCCGCCGAGCACCGGGTCGTGCCGCACGTGCCGGAATCCCTCGGCCAGCGAGCGGAACCCCGGCCGCTGCACCCGGACCGTGGGCGGCAGCGGCCGCACGAACAGCAGCGCCAGAGCGAACAGCACGAAGCACGCGGCGTCGGCGCCGTAGCAGGTGGCCAGGCCCGGCCCGGCGATCAGCAGGCCGGCCAGCGCCGGGCCGCCCAGGTTGCCGAGCTGGCCACCCATCCCGTTCAGGGCGGCGGCGGCCGGCAGCCGGGACGGCCCGACCAGCGCCGGGGTCGCGGCCGTGGACGCGGGCGCCCCGATGCCCGCTAGCAGCCCGACCGCGAACATGATCACGTAGATGGCCCACACCGCCGGGTGCGGCGCCAGGCTGTTCACCAGCAGCGCGCCGGCCAGCACGGCCTGCGGCAGCCCGGTCGCCAGCAGCAGCTTGCGCCGATCGTAGCGGTCCGCGAGCACACCGCCGGCCAGCAGGCTGATCAGCAGGCCGACGCTCGAGGTGAGGCTGAGCAGGCCGACCGCGAGCGGCGAGCGGGTCAGCGCGTAGACCTGCCAGTTGCCCGCGGTCGTGGCGACCACGTTCCCGGCCGACGCGATGAACCGCCCCGCGTACAGCCAGCGGAAATCACGGCTTTCCCGGAGCGGCGCCACATCGATGACGATCTGCCCGATGCGCATGTCGCTCCGCTTCTGCTGCCTGTCCGTGCAGGCGACGACCAGCAGCCCCGGACCACCCAGGCCCGGAGCCTTGAACGTTTAGTCCCGCGGCTGGTCAGCTCTCCTCGAGGGAGAACCTGAATACCGCCGCAACCCCGTCGCGTGGCATGGTCATGCCGCCGTCCGCGGTCGGGTCGCCGCGCTCAACCAGGTCGGCCGGCAGGAAGTGCAGCTCGGCCTCGGTGCGGGCGATCGCCCGGACGAGGGCCGCGTCGGCGCGGTCGGTGAGGATCTGGTTCTCGGGCAGCCCCCACTGCACCAGCTCGTCGACTGATGCGCCGATGTCGTTGTCGCCGGGGCCGATCAGCGCGGTCGCGGTCGAGGTGGGATCGTCGGCCAGCAGCAGGTCGGAGACCTGGCCGTCGCGGAACGCGGCCATGGCCGGGCCGAGCCCGTCCACCCCGCGGCCGTGCGCGCGCTTGGCCTGCCAGTCGTCGAACCGCTCCCTGGCGTCGCTCTCGGCCCAGCCAGCGAGCGCGCGGTCGGCGGCCGATGCCAGGACCTGGCTGTCCGCGGTCACCTCGTCGTCGACCGTGACCGCCGACTCGCGCAGCAGCTTGGGCAGGTGGCTGATGAACAGCGTCCGGGCGCGCACGTCGCCGCCCACGACCACGCGGCCAGCGCCGATCTCCGTGGCCATTTTGGCCGCCTCGGCGGCGAGCTCCTTGGCGTTCTCGTTCCAGGTATCCTCGTCGTCGCGCTGGTACCTGCCCTGCGACCAGCCGCCGACCTTGGCCTTGTGCACCGGCCACTGCTGGCCGGCCACCCAGTCCCGCCATACGCCGCCGCTGCCGCCGACGGCGACGATCTCGCCCCCGGTCCTGGTCGCGCTCACCCGCAGGTGCGGAATCGGCGGCCGGTGCTGCGCGAGCAGCGGCATCACGTGCGGCAGCGGCGCGAGCCTGGCGATCTCCCGCCGGGGCGGCCTGTCCAGCGCGGCGGCGAACGTAACGGCCCCATGACGTGCGAACACCGCCTGGCCCTGGGCAACCCGGTCCGGGTCGCTGATCACCTCCGCGACCGCCTGCAGCGTTTCCTCGCTGGCCCCGGCCTGGGCGAGCTGCTCCCTGGCGTGCTGCCACCGGACCGCGATGTCGTCGTTGGCGTGCTCGCTGGACCGGTCGGTGTCCAGGTAGACGGACACGTAGTCGCCGATCTCGTCGTACAGCGGCCGCAAGAAGTCCAGGCGCACGGGGCGTCCCCTCCTCCGGAAGCTCCCGCCGGTTTCTCGGCCCGGCTGGGGCAGGCAGCTCCCTAGCGCCAGCCTGCCATACGACCCGGGAGAACCGCCGGGCAGGCTTGACTAATGACCAATAGTCATTAATCTAATGACCATCGGTCACTAGGTTGGAGGCGATCCCATGGTTCGGTTCAGGGGCATGCGCCACATCGCGCTCAGGGTCACCGATGTCGAGCGCTCGGCGCGCTTCTACGAGCTTGCCTTCGGCATGCGCCGGTTCGGGCCGCCGAAGCACGGCGGCCGGTTCATCGCCCTGGTGTCGCCGAACCTGCGGGACCAGATCTCCCTGTCCAGCGACCCGGGGTCGGGGGAGACGGACCGCGCGCTCGGGCAGCCCGGCGAGCACGGCGGGATAGACCACTTCGGGTTCATGATCTCGCCCGGCAGCAGCCTGGACGGCGCCCGGGCTCGGGTGGTCGCCGCTGGCGGCACCTACCTGCGCCGGCACGACGTCGACAAGCGGGTGCCCAGCCTGTTCTTCGCCGATCCCGATGGCTATGTCTTCCAGGTGACGCGGTTCCCCCGCTTCATCTCACTGTTCATCGCCGCGCTGCCGGTGCTGAATGCCCGGGCCCGCCGCGGCGGGCTCTCCGAACCCCGTGCCCCGTCGGCATGAACCCGCGTACCGGACGAGACGGGCAGCCAGCCCGGCGGCGGCTGGCGCCGGACACCCGCCGCCGCGAGGTGCTCGACGCGGCGATCCGAGTGCTGCGAGAACGAGGGCCGGCCGGGTGCCGGGTCGAGGACATCACCGCCGAGGCGGGCACCGCCAAGGGCAACTTCTACCGCTACTTCCCGGCCTGGGACGATCTCCTCATCGCGGTCCGGGACCAGATCCTCGACTCCTACCGCGACGATGCGCTGCGCCGTTACGACGATCTGACCAGCATCGACTGGTGGGCCGCGCTGGACGAGGAGATCGACAGGTTTCTGGGATTCCAGATCGGCCTCGGCGGGCTGCACGACGTGATCTTCCATGGCCCTGGCGCCGCGGCGCGGCCCATTGCGCCGCATCGTTCGGCGGTGTCGATCGTGGCCTGGTTCATCGAGGCGGGGATTGCCGCTGGCGCCTTCGCGGACGTGGACGTGGCTGCGACCGCGCCACTGTTGTTCGACCTGCTCCATGGCGCGGCCGACGCCATCACCTCGGGCATGAGCGAGGAACGGATCAGGCAGGCCGCGGTGCGCATCGTGCACCGCGCGCTGGAACCGCGCGCTGGAACCGCGCGCTGACTGAACGCATGCGCCTTGACCACGGCCACCTGGCCCGCGGCCCGCGCTGACCGCCGCCTCCCCGGCCGCCACGGGATGGTTTTCATGATCTGGGTGGCAAACGTCCTGTAAT
>JASHOI010000333.1 GCA_030041195.1 Streptosporangiaceae bacterium | reverse complement strand
TCGATCGACATCGGGCGGAACGCGTGGCTGTCGGCCGGTCTGCCGGAGAGCGTTCCCGGGGTCACCATCGACCGCCAGTGCGGCTCCTCGCAGCAGGCCGTGCACTTCGCGGCCCAGGCCGTCATGTCCGGGACGCAGGACCTGGTCGTCGCGGCCGGCATCGAGAACATGAGCATGGTGCCGATGGGCTCCACCGTCGCGCTGCCGCTGGAGAAGGGCATGCCGGGCCCGTTCGGGCAGGGCTGGCGGGACCGGTACGGGGACCAGGAGATCTCCCAGTTCCGCGGCGCCCAGCTGATCTGCGAGAAGTGGGGCCTGAAGCGAGCGCAGCTCGAAGAGTTCTCGCTGGAGAGCCACGCCAGGGCCGTGCGCGCGATCGACGAGGGCAGATTCGACCGCGAGATCACGGCGATCGACGGGGTGACCACGGACGAGGGGCCGCGCCGGGATACAACCCTCGAGAAGATGGCCGATCTGAAGCCGCTGCGGGAGGGCTGGGAGCTCACCGCGGCGACGGCATCGCAGATATCCGACGGATCCGCGGCCGTGCTGATCGCGTCCGAGGCCGCCGTGCAGCGGCACGGCTTCACGCCGAGGGCGCGGATCCACGCGCTCGCGGTTGTCGGCGCCGACCCGGTGTTCATGCTGACCGGCCCGATCCCGGCCACCGAGCAGGCGCTGGCCCGGGGCAAGCTGACCGTCGACGATATCGACGTGTTCGAGGTTAACGAGGCATTTGCGCCGGTGCTGCTGGCCTGGTCGGCCGACACCGGCGCCTCGCTGAAGAAGACGAACCCGAACGGCGGCGCGATCGCGCTCGGTCACCCACTCGGCGCCACCGGCGCGGTCCTGATGACCAAGCTGCTGCACGAACTCGAGCGCACCGGCGGCAGGTACGGCCTGCAGACCATGTGCGAGGGCGGCGGCCAGGCGAACGCCACGATCATCGAGCGCCTCGACTGACGCTCAGCCCGCGCCGCAGTGGCCGCGGTGGCAGGTGTGGCGGCAGTGGCTGTGGTGGCGCCGTGCGGATGGCGCGGCGCCACAAGTAGGAGGCTGGGCGGCAGTATTTGCACGCGAGCCTCCTAGATCATTTTCGGGGGACGCGCTGCGGCGCTGTTGCCGTTCTGATCGTGCGATCGCTCGTCCTGGTTGTGCCTCGCTGATCGCTCTTCTCAGGTTTCTGCCCGCAGGGAATATGTAACTCCAGTTTTAGGTTTGCTCTACACGAGAACCGAGGTTACCTGGATGACCGAATCCTGGTACTCACTGGAGGTGAATGCAGTGCTGCTGGCAACTTTTGATCCCTTTGCTCAGGAGAGGCTGACCCGGCGTGGTTTCGGCTCGGCCGACTACCGTCGCCTGGCCCGGATGGACGCCGTTCGGCGCGAGAACGAGGTTGAGCTCCGGTTCGACCTGCCTGGCATCGACCGCGAGAGCATCGACGTCACTGTGGACCACGGCGTGCTGACCGTTAGCGCAACCCGCAACGAGGAGCACACCGAGGACGAGAAGCCGTTCATCCGCGAGCGCGTGATGGGCTCCTACACCCGCCGGGTCCGCCTGTCGGACGCGGCTGACGCCGACAAGATCGAGGCTAGCTACACCGACGGCGTGCTCACCGTGCACGTTCCCGTCGCGGAGCAGGCCAAGCCGCGCAAGATCGAGGTCAGTGCCGACGCCAAGGCCATCGCCGCCTGACGCAGAGGTACTCTGTCCGGGCCCGGCGCGGTGATATCCGCCCGGGCCCGGAATCGTTCCCGGAGCTAGTCATGCCACACTTGCCACTCGATGACGAGAACCTGCCGCTGTTCACGGTCGGCCAGGTCTCGGAGATGCTCGAGCTCCAGCAGGCCTTTCTGCGCCGGCTGGACGAGTTTCGCGTGGTCCGGCCGACCCGGTCGGCAGGCGGACAGCGCCGTTACACACGGCGCGAGATCACGGTCGTCCAGTACGTGGCGACCCTGGTCGACGAGGGAATGACGCTGAAGGCCATCCGCCGGGTGCTTCAGCTGGAAAACCGCGTCCTGGAGCTGGAGCAGCAGGTCAGGGAACTGGAGGCACAAAGGGACTCCATCGCTGCCGAGCGCGATGCGTTGCTCGCGCCGGTCAGCTCGGAGCCGGAGTGACCTCCGCTCGCTGAGCTGCCGGCTCTTGCTGGGGACGCTGCTTCTTGCGCTCGGCCCTGATCTCGGCCCAGGTCATCGTCTTCATCGGGTACCTGCGCTGCAGCTGCCGCAGCGAGGCAGCGCACCGCCGGTCGAGTTCCTCCAGCCCGTTCAGCGGGAGATCTCCGCGCAGGTTGGGCGGCAGCGGGAAGCTCCGGCCACCGCACCGCCGAGCCAGGCCCGGATGGGTGTCACCCGGCTCGTCCGGCGCGCGCATCTGCGCGGTCACGGCCGCAGCGACTCGTTCCGGCGCCCGGTTCCAGATGGCCTCGTATGCCTCGAAGAACGTGGCCGGGGCGATCCGCTGGTCCCAGCACGGCCGGATGAACCTCTTCATCGCAATGGCATGGACCATGCACGCCTCGGCGGACCGCTGATGGGCGCGCTCGGCAAGATCAGCGCCGTACATCCGCGCCGCCACCGCGTCGGCATGCCGCTCGCTGGCCAGCCCCTGTTCCCGGGTCATCTTCAGGAACCACTTCCAGTACCACCGCAACGGCAGCGTGGTGCGCCACTCGAGCTTTTCCAGCACGCTGCGGCGGCGGCCGGACAGGAATAGCCGCAAGCGGCGTCGGTCGGTGAGATGCCCGGCCTCATGGGCCAGGATGGCCCTCAGCTCGTCCGCGGACAGATGCGCGACCGTGAGTAACCCGACGGCCACGCCCACGTGACGCCGGCACAGCAGGTCACGGCGGCCCATGAGCGCCCAGGCGCCGGGATCGGGCGCCAGCCACACGCCGTCCAGACGGCGAATCTCCGCCCGCCGCATGACGCTGTCGACCACGGCCATCAGCTCGGGCTGGTCTTCCCTGGCGACCTTGACGCCCCGGTGCTGCAGTTGAGCCACGCGGAACACCGCGAACACGAAGGCGTACCCGATCAATGCGGCTACCAGCAGCCAGAACGCGGTCCCAGCCGCGCCGGCCCAGGCGAAGCAGACGCCCACCGCGGCAAGCGAGGCGAGCCTTGGCAGGTAGGACAGGACGATGCCGACAAGGCAGGATCGCCAGAGCACCGGACAAACCTACCTGAACTCCCACAACTATGCCGGGCTTAAGGATGATCACGATCACTCTTCACGTTTTCCGTAACCGCAAAACGGCATAAACCGGGGCACCGCAGTAACCGAACCCGTGAAGAGATGGGTTATGTGGGCTGGACAGGTGGCTGGGAGGGGTGGCGGGGTCAGCCGACGTGGCGGTGCACGTTCTCCAGCTTGGACGGCCCCGCCGGGGTCTCAGCAACCCACGGCCCGGGGATCGAGGGGTCGATGACACCCTGCTCGAGCCAGGTGTAGCGCCCGGCGAGGACCTGGCGGGCCAGGGCCGCGTCGGCGGAGTCGGTGTTCTTCCAGAGCTGGCCGAACAGCTCGTCACACCGCAGCCTGGCCTGTGCGCAGAACACGTTGGCCAGCTCGAACCCGGTGTGGCCGCGCCCGCCGCCGGTCTCGGCGGCGTCCATCTGCGCGCGCACGCAGACCGCGCTCATCGCGAAGAGCTCAGCGCCGATGTCGACGAGGCGGCCAAGGAAACCCTGCCGGCGTTCCAGCCTGCCCTGCCAACGGGCCATGCCGTAGAACATCGCGCGGGCCAGCTTCCGGCTGGCCCGTTCCACGTAGCGCAGGTGCGGCGCGAGCGGGCCGAACTCGTTATAGGCGCGGGGAAGCTGTCCCTCGCCCGCCATCAGCGTCGGCAGCCACCGGGCGTAGAACCCGCTGGCCCGGGCGGCGGCCCGGGCCTTGCGCGCGGGCGGAAGACCCGGCTGGATCACCTCGCCGGCCGCGGTGAGGTGGGCGTCGACCGCCTCCCTGGCGATGAACAGGCGCATGATCTCCGAGGAACCCTCGAAGATCCGGTTGATCCGCAGGTCACGGAGCATCTGCTCGGCGGGCACACCCCGCTCGCCGCGCGCGGCCAGCGAGGCCGCGGTCTCGTAGCCCCGCCCGCCACGGATCTGCACCAGCTCGTCAGCGACCTTGCAGGCCATCTCCGAGCAGTAGAGCTTGGCCAGCGCGGCCTCGATCCTGATGTCACGGCGCTTGTCGTCGGCAAGCTGGCTGGACAGCTCGACGATCGCCTCGAGCGCGTAGCCGGTCGCGGCGACAAACGCGATCTTCGTGGCGACCGCCTCGTGCTCACCCACCGGCTTGCCCCACTGCACCCGCTCGCCCGACCATTCCCGGCAGACCTTGAGTGCCACCTTCGACGCCGCCGCACAGCTGGCCGGGAGCGAGAGCCTGCCGGTGTTCAGCGTGGTAAGGGCGATCTTCAGCCCCTGGCCCTCCTCGCCGATCCGGTTGGCCGCTGGGACCGTGACCTCGTGGAACCTGGTGACGCCGTTCTCCAGGCCGCGCAGCCCCATGAAAGCGTTCCGGTGCTCCACGGTGATCCCGTCCGAGCTGCCCTCGACGACGAACGCGGTAATGCCGCCGCGGTGCCCCGCACCCTTGCCCCGCCCGCCCTCATTTTCTGCCCGCCCGCCCCGACCCCTTGGCACCCGCGCCATGACCACGAGCAGGTCGGCGACGACGCCGTTGGTCGTCCACAGCTTCACCCCGTTGAGCAGGTACTCGCTGCCGTCCGCGGACGGGGTGGCCGTGGTAGCAAGCCGCGCCGGATCCGACCCGACGTCCGGCTCGGTCAGCAGGAACGCGCTGATCTCGCCGCGGGCACACCTCGGCAGATAACGCTGCTTCTGCTCCTCGGTACCGAACAGCGCCAGCGGCTGCGGCACGCCGATCGACTGGTGCGCGGACAGCAGCGCCGCGACCGCGGGCGAGACCGATCCAACGATCATCAGGGCCCGGTTGTAGTACAGGTTGGACAGCCCGAGCCCGCCGTAGGCCTGCGGGATCTTCATCCCGAACGCGCCGAGCGCGGCCAGCCCCTTGACCGTCTCGTCCGGGATCTGCGCCTCCCGCTCGATCAGCGCGCCGTTCATCGACGCCTCGCAGAAGTCACGCAGCCGGGCGCAGAACTCTTCGCCGCGCTGGCTCGCCTCGGCGGACGGCCGCGGATGCGGGCTGATCAGCCCGAGCTGGAAGTCGCCAAGGAAAAGCTGCCTGCCGAAGCTGGGCAGCGCCCAGTCCGACTCCCTGGCCTGTTCTGCGACCTGACGGGCCTGGGCCTCGCTGACCTGGGCGCCCGGACTGGATTGCTGCTGTTCGCTCACGGCCTCGATCCTTGCCCTCGCCGGCTGCTAGAGCGTTACTGCCCGGTAAAGGCCGACGGTAACGCACCGCGCCCGGATACCGGGTGCGGCGGGGACCGAGCACGAGGCTTAGCGTTAAGGCCCGGATGCAGGCTCGGGCATGTCCGCTCGGCTCACGAACACCTGAGGGCTGATCTGGTGCAGGGCAGACAGCACGCCGACCAGGCCGTCATCTTGCGGGAGCTCGACCACGATCTCGCCGGTCGTCGCGGACTTGGCGGTCCGGCCGGGCAGCTCGCGAAGGCGAGCCGATGGCTGAGCCGCGATCACATTGTTCAGCGCATCGCGGCTGCCCGGATCGTCGGGAACCGCGATACGAATTCGCCACAGGGGCATACGGAAACTCCGTCCGTCAGCACTCATCCGTCTACTCTTCAACCGGACCATTGCCGACGTGCTTCCGCGTCGTAACGACGATGTGAAGTCGCGATCAGACATCGGTCCGGTAGAAATTCAAGTAGGACCGCGACGGCGTCGGCCCGCGCTGGTCCTGGTACCGCGATCCGTACACGGCCGATCCGTACGGATGCTCGGTCGGCGAGCTGCACCGGAACAGGCACAGCTGGCCAATCTTCATTCCCGGCCACAGCTTGATCGGCAGCGTGGCGACGTTGGAGAGCTCCAGCGTCACGTGCCCGGAGAACCCCGGGTCGATCCACCCCGCTGTCGAGTGCGTCAGCAGGCCCAGCCTGCCTAGGCTCGAGTTGTGCGTCGGAATGAAGGCTGGCCCGGCCAGGAACTGGCCGGAAGGGCCGCTGACCTGAATGCAGCGCACCGGCCGCGTGCTGGTCTCGCGTACCGCCACGACGGCCCGGGAGCGCTGCGCATGCTCGGCATGCTCCCGCAGGGTGAACCTCACCCTGAACGACGGCTGCTGCTCCACGCCGCAGCGGGTCGTTGCCATCTTCTGTTTCACGGGACGGCAGCTTAGCCCGGCGGCGAGCTCGAAGACCGCATCTGCAGCAGACTCACAGGTTGAGTCGAACGCCCACCGGCCGCGGCCGTCCGTCGTCCCGCCGGAGTCGAGCAGTCCCTGCAGCAGCGCGTGCCGCTGCGCGACCGACGAGCGCAGGTAGGTCCCTGGCAGCCGGCCCGGCGCCCAGCCGCCCGGGGCACCCAGCTGTCTGCCCAGGTCATATGGGTCATCAGGCAGGTGCTGAGCCGGGTACCTGGCGGGCCCGGCCAGCGGGACATGGTGGTTCCATTCCCCGCCCGCCCGCAGCGACAGTGCGATCTCCGCAGTCGTCCGGACCGACCCGGGCCTGCCGTGCCGGCGCTCGGACCTGGTCCGGGTCACCCAGCCGTGCGAGGTGTCGGCGACCAGGGACTGGCCGTCGGAGAACACGACCTCCCGGCAGGGGCGGCCGAGCATCACCGGGGTCGCGGCGACGACCGTGGTCGGGCGGCCGGCCTCGTCGAAGACCTGATCGCCGACGCTCAGCGCGCCCATGCACCGCCATCCGCCCGGGGTCGGGATCGGGGTGTCGGCCGCGAGGGCCTTGCCCTCCAGCCGCCCGGCGATGTCGTCCGGCAGGGTCACCACCTCGTAGGTTGAGGCCAGCACGAACTCCCCGGGATGCAGCACGAACGGCTCGTCCCCGGTCGGCTCCACCAGCCTGGTCAGGTCGGGCTGCTCCTCCGCGGGGTCGATGTGCGGGTACCGGTGGTTCTCGAACACACGGAAGTACCTGTCCATGCGGACATCGATGCTGGCCGGCTGGATGAGCTCCGGCGTGTAAGGGTCGAGCTTCACCCTGCCCGACTCGACTTCCTTCTTGATGTCCCGGTCGGAGAGCAGCACCCTGGCAACCTACCCGTTCCGGTACGATGTCGGGACGGGCTCGACCTCGGCCGCTGGGCTGTCACGCACGTCCAGCGCCGCCAGGACCGCCGCGGGTGTAGTTCAATGGCAGAACGTCAGCTTCCCAAGCTGATAGTGCGAGTTCGATTCTCGTCACCCGCTCCACGAAGCATCGCAGGTCAGCGAGTGTGTCCGCTGCGCCCTCTCTCTGCGGCCGGGTCGTATCTCAGCTCGCCGCCTGGTCGGCCAGTATCAGTGATGCCGATGCCTGCACCCGGCCTGCCGGGATGCTCGTGTCGCCGGCCAGCAGCGAGCTCAGCGCCGCCTTCTTGTCCGCTCCGGTGACCAGCCACAGCAGTTGCTGGGCGCGGGCGAGGGCCGGGTAGGTCAGGGTCATGCGCACGTTCCCCTGATAGGGCCCGGTGACCGCGACCAGTTCGTCGGTGACCGAGAGGACATGATCGCCAGGTATCAGCGATGCCGTGTGCCCGTCGGGACCGAGGCCCAGGTGCACGAGGTCGAACTGCTCGGGCAGGTCCGTCGCGTAGGCCTCCGCAGCAGCGGTCAGATCGGCATCGTTGACCGGCATCGGCAGCACGGTCGCGGGCACCGAGCCCAGCGCCGCGGTGAGATGGGTGAGGTTCCGGCTGGGATCGCCGGGCGGCGCCACCCGCTCGTCCACCTGGTAGATGACCACCGCGTCCCACGCAACCTCCAGGCTGGCCAGCGCGGCGAACATCGCCCACGGCGTGTGGCCGCCGCTGACCGCGAAGTTGAAGATCCCGTGGTCTTCGACCGCGGCCCGGGCCTGCTCGGCCACGAACTCCGCCCCTGCCTGGGCAACCGCGTCGGGATCGGGCAGCGACCTCAGCTCATGATGCATTCCTGCCTCCCATCCGGCTCAGTCCCATCATGCCCCGCGCTGCCAGGCCTGCCCGCGGCACGGTGCCCTTTCGCCTCGAAGTCGCTGACGAGCACGGTAGAGGCCAGCGCGCGGGTTATGAGCCGTACCGGCTGCTGGCCTCGATAGGGTGGCGTGTGCCGGGTGCCGGGCCATTGGGAGGACCTTATGGGAAGCAACGGGATCCGGCTGATGCTGGCCGACGTCGACGGCACGCTGGTGACGCCGGACAAGGTGCTGACCGAGCGGGCGATCGAGGCGGTCCGGGATCTCGGCAAGGCCGGGATCCTGTTCGCGATCACCAGCGGCCGCCCGCCGAGGGGCATGTCGATGCTGATCGAGCCGCTCGACATCACGACCCCGATCGCCGCCTTCAACGGTGGGCTGCTGGTCAACAGCGACATGTCGGTGATCGAGCAGCGGGTGCTCCCGGAGGAACTCGTGCGGCCCGTGGCCGACCTGATCGGGTCGTTCGGCCTGGACGTGTGGGTCTACCGGGGCGCGGACTGGTACGTGCCCGACCCGCACGGCTCGCACGTGGCGCGTGAGTCGGCGACGGTGCAGTTCGCGCCGAAGGTGATGACCAGCCTGGACGGGCTGACCACCGACGTCGCGAAACTGGTTGGCGTCAGCGATGACCTGGACGCGGTCGCCCGTGCCAGCTCCGCGGCACACGACCGGTTCGGTGATCACGTGACCGCCGCCCGGTCCCAGCCTTACTACCTCGACGTCACCCACCCGGACGCGAACAAGGGCGCGGTGGCCCGCTATCTGTCCGCCAAGTACTCCATCCCGCCGGAAGCCATCGCGACCATCGGCGACATGCCCAATGACGTGCTGATGTTCGCGCACTCCGGGCTGAGCATCGCGATGGGCAACGCGAGCCCCGATGTGCAGCGCGCGGCACGCCGGGTCACCTCCTCCAACAGCGAAGAGGGCTTCGCCAACGCCGTGCAAAGGTTCATCCTCCACAAAGCCGCAGCTGTGCCGGGGCCTCAGCCGCGGTCCGGCTGACACCTGACGCCGGGCGAGACTGGCCGCGGCGCCCTTCGGCCAGGCGATGACGGTCTGACCGGCCGAGTTGGCTCAGCTGCCGGTGCATTGCTGGCTGGCCAGCACCACGGCCGCCTCGATTGCTATGACTGGCAGACCGGGCTGCGGGTGAGAGCGCTGGAGGAAGGCGAGCAGCACTCCGGTGCCGCTTGGGAGGGCCGAGGGGCGGATGTTCACGCCTCCTCCCGGGAAGACGCTGTTTATCAAGGCAGGGTTCGCGCTGGTCATGAACCCGCCTCCGGGGTAGGACCGACACGCCGTCTGCTGGCCGTTTCCGAAAGAGACACTGGCCGGGACGCCATCGGCGCGGAGCGCGGCTTGCAGCCCAGCCGGATCTCGCAGCTCGCGGATTGTGACGTGGATAATCCCGCCGGGCTGCTTGGCTACTACCCAGGCCGCCAGCTTGACCTGGGGCTGGTGGCTGCCCGGATGACCGGCCGGCAGCAGCGCCGTCACGCCAAGTACCGTCCCGGCCGCCACTACCGCGGCACCGGCCAGGCCGGTGAGCCTGCGCAGTCGGCGCCTGGCCCTGCCGTGCCTCACGATGCTGTCTAGCGGCACGGTCATGTGCACCTCGAGCAGGGAGTTCCTGGCTGCGGTGAGAGAATCCCGCACGGTGTCAACCGCGTTGCTGTCGTTCATTTCCTAATCTCCTTGCCGTCTCGATGCGGGATCGCGGCCCGCAGCGATGCGACCGCTCTGTGCAGGTGAGTGCCGACGGTCCCGGGGGCTATCGCGAGGGCCTTGGCCGTGGTTTCGGTATCCAGGTCGAGCAGCAGCCGTAGCGTGACGACCTCGCGCTGACGCAAGGGCAGCCGCCGGAGCGCGGCCAGCAGCTCACTGGCTACCGCGTCATCACGACCGGCGGGTACCGCGATGTCGTGACTGCCCAGAGCGACCTCGCGTCGACGGCGCCGCCACCAGGACACGTGGGCGTTCAGCGCCGTGCGCACCACCCATCCCCGCGGAGCCTGAAGCTCACGCACCTTCCGCCATGACATCCATGCCCTGGTGAAGGCCTCCGCGACCAGATCCTCGGCCAGCTGCCGGTCACCGACGTGGAGCAACACAATCCGCAGGCAGTCATCGCGGGCCGATTCGTAGAACTCGGCGAACTCCATCGATTCTTGCTCCACGTCCCATACACGCGCCGGCGGCGCGATTTCTTTACCCCATGCTGAAATCCCGCCAAGCCGAGGTGCCGGCCCTTGTGCCTCGGACCTGCGGATCGGGACGGCAGCATCAGCCGACCAGCAGCACGAGTTTCCCGCGCACGTGACCCTCCTCGCTGACGCGGTGCGCCTCCGCGATCTCGGCGAGCGGGAAGGTCTGCGCGACCGGGAGCGAGAAGCGCCCGGCCTCGATCAGCTCGCCGATCTCGGCGAGCGCGTGGAGTGCGCGGCCGGCGTCAGACCCGCTGCTGAACCTCACCCCGTGCTCCTTCGCACCAGCGAAGTCGGTGATCGTCACGACGTGCCCCGGGCCGCCCGCGAGCTCGATGAGCTCGGGCAGCACACCGTTCCCGGCGACGTCGAGCGCGAGGTCGACGCCGCCGGGCGCAAGCGCGCGAACCCGCTCGACGAGGCCCTCGCCGTAGCCGACGGGCTCGGTGCCCAGCGAGCGCAGGTAATCGTGGTTGGCGGGGCTGGCGGTGCCGATCACGCGCGCGCCACGAGCCACGGCGAGCTGGACCGCGGCGCTGCCGACCCCGCCGGCGGCGCCGTTGACCAGCAGCGTGTGCCCGGCCCCGACGCCGAGCGCGTCCAGCGAGCGGGTGGCGGTCTCGAGGGCCACGGGCAGGCCAGCGGCCTCGGCGAAGCCAAGCGAGGGCGGGACCGGCGCGTAGTGGGACAGCAGCGCCAGCTCGGCCGCGCCCGCGCCGTCGTCGGAAAAGCCGAACACGCGATCGCCGACCGTCACGTCCGTGACGCCCTCGCCGACCTCGTCGACGACGCCGGCCACCTCGCGCCCCGTCGTCTGCGGCAGCTCCCCGCCCATCAGGCCCCTGCGTACCTTCCAGTCGGTCGGGTTGACGCCGGCCGCGTGCACCGCGACCCGGACCTGGCCGGGCCCCGGGTGCGGATCGGGAAGATCCACGATCTCGAGGACCTCCGGCCCGCCGAACTGGCTGAAGCGGACGGCTTTCATCATTCGCTCCGATCTCGGCCCTGGCGTGTCGTTCTTGCTGTGCGGCCCCGGGGAGAACGGGGGATCGGAGCAAGTTTCGGTCTAGTGTGGGAGGCCACCATAGTTCGGTGCCCGCTTGGAGACCGACATGTACTTCCACCCCGTCCGCGTCGCATGGATCAGCTGGTCACTGGTCTGGGCGGCAGTCTGGGCGGTGGTCGCTGCCTTCAGCGTGCCCCGGCACCTGTGCGGCGCGATCTTGGTGCACGCCGTCAACGGCCAGCAGTGCGTCGGCGCCGCCACCGCAGGCAGCCTGGGCATGGTGATCGTCTGCGCGGTCCTCGCTATTACCTCGGTGAGCGTGGGGTTCATCCCCGTCAGCCCGGCCAAGATTCGCCGTCGGCGAGAAGGCTAGCCTGACGATCCACGCACGCCCCCCGGAGGTTTCCGGTATCCGGCACCGCAACGTTCCGAACTTCCGCCGAGGTACTCGCGCGAACCGGCGGTGCCTAGGGAGCTGGACCCGCAAACCCGTACGCTTCGCGCGGTGTTCGCATCGAGGAGCATGCACTTCCGGACGGCAGGTTCTGGCGCAGCACGCGGTCAGCCGCGGGCCCGCCCCCTAGTCGCCCTCGGGGGTGGTGTGGATGAGCTTCTTGTTCACGAACTCGTCGATGCCCAGCGGCCCGAGCTCCCGGCCCACGCCCGAGCGCTTGGTCCCGCCGAAGGGCAGTTCAGGGCCGCCGCCCTCGGCCTGATTGATCCAGACCATGCCGACATCCAGCCGGTCGGCCACGTCCAGGGCCTGCGCCTCGTCGCTGGAGAACACCGCGCCGCCCAGACCGTAGGAGCTGCTGTTGGCCAGATCGACGGCCTCGTCGGCGCTGGACACCTTGTAGACCACCGCGGCCGGGCCGAACAGTTCCTCGCGGTAGGCACGCATCTCGGGAGTCACCCCGGACAGCACGGTGGCCTCCACGAACGCGCCAGGCCGGTCCAGCCGGTGCCCACCCAGGTGCACCGTGGCGCCCTTGCTGATCGCGTCGTTGATCTGGTCCATCAGAATCTCGGCCGCCCGCTCCGACGACAGCGGCCCGTAGGACGTGGCCGGGTCAAAGGGGTCGCCGGTGGTATAGCCGGACATCGCGGCGGTGAACTCGGACAGGAACTCGTCGTACACGTCCTCGGTCACGATCATCCGCTTGGACGCGTTGCACGCCTGGCCGCCGTTCTCCATCCGGGCTTCGGCCGCGGCCTTGGCCACCGCGGGCAGGTCGGCGCCGTCCAGCACGATGAACGGATCCGAGCCGCCCAGCTCCAGCACGACCTTCTTCAGGTTCTGCCCGGCCGTGGCGGCCACCGCCGAGCCGGCCCGCTCGCTGCCGGTCACCGACACCCCGGCGACACGCGGGTCGGCGATCATCCCGGCCACCTGCTCGTTGCTGGCGAACACGTTGATGTACGCGTCGGCGGGCAGCCCGGCATCGTGGAAGATCTGCTCCATGGCCGTGGCCGACTCCGGGCACTGCGGCGCGTGCTTGAGCACGATCGTGTTGCCGATCATCAGGTTGGGGGCAGCGAACCGGGCAACCTGGTAATAGGGGTAGTTCCACGGCATGATGCCGAGCAGCACCCCGATCGGGGACTTGCGGACCCACGCCGTGCCGGGCGTGTTGGACGGCAGCGGCTCGTCCTTGAGCAGGTCGGGCCCGTTGTCGGCGTAGTACCGGTAGATCGCGCGGGTGAACTTCAGCTCACCCTGAGCTTCGGCCGTGGTCTTGCCCATCTCGCGGGTGATGATCGAGCCGAGCTCGGCGGACCTCTCCTTGTAGATCTCGGCCACCCTCCGCAGGATGTCCGAGCGTTCGGTCATGGCCGTCCGCCGCCACGCCAGATAGCCGCGCTCGGCCCGGTCCACGACCTCGCCGATCTCCGCGTCGGTGGCCGTCGGGTACTCCTTCTCTACCTCGCCGGTGGACGGGTTCACAACCTGGTACTTCATCGCCTCTGCCTCTCCCTGCGCATGGCTCAGGTGCTCATGATCAGCGAGCCTACAGCCGCCGACCAGGGCGGGCCAGAGGGGAGTTCTGGCCCGCCGCTCGTCACCCGGCGGCACGACGAAATAGGGTCGTGTGGTGACGATTCCAGGCCCTGCCACCCAGGCCGAGCACAACCGCCAGACGCAAGACGCCTACGACCGGCTGGCGGCGGTGTGGTCGGCTACCACGGACGACGGGCCGTTCAACGGTTTCCTGGAACGACCCGCGCTGCGGGCATTGGTGCCCGGGGAGCTGGCCGGCGCGTCAGTTCTCGATGCCGGATGCGGCTCGGGCGCACAAGCCGAGTGGCTGCTCGACCAGGGCGCCGATGTGATCGGCATCGACCTGAGCCCGCGGATGATCGAGGAGGCGCGGCGCCGCTGCCAGGGCCGGGGCCGGTTCCTGGTCGCGGACCTGGCGGAGCCGCTGCCGGTCGAGCCGCGGTCGCTTGACGGGATAACCAGCTCGCTGGTCCTGCATTACGTGCGCGACTGGGATGTCCCGCTGCGGTCGTTCGCCGAGGCGCTGCGGCCCGGCGGCTGGGCCGTGATATCGCTCGATCATCCGTTCGGTCCGCCCCTGCCCGGTCGCCACGGCGGGTACTTCGACACCGAGCTTGTCGCGCAGACCTGGCGCAAGGCCGATGTAGAGGTGTCTCAGCAGTTCTGGCGACGGCCGCTGTCGGCGGTAGCCGGCGCCTTCGCCGACGCGGGCTTCGTCATCGACCGGATCGCCGAGCCGCAACCGTCGGAAGAGGCGATAGAGCGGTTCCCATCCGAGCTGGCAGACCTTGCCGGTGTGCCAACCTTCATCGTCTACAGACTCCAGCTGGCATGCTGGCCAGGCCGCAATGAGGAGGGCGTCCCATGGCAGAGATAACGCTCGAGATCGGGAGCGAGGCTCGCTGTGCCGGCGACACGTTGCCCTGCGAGGTGAAGAGCCTGGTCGTGGACCGCAGCACCCGGACGGTCACCCACCTCGTGGTCGAGCCGAGGGACCGGGAGGGGCTCGCCCGGCTGGTTCCGCTGGACCACGTCGACGCCGCGTCCGGCACGATCAAGCTCCGCTACACCGAAGCCGAGTTCAAAGACCTCAGTCCGGCCGAGGAAACCCTGGCGGAGATACTCCCCGGCCCCGGCCCGGTCGAGGTGATCCCGGAGGGCTGGCGAGGCGCGGACGACGAACCGCGCTGGGACGGCGGCCAGGCGCCTCCGGTTCGGGGCGGCGATCTCAATGAGGGCACCGTCGACCTCGTCCCCCGGCTCCTGCCAGCGACCGAGGAGGAAGAGCGGCGCGGCGATCACGTTCATGCCACCGACGGCGACGTCGGGGAACTCCGCGCGCTCAGCATTGACCCGGAGAGCCACCAGGTGACCCATGTGCGCGTGCTGCTCAAGGAAGGCCTGTGGCGGCACAAGGAGGTGGCCGTCCCGGCCGGCAAGATCGGCGGATTCGGCGACGGGATACATCTCACCATCACCAGGCAGCAGGTTCAGGACCTGGCGGACGGGTAGTCGTCCGGCTGCTGCGGGTAATTTTCCTCCCCCAAGCCGTCATCCCGGGCTCCAGCCAGGCCCCTGCCTAGCCCCGTTGCCGCGCTGAGCTGCAGTCCAGTACGGCAAAAACGCCATAACCTGGCCAGTTACGGTGCAGAATCGTCGTAGCGCGATCGTTTGCACCTTGTGGTCTTACGGGGGACATCCCATGCCACAGGGCACTACACCGCATCACACCTCTGAGAGGCTGCGATGGCAGATTCCAGACCCAGGGGCACGGGTCCTGGAGCGCGGGCCGCGTTCACGATCCTGTCAGTCGCCGCCAGGTTAGCTGCGTTCGCTCGGGAAAACGGGCCACGCGGCGGCGGGGAGGTGCGGTGCTAAGTCATGTGAACACGGTCTCGTTCGCCATTCTCGTCATCGCGTTCCTGGCGGTCACCCTGATCGGCTTCGGCGCGGCCAGGTGGCGCCCTGCCGAGGAACCGATGCACCTGAACGAGTGGGGACTCGGCGGACGCGGGTTCGGCACGTTCGTGAGCTGGTTCCTGCTCGGCGGCGACATCTACACCGCGTACACGCTGATCGCGGTGCCCGCGCTGGTCTACGCCGTCGGTGCCGCAGGCTTCTACGCGCTGGCCTACCAGATCATGGTCTACCCGATCGTGTTCATCTTCGCCCCACGGCTCTGGTCGGTGGCCCGCGCGCGCGGCTACGTTACGCCGGGCGAGTTCGCCCGGGGCCGTTACGGCTCGCAGGGCCTCGGGCTCGCGGTCACGTTCACCGGCATCCTGGCCACGATGCCGTACATCGCGCTGCAGCTGGTCGGCATCGAGTCCGTGCTGATCGTGCTGGGGATCGGCACGAACTCGGCCAACCCGGTCCTCAGGGATCTCCCGCTCCTCATCGCGTTCGTGATCCTCGCCGCATACACCTATCTGGCGGGACTGCGGGCACCGGCGCTGATCGCGTTTGTCAAGGACACGCTGATCTGGGTGACGGTCATCGTCGCGATCCTGTATATCCCGGCCCGGCTCGGCGGCTGGGGCCACATCTTCGGCATCGCGGCGGCGCACTTGAAGACGACCAACCCGGCGACCGGCAAGCCGTACGGCGGTCTCAACGTGCCGCCGGCCGGCGAGTGGTCGTTCGCGACCCTCTCGCTCGGCTCGGCACTCGCTCTCTTCATGTACCCGCACGTGGTAACGGGCATGTACGCAGCGAAGCGGCGTGATGTGGTCAGGCGCAACCTGGCCGCGCTCCCCGCGTTCACGCTGGTGCTCGGGCTGATCGCGCTGTTCGGCTACTTGGCGCGCGCGGTCCCGGCGGTCAACGCGGGCGTCAAGGCGGGCGGCGGCAACACCCAGCTGTCGGTTCCGCTGCTGTTCGAGCACATGTTCCCGAGCTGGTTCGCCGGGATCGGCTACGCCGCGATCGTGATCGGCGCGCTCGTGCCCGCCGCGATCATGTCGATCGCCACAGCGAACCTGTTCACCCGCAACGTGTACAAGGAACTCCTGCGCCCCAACGCCTCCCCCGCGGAGGAGACCCGCGTCGCACGGCTGGCCTCGCTGGTCATGAAGGTTGGCGCGCTGGCCTTCGTGCTGGCGCTGAACAGGACCTTCTCGATCAACCTGCAGCTGCTCGGCGGGATCTGGATCGCGCAGATCTTCCCGACGATCGTGGTCGGCCTCTACACGCGCTGGTTCCACCGGTTTGCGCTGGTCATCGGCTGGGCGGTGGGGATGGCGTACGGCACCGTCGAGGCGTGGCGGACGCCGGGGAACGGCCAGGCGCACTTCGGCGCCTCAACGGCCCCGGTGCTCGGGCACGTTGTGTACATCGCGATCGCGGCTCTGGTCCTGAACTTCGCCGTCACGATCGTGCTCACGGCGATCTTCCGCGTGACCCGGGTGCCGGCCGGGTTCGACGAGACCCGGCGCGCCGACTACACCGTCGACCCGGAAGGACGCGTGGACGGGCCCATCGACCTGCCCGCCGACGGGCCAGCGGTGCGCCTGAAGAAACTCGGCCCCCGGCACGCACGCGCGTCGCACGGGTCCAACGGGGCCAGCCGGGCCGAAAGGGAACGCGAATCGGCCACGGTCGAGAGCTCGCAGCTGCCGCCACGCCGCCGAAGGGGCAGGCCCGGGCTGGCGGGCCCGCCACGGGGCTGACGGCGCAGCTAGGCTGGACTGGTGCCCGACCCCCTGCCCGTGCGCCGAGCCGCCCGGGTGCTGCTGCTGGACCCCGAAGACCGCGTGCTGCTGATGCGCTACGACGACGCGCCGCCGAACGGCCATCACTGGTCCACGCCCGGCGGAGGCCTGAACGACGGCGAGGACTACCGGGCGGCCGCGCTGCGCGAGCTCGAGGAGGAAACCGGCTGGGACGACGTGACCCTTCTCGACGAGGTGGACCGGCGCAGCTTCGACATGGACTACGACGGGCAGATGGTGTACCAGCACGAGCGCCTCTACCTGGCCCGCACCGACCGGGCCCGCCGCGAGATCCGCGGCGTCGAGGCGATGCACGCGTCCGACCGCATCGCCGCCTGGCGCTGGTGGACGCTCGCCGAGCTGGACGCCACCGAGGAGGCCGTCTGGCCGCCGTACGTCGCCGACCTGGTCAGGAACGCGCTTCCGCGCTGACCTCGGGGGTCCGCCACGCCAGCACCTGGCCGACCCGGAAGCTCGGCCAGCCGAGCACGCCGATCAGGTAGCGGCCGAGTTCCGACCCCGGGCCGGTCACCGCGACCACGGCGGAAGGGCGCCAGTACGCGAAATCGGACTGGATCAGCCCGTGCGGCAGCTGGCCCTGGTTCGGCCAGCCGTTCCACAGCGCGTCCAGGTACTCCGCGGCGGTCGTGGCCGGCCCGGGGATGTAGACCATCTGCTGGCCCTCTTTGTTGGGCCCGACGAAATAGCCGCCGATCATCGTGGCAGGCTCGCCGGTGTCCGCCACCCAGCGCAGCACCTCCGGACGGCGGCCGGACCCGACCGGAACGACCAGCACCCGTGCGCCTGGTGCCAGCTTGAGCCTGGCGAAAGCGGTCTGCCAGCCGGCCGGAACCGGCGTGGTCGGCGCCACCTGGTACGGCACCGGGATCAGCGGCAGCACCGCGACGACCGCGATCGCGATCGGGATCGCGCCGCGCCGCCAGTTCCAGGCCGGGCGGGGCGACGAGCGCGCCAGGTCCAGCGCGAACGCGAGCACGGCGGCAGCCGCGCCGTCCGCGAGGATGGACAGCCGGTCCGGCAGCACCTGGCTGAGCACGGGTGAGCCCTGCAGCCAGTGGAACGGCAGCACCCATCCGGGGATGCTGAACCAGCTGCCGCTGTGCATGTTGCCGCCGCCGAACGAGAGCACCTCGAGCACCACCCAGGTGATCGCGGCGGCGCGGACCTTCGGATCCCGGAAGTACCGGATCGAGGCCGCCACGAGCACCACGAGCAGCGGCCAGCCCAGGTAGGCCAGGTACTCCGCGAGCCCCTTGCCGTAGTGTGCGGCCGAGGCCGCGCTGGTCGACGTGTGGAACAGCAGGTTCGAGGAAGGGTTCACGAAGAAGGAGGCCCGGTTCGTGAACGGGTCGGGCCCCACCGGATGGTTGTGCTGTGTCAGCGGCCCGTGGAACTGCACCCAGAGCGCGTGCCCGCCGACCACCAGCACCACGAGGAGCCCCGTGGCCAGCCCGAACAGCGCATTACGGGCCTTAACGCGAACGCCCCGTGGATGCCCGGCCACGAGCACCGCGACGAGCACGAGCGCGGTGATCCCCGAGTCGGCCAGCAGTTCTTCCCCGATGAACAGCTGCGCGGCCACCAGCAGGCCAAGCCAGACTCCGGTGCGGATGGCAGCGCGGCGGCCGGCACCGCCGCGGCCGGTGACGATCCGCAGCACCGCGTCGATGATCAGCGGCGGCAGCACCGCGAACTGCAGGTGATAGTGGCCGACACCGGAATTGATGATGGCCGGGGA
>JASHOI010000332.1 GCA_030041195.1 Streptosporangiaceae bacterium | reverse complement strand
GGCCGGCCGGCCGCCGCGGCCATTTCCAATGATGTCGTGGGACCCACGCTGTTCATACAGCAACAGCGCGGGCCCCTTCACATCGTTACGGCCCGGGTTCGGCCGCCGGCGTGGGCCGCGCGGTGGCCGGCGGTGGTGTCGCCGGCCCGCTGCCGACGTGCTGGTGGTGTCGTCGGCAGCGGTTTCATGATCTGGGTGGCAAACGTCGTGTATTTGGTCGTTATCCACCCAGATCACGGAAATCGAGTGTCTGAGCGGATCCCTGCTGGGGCGGTTGGGGCTGGTGGGGCTGGTGGTACAGCACGGAATGTCTCAGCCTGGCGTCACGCGCCGGCCAGCGCCGCGTTAAGCACGCTGGATTGCATCGCAGCGGCAGCGCCCGCACTTTGGCCCCAATCGAACGCGCGTCCGAAACGGACCCGGGCCGCCTGCTGGCCTTGGCATCCGCCGCGGCGTGCGACCATAGACGGCGACAAGGATCTGCCAGCGCGCGCACGTCCAGCGGCGGTGGCCGATCGCATCGAGTCCTGCGGGAGCAGCCACCCATGTCCGAGCCTGGCCGTACCGACCAGGCGGTGATCCGCAATTTCTGCATCATCGCCCATATCGATCACGGCAAGTCCACGCTCGCGGACCGGATGCTCCAGCTCACCGGCGTCGTGGGCGAGCGGCAGATGCGCGCGCAGTACCTGGACCGGATGGACATCGAACGCGAGCGCGGCATCACGATCAAGAGCCAGGCGGTCCGGCTGCCCTGGCGCGGCAGGGACGGCCGCGAGTACGTGCTGAACCTGATCGACACGCCCGGCCACGTCGACTTCTCCTACGAGGTGTCCAGGTCCCTGGCCGCCTGCGAGGGCGCGGTCCTGCTGGTCGACGCCGCGCAGGGCATCGAGGCGCAGACCCTGGCCAACCTGTACCTGGCGCTCGACGCCGACCTGGCCCTGATCCCGGCGCTGAACAAGATCGACTTGCCGGCCGCGGAACCGGAGAAGTACGCGGCCGAGATCGCGGGCCTGATCGGCTGCGACCCGGCGGACATCCTCCGGGTCTCGGCCAAGACCGGCGAGGGGGTCGCCGACCTGCTGAACGCCGTCGTGGAGCAGGTGCCGCCGCCCGCGGGGGACCTCGACGCACCGGCCCGGGCCATGATCTTCGACTCGGTATACGACACCTACCGCGGCGTGGTGACCTACGTCCGGGTGGTGGACGGCCGGCTGTCCCGGCGCGAGAAGACGCTGATGCTGTCCACCAAGGCGGTGCACGAGACCCTGGAGGTCGGCGTGATCTCGCCGGAGCCGGTTCCGTCCGACGGCTTGGCCGCCGGCGAGGTCGGCTACCTGATCACCGGGGTGAAAGACGTGCGCCAGGCGCGGGTCGGCGACACCGTGACGAGCGCGAGCAGGCCCGCGCTCGAGCCGCTGCCCGGCTACGACCACCCCAGGCCGATGGTGTTCTCCGGGCTGTACCCGCTGGACGGGGACGACTACCCGGAGCTCCGCGACGCGCTGGACAAGCTCCGGCTGAACGATGCCTCGCTGGTCTACGAGCCGGAGACGTCGACCGCGCTCGGGTTCGGCTTCCGCTGCGGGTTTCTGGGCCTGCTGCATATGGACATCGTCAGGGAGCGGCTGGAGCGGGAGTTCGACCTGTCGCTGATCTCCACCGCGCCGAACGTCGTCTACCGGGTGGTGATGGAGGCAGGCGAGGAACTGACCGTCACCAACCCCAGCGAGTTCCCGGACGGCAAGATCGGCAAGGTCTTCGAGCCCGTGGTGCGGGCGACGGTGCTGGCCCCCAGTGACTACATCGGCACGATCATGGAACTGTGCCAGGCCAGGCGCGGCTCACTGCTCGGCATGGACTACCTGTCCGCGGACCGGGTGGAGATCCGGTACACGATGCCGCTCGCCGAGATCATCTTCGACTTCTTCGACCAGCTGAAGTCGCGCAGCCGGGGTTACGCGTCGCTGGACTATGAGCCGGCCGGCGAGCAGGAGGCCAACCTGGTGAAGGTCGACATCCTGCTGCAGGGCCAGCCGGTGGACGCGTTCAGCCAGATCGTGCACGCGGACAAGGCGCGCGAGTACGGCCTGGCGATGACTGCCCGGCTGAAGGAGCTGATCCCTCGGCAGCAGTTTGAGGTGCCGATCCAGGCGGCCATCGGCTCGCGGGTGATCGCCCGCGAGAACATCCGCGCGCTGCGCAAGGACGTGCTCGCCAAGTGCTACGGCGGCGACATCACCCGCAAGCGCAAGCTGCTGGAGAGGCAGAAGGAGGGCAAGCGCCGGATGAAGGTCATCGGCCGGGTCGAGGTGCCGCAGGAGGCATTTGTCGCCGCGCTGTCCACCGAGCAGGGCCCGGACAAGCGGCGCTGAGCGCGCCGCCCGGCGGGCGGGTGCCGGGCGCCGGCCGCGGCGCGACGGTCAGAGCCGGGCAATGGCGGCGACGATCACCCCGATGAACAGGCAAGCCAGGACCAGCAGGCCGAAACCCATCCAGCCGAGCACCAGCCCGGCGGTGGCCAGGCCGGTGCCGTCCTCACCGGTGCGGCGTATCTCGCGGCGGGCCATGTGGCCGAGGACGATGGCCGGGATCGTGCTCAGCGGGCCGAGGAAGAGCTGGCCAAGGCCGCACCCCAGCGAGGCGACCGCGAGCGGGTTGGTCCTGGGCGGTGTCGCCGGCCAGGCCTGCTGGGCCGGATGCCCGCCGGGGAGGTCCGCGACGACCGCGGCCAGATCGCCGAGCGTGTGCGCGTAAAACGCCCGGTTTGCCCGGCCGTCGTACTCCTCCTTGGTCAGCCTGCCCTCGGCGTAGCCGGCCTTCAGCACGTCGAAGGCGCGCTCCCGGTCAGCGGTGGATGCCCGCAGGTAGGCGTCGCCCCCGGCGGGAATTCTGTACCCCGATCGCGCCGTCATCGGCACCTCCAGCTCCCCGATGCCGCCAGCTTAACCCGCTGGCCAGCGGGCAGGCGTCGGCTGGCCGCGGTTCGCCCGGCCGGTTCGACCGGCGGCGGAACCGGGGCTACCGTGCCGGTGTGTCCCCAGGCCCGCCACCGGAAGGCGCGCCCGTCCCCGCCGACGGCGCGCTCCCGCCGCACGCCCTTGCCGAGTCCGGCGAGCGCCCGTTCGGCGTCTACGTGCACGTGCCGTTCTGCGCGACCCGGTGCGGCTACTGCGACTTCAACACGTACACCGCCGCCGAGCTTGGGCCGGGTGTCACCAGGGAATCCTTCGCGGATCAGGCGATCGAGGAGATCCGGCTGGCCCGGAAGGTGCTCGGCGCGGCTGCCCGGCCCGCCGCGACGGTGTTCTTCGGCGGCGGGACGCCGACGCTGCTGCCACCCGGCGACCTCGGCGCGATTCTGGCCGCGATCGGCGGCGAGTTCGGCCTGGTCCCGGGCGCCGAGGTGACCGCCGAGGCGAACCCGGAGACGGTCGATCAGCCGGCTCTCGCGGAACTCCGGGCAAGCGGCTTCACCCGCATCTCAATCGGCATGCAGAGCGCGGTCAGCCACGTGCTGCGCGTTCTGGACCGAAAGCACGAGCTCGGGCGGCCGGAAAAGTGCGTGTCGTGGGCCCGCTCGGCGGGTTTCGAGCACGTCAGCCTGGACCTGATCTACGGGACCCCGGGGGAGAGCGACGAGGACTGGGGCCGTTCGGTCCGCGGTGCCGTGTCCGCCGGGCCCGACCACATCTCGGCCTACGCGCTGATCGTCGAGCAGGGCACCAGGCTGGCCGCCAGGATCGGCCGGGGAGAGCTCGCCGCGCCGGACGACGACGCGATGGCGGACCGGTACCTGGCCGCCGACGAGCTGCTGGCCGCCGCGGGCCTGCACTGGTACGAGATCTCCAACTGGGCGGCGTCGCCGGACGCGATGTCCCGGCACAACCTGCTCTACTGGACCGGCGGCGACTGGTGGGGCATCGGCCCGGGCGCGCACAGCCACGTCGCCGGAACCCGGTGGTGGAACGTGCGGCACCCGGCCGCGTACGCGGCCAGGATCGCGGCCGGGACGAGCCCGGGGCAGGCGCGCGAGATCCTGACCGCGCCGGAGCGCAGGACCGAACGGATCATGCTGCTGACCCGGCTGGCGACCGGCTGCCCGCTGGCCGAGCTGTCGCCGGCGGGCCGGGCGGCGGCGGCTGCGGCCGTCCAGGACGGCCTCGCCGAGCCGGCGGCGCATGCCGGCGGAAGGGTGGTCCTGACGGCCTCGGGCAGGCTGCTGGCCGACGCGGTGATCCGCGGCCTGACCGACTGACCGGACCCGGCGCGGCTTGTCCGGCGAGATCACGAAATGCCGGGCGCGGCTAGTGCACGATCGAGGCGCAGAGCGCGGACGGGATTGTGTAGTAGTCGCCCCGGTTCGCGCTGGATCCGGCGACGATCACGTAAGCGAGCGTGGCCAGCCACAACGCCACGGCGAGCGGCACCACGATGATGAGCGCGATCACGATGTTGTCCAGGGCCAGCATGGTGCCGAGGATCAGCGCGCAGATCGTGTAGAGCAGCGTGGTGATCGCCAGGTTGAGCGCCTGGGCCGCGTGGCTGCGCACGTAGCTCGACTCCCCCCGCTTGAGCACGTAAACGACCAGCGGGACCAGGGGGCCGAGGAAGGGCACCCCCAGGTAGCTGAGCGTGGCCAGGCGCTCGTCACCGGGGTCGGCGGGACCTCCCGTGCCGCCGGGTTCCCCCGCCGCCGGCGCCGCGGCCGGCGGCGCCGGGGCCGCCGATGCGGAGGCTCCGGTCTCCGGATCCGGCCGGGGGGCGACTTGCGCCACGGACGGCTTCGGCCAAGGTGCCCGCGTCGTCGGCCACCGGCCCGCGCCGCCGCCCTGTTCGCGGGCCTGCTGGCCGGTGCGCAGAGCGTCCTGGGGTCCGGTGTGGAAGCGGTCCGACGGCGCCTTGAAGCCGTCATCGGCCGCCGGGAGGGCGTCAAGCGGTTCCGATGACGCTGGCCCGGATGCTCGCCACTCAGGCGTCGGCTGCGATGGGTTGCTGGTCATGAGCGTTCCGCTGCCCGGTCCTTTCCCGCTCTCACGCTAGCTCGCAACGACAGCGTCCTGGAACTCGGCCGTGACGTTGGTGCTCCATCCCAGTATCCTTCCCGCCATAGACTTGGCACTCGTGACATCGGAGTGCCAGGGAGGTGAGCGCGTGCTCGACGACAGGAAGTTGGCGGTGCTGCGCGCCATCGTCGAGGACTACGTGTCCACTAACGAACCGGTTGGCTCAAAGTCCATCGTCGACCGGCACAACCTTGACGTCTCCCCGGCGACCATCCGCAATGATATGGCCGTGCTCGAGGAGCAGGGCTTCATTGTGCAGCCGCACACGAGCGCGGGTCGCGTGCCGACCGACAAGGGCTACCGGCTGTTCGTCGACCGGTTGTCCGGGGTCAGGCCGTTTTCGTCCGCAGAGCGCAGGGCGATCGAGACGTTCCTGGCCGGCGCCTACGACCTCGACGACGTGGTAATGCGGACGGTCCGGCTGCTCGCGCAGCTGACCCGGCAGGTGGCGGTGGTCCAGTACCCGTCGCTCACCCGGTCCGCGGTGCGGCACATCGAGCTGGTGCCGCTGGCCGACCGGCGGCTGCTGCTGGTGCTGATCACCGACACCGGGCGGGTGGAGCAGCGCTCGGTTGACCTGCCCGGCGCGATCGCCGAGGAATCGATCACGCAGCTGCGTGCGGTTCTCAACGCCTGCCTCGACGGGCGCAGGCTGACCGAGGTGGCTTCGGTGGTCGCCGAACTGCCGGCCCGGGTGGAACCGGTCGAGCGTGCGAATGCGGCTGCGGTGTTCTCGGTGATCCTGGAAACTCTTGTGGAGCGGCACGAGGAGCGGATCGTCGTCGGCGGCGCGGCCAACCTGACGGCTGCCGACTTCGCTCAGGGCCTGCACGAGGTGCTCGAGGCGCTCGAGGAACAGGTTGTGCTCATGCGGCTGCTCGGCGAGTCCGGTGACCAGGAATCGCTGACGGTCAGAATCGGTTCTGAAAATGAGGTGCAGGGCCTGCAGAGTACCTCTGTGGTGGCAACGGGCTATGGTTCCGGCGATCGGGCGCTGGCAAGCCTGGGCGTGCTCGGCCCGACACGAATGGACTACCCGACGGCGATGGGAGCGGTGCGCGCGGTGGCACGGTATGTGGGTCAGATTTTGGCGGAGTCGTAGGGGATGCGCGTGGCGAACGATTACTACGGCGTCCTTGGCGTTAGGCGCGACGCTGATCCTGATGAGATCAAGAAGGCCTATCGCAGACTAGCCAGGGAGCTGCATCCGGACGTCAACCCCGACCCGGAGACGCAGGAGCGGTTCAAGGAGATCACCCAGGCCTATGAGGTGCTGTCCGACCCGGGCAAGCGGCAGATGTACGACCTGGGAGCTGATCCCTTCGCGCAGGCCGGAGCGGGCCCAGGAGGCTTCGGCGCCGGTTTCCCCTTCAGCGACATCATGGACGCCTTCTTCGGCGCTGGAACGGCCACCAGGGGGCCGCGGAGCAGGGCGCGGCGGGGCCGGAACGCGACGATCCGGGTCGAGCTCGACCTGGCCGAGTGCGCGTTCGGCACGACAAGGGACCTGGTGGTGGACACCGCCGTTGTCTGCCCGAGCTGCTCGGGCGAGGGCACGGCGCCCGGCACCCACCCGGAGACGTGCGAGGTCTGCAGCGGGCGCGGCGAGGTGAGCCAGGTCACCCGGTCGTTCCTCGGCCAGGTGATGACGTCGCGGCCGTGCCCCGGCTGCGGCGGCTTCGGCACCGTGATCCGCAGGCCGTGCCCGGAGTGCGACGGCGAGGGCCGGGTGCGCACCCGCCGCACGATCAAGGTGCGGATCCCGGCCGGCGTGGAGGACGGGACACACATCCAGCTGGCCGGCGAGGGCGAGACCGGGCCGGGCGGCGGGCCGGCCGGTGACCTGTTCCTCGAGATCGTGCAGCGGCCGCACACGATCTTCGAGCGCCAGGGCGACGACCTGCACTGCACGGTGACGATCCCGATGGTGGCCGCGGCGCTCGGGGCCACGCTGAAGGTGCAGACCCTGGACGGCCCGGCCGACGTGGACATCAGGCCGGGAACCCAGTCCGGGCAGGCGATACCGCTCTACGGGCAGGGAACGGCGCACCTGAACGCGTCGGGCCGCGGTGACCTGGTCATCCACGTGACCGTGGAGACGCCGACAAAGCTCGAGCCCGAGCAGGAGAACCTGCTCAAGGAGCTGGCCAAGATGCGCGGCGAGGAGTCGCCGCCGGGCAAGTTCCAGCCGGGCCAGCAGGGGTTCTTCTCCCGGCTCCGCGACGCGTTCAACGGCCGCTGAGCCTCCCGCGCCAAAGGGAAGGGGGCCGGGAACGTGGGCGGCACCCCGGGGGCCCAGGCCAAGACCACGGCACCGGTCTTCCTGGCCGACGGCGCCGAGCTCGGGGGTGGCTCGATCACCCTCTCCGGGGCCGAGGGGCGGCATGCCGCCACCGTGCGCCGGCTGTCGGTGGGCGAGCGGGCCGACGTCACGGACGGCGCGGGCACGATCGCCGAATGCGTGGTGACCCGCACCCAGCCTGGCGTGATCGAGCTCGAGGTCCTGGCCAGGCGGGCGGTCCCGGCAGCCGAGCCGAGGATCGTCGTGGTTCAGGCCATTCCCAAGGGCGACCGCGGCGAGCTTGCCGTTGAGATCATGACCGAGGTCGGTGTCGACGCGGTTGTCGCCTGGCAGGCCGAGCGCTGCGTGGCCCGCTGGCGCGCCGACCGGGCCGGCAAGGCGCTGGCGCGCTGGCGCGCGACCGCGCGGGAGGCGGCCAAGCAGTCACGGCGCGCCTGGATCCCCGACGTGACGGGCCCGGAGGGGACGCCCGCCATCGTGCGCAGGGCCGCCGCCGCCGAACTTGCGATCCTGCTCGACCCCGGCGCCCCGGCCGCGTTCGCCAGCCTCGCGATGCCGAACCGGGGGGAGGTCGTCGTGATCGTCGGGCCGGAAGGCGGGGTGAGCCCGGCCGAGGCCGACGCCCTGGCGAATGCCGGGGCCGTTCCCGCCCGGCTCGGGCCGACGGTGCTGCGCTCGTCCTCGGCCGGCGCGGTGGCGGCAGCGCTCGCGCTGGCCAAATCGGCTCGCTGGCCGTAACGGGGGGATGCGGCGCCGGTTCGGCTTTCAGCTAGAGCCGGGCGTGCACGACGGAGACGGCGACGGGTGAGACTTGCTACCCGAGACCGGGTGAACCGCGCTGGTCAGCACCACGTTCCCGGCGTCCTCGGCGGACTGGCCGACAACTGCCGACGTCGTGGGGTCGTCGCTGCTGGCACTCGGGGTCGGTGTGGGCGTGGCCGATGACGAGGGCGACGGCGTGGCGGACGGCGTCGGGGTGGGTGTCGGGGTTGGCGTCGGCGTCGGCGTGGGCGTCGGCGCCGTGCTCGCCTTCGCCGACGGCGAGCAGCTGGCGGCGGGGCTCGGTGCTGGCGAGGAGACGCCAGGCGTCTGCAATTGCTTCCCGCTGCCGGTGACCCCGGACCGTCCGCTCTTCGCGGTGTGCGACGGGTTCGACAGCATCGAGTTCGCGGCCTGCTGGATCTGGCGCGGCAGCCCGGAGAGGGCGAAGCCGCCCGCGACCGCGACCGCGACGACCGCGGCCATGGCCAAGGCGGGCCGCAGCCACGCGTAGCGCGACGGGCGGCCGCTCGGCTCGGTGCGCGGCCGGAACAAGGCACGCACCCTGCTGGTGACCGGCCGCAGCCACTCGGCGACCGGGTGCAGCGGCCGGAGCACCGGCCGCAGCACCGCGAGCAGCCAGTCCCCGAACGCCACCAGTACCTGGTCCACCAGGAGCAGCGCTGGCTGGCCGACGCTGGTCCATGCGACCATCAGCCAGGCGACGGGCAGCGGGCGGGGCGCCGACAACCGGTCCCGGATCCGGTTGAGACCGTCGGCCGCTGGCTCGACGGACTCTGCGGCGGCGTACAACTCCCGGCGCAGAATCTCCTCGAGATCCAAACGCGTCATGCCTCACGCTCCAGCACACTGCGCAGCGCAGACATGGCCCTGGCCGTATGACTCTTCACAGCGCCCCTGCTGATCCCCATGATGTCGGCGATCTGGGCTTCGGACATGTCGCCGTAGTACCGGAGCACGAGCGCCTCGCGCTGCCGCGGCGGCAGCGTGCGCAGGGCCGAGACCACGGCCGACCGCTCCAGCAGAACGATCGCACCATGCTCGGCGCTCGGCATGTCCGGCGACGGTTTCGGGGCATTCCGGTCCACGACCACGCGATGTCTCAGCACGGAGCGGGACCGGTTCACCACCGACTGCCGGAGGTAGGACAGCGCCTTCTCGCTGTCCCTCAGCCGGCGCCAGCCGCCGTGCATCGCGACGAACGAGTCCTGCACTACTTCCTCCGCCGTTGCGACGTCACGAACCAGCAGAGCCGCGAGCCGCACCAAGGAACGGTAGTGCGTGCTGTACAGCGCGGTCACTGCCCGGTCGGCGTCCCAGTCGGCCGGAACCGAGCCCAGGGCGGTATCCGCCAGCAGGGTTTCGGTCACGTGAATTGGACGCGTAGGTTCACCATCAGGTTCACCGGGCGTCATTGTGAACGCGCCGCCAGATTCACCGGTCGTCATGTCGCGTCTTCGCGCCAGGCTGCCACGCGCCGCGTGGTTTAAACGATCCCACCGCCCCCACACCCATGCCGTAATGAGTTCGCATCCCCGCGACCGCCGCTAGATAACGAGTGTGGTGGCACGGGAAGTCAGCGCTCGCTGGGCCGTGCACCCTAAGGGGTGGTGCGCCAGGGGTTCAGTACTGCAACTGTATATGTCGTCGGCCTGTTAGGCGGGGCAACGGTTAAGATCGGCCGCGTGGCTGACTGCTTGTTCTGTGGAATCGCGGCGGGGGAGATCCCGGCAACGCGAGTCCTCGAGAGCCAACGTACTATTGCATTTCAGGACATAAACCCTCAGGCGCCCGTGCACGTTTTGGTGATACCCAAGGAGCACCATCAGGACCTGGCGACGCTCGCCGCGGCCGGGGACGGCCTGCTCGACGAGCTGGCGGCTCAGGCGGCGCTGGCGGCTGCCAAGTCAGGCGTGGCGGAGACCGGCTACCGGGTGGTGTTCAACACCGGCTCGGACGCCGGCCAGGCGGTCCACCACGTGCACGCGCACGTCCTCGGCGGCAGGCCGCTGGACTGGCCGCCCGGCTGATGCCGGGTTGCCCGTCGGAGGCGGCGGATAACATGGCATGCATGCGGACCCGGGCGTGTGCCAGGGCGGCGGGGAAGGGCACTTGACAGAAACTCCCACAGATCCACGCAAAGGTGAGCTGTCACCGGACGGCCGCACCCGCGTCAAGATCGTTATACCGGATGACCACTCGATGGTCAGCCTGCTCGGATCGCGGGACGAGCTTCTGCACGTGATCGAGGGCGCCTTCGGCGCCGACATCCACGTGCGCGGCAACGAGATCACCGTCACCGGCACACCGGAGGAGACCGCGCTCGTCGCGCGGCTGTTCGACGAGCTCACCCGGCTGCTGGCCAGCGGCGCCGAACTCGCCGCCGACGTGGTCGAGCGCAGCGTCGCGATGCTGCGCCGGAAGTCCGGCGCCCGGCCGGCCGACGTGCTGACCCTGGACATCCTGTCCGCCCGGGGCCGCACGATCCGGCCCAAGACGCTGAACCAGAAGCGGTACGTCGACGCGATCGACAAGCACACTGTCGTGTTCGCGATCGGCCCGGCCGGCACCGGCAAGACGTACCTGGCCATGGCCAAGGCGGTGAAGGCGCTGCAGGCCAAGGAGTTCAACCGGATCATCCTGACCCGGCCGGCGGTGGAGGCGGGGGAGCGGCTCGGCTTCCTGCCCGGCACGCTCTACGAGAAGATCGACCCCTACCTGCGCCCGCTCTACGACGCCCTGCACGACATGATCGACCCCGACTCGATCCCGAAGCTCACGGCCGCCGGCACGATCGAAATAGCCCCGTTGGCATACATGCGCGGCAGGGCGATTCGCGTAGATTCTCCCGTTTTGACCCCGGACGGCTTCCGGCCGATTGGATCGCTGGCCGTCGGCGATCTGGTCATCGGGTCCAACGGCGAGCCGACGCCGGTGCTCGGCGTGTACCCGCAGGGCGAGAAGGACATGTACCGGCTCACCACCCAGGACGGCGCCTCAGTGCTGTGCTCGGGCGATCACCTCTGGGCCGTGACCACCCGCGACGACCGCCGCCGCGGCAAGCCGTACCGGGTTCTGGAAACCCGCGAGATGATCGGGAACCTGCGGGCGAACCACTACCACCGCTACGAGCTGCCGATGCACAGCGCGCCGGTGTGCTTCCCGTACCAGCCGGTGCCGATGGACCCGTACGCGCTCGGACTGCTCCTCGGCGACGGCTGCCTGATAGCACCGGTTACCCCGAGTTTCTCCACCGACGACGTCGAACTGGCTTGGGAGCTACAGGTACGGTTGCCTGGCATCGACGTCCGGCCCAAAGGTGGCCTCAACTATGTGTTGAGCCAGGGAACGTCACCTTGGCAGGGCAGGGTCCTCGTTCACAACCCGGTGACCGACGCAATGCGCCAGCTCGGCTTGTACGGCATGCGATCGATGACCAAGTTCGTCCCAGAGGTCTACCTGCACAACTCGGCGAAGGTCCGGCTGGCCGTGCTGCAGGGCCTGCTGGACACCGACGGCGGCCCGGTCACGCAGCGCGGCCGGACCTGCCGCGTCCAATACACGACCGTCTCGCCGCGGCTCCGCGACGATGTGATTTTCCTCGTGCGGTCGCTCGGCGGGGTGACCTGCACGCGAGTTCGCCCGGCGCTCGGGCGGACGCCGGGCCGGGCCAAGGGCCGCCCGGTCCATCACCGGCACGACGCGTACATCATCGACATCCGGCTTCCGGAAGGCATCGAGCCGTTCCGGCTCACCCGCAAGCGCGACAAGTACATGGCCGAAGGCGGCGGCGGGCGGCCGATGCGGTTCGTCGAGAGCATCGAGCCGGCCGGCACGGCGCAGGCCGTTTGCATCTCGGTGGCGGCGGCCGACTCCCTGTACACCACGGAAGACTTCCTGCTCACCCACAACACCCTGAACGACTCGTTCATCATCCTCGACGAGGCGCAGAACACCTCGCCGGAACAGATGAAGATGTTCCTGACCAGGCTCGGCTTCGGTTCCAAGATCGTCGTGACCGGCGACATCACCCAGGTCGACCTGCCCGCCGGGCAGACCAGCGGCCTGCGCCTGGTCCAGGAGATCCTCGACGGCGTCGACGACGTGTACTTCTCGCGGCTGACCAGCCACGACGTGGTCAGGCACAAGCTGGTCGCCGACATCGTGGACGCGTACGAGCGCTACGACGCGCGCCGGGCGGCCGCCGGGGACTCCGACCGGCTCCCGGGTGGCGGCCGGCCCCGCCGCACCGGCAACCGGGCCCGCTGAGGACACATGAGCATCGAGATCCGCAACGAGTCCGGCGTCGCGGTCGACGAGGCCGGCCTCGCGGCGCTGGCCAGGCACGTGCTTGACCAGATGCGGGTGCACCCGCTGGCGGAGCTGTCGGTGCTGCTCGTTGACGAGGAGGCCATGGCCGGCCTGCACCAGCGCTGGATGGGCGAGGATGGGCCGACCGACGTGCTCGCGTTCCCCATGGACGAGCTCGGGCTGCCGCACCCCGGCGGCGGCCAGGCCGAGCACGGCACCGACGACGACGCGGCGGAAACCCTGCTCGGCGACGTTGTGCTGTGCCCGCAGGTAGCGATCAAGCAGGCCGCGGCGGCGGGGCACAGCACGCGGCAGGAACTCGACCTGTTGTGCACCCACGGCATCCTGCACCTGCTGGGGTATGACCATGCCGAGCCGGACGAGCACGCGACGATGTTCGGCCTGCAGGACCGCCTGCTCGCCGATTGGGGGCCGGAACGCGACGCCGACGGCGACCCTGGCGGCACGGCAGGCCAGCCTGGCCAGGAACAGAACGCGGGGTGAGTGAGCCATGGGCTGGCTGCTGGCGGCGGCAGTAGTCCTGACGCTGCTGGCCGGGTGGTGCGCGACCGCCGAGGCGGCCCTGGCCAGGGTCTCCAGGGCCGGGGCCAAGGAACTGGGCCGCGGGGTCGGCCGGGGATCGACGCCGCTGCAGATCGTGCTGTCCGACGTGCCGCGCTACCTGTCCGTGCTGCTGCTCGCCCGGATAGCGGCCGAGCTGTCCGCCGTCGTCCTGGTCACCGTCGTGCTCGTGCACTGGCTCGGGTCCGGGTGGCGTGCGTTCGTGATCACAGCGGCCGTCATGACAGCGGCGGTGTACCTGGTCACCGGAACCTTTCCCAGGTCGCTGGGGCGGCGCAACGCGGTGCGGATAGCCAGCGCCGCCGCCGCGATCCTGGTTCCGGTCACCCGGCTGCTCGGGCCGCTGCCGCGACTGCTGCTCACCCCGGGCGGCGGGGCGGGCCGTGGCGGCGGGCCGGGCTCCGAGGAGGACCTGCGGGGCCTGGTTGACCTGCTGGAACAGCGCCGGGTGATCCAGCCCGGCGAGCGCGCGATGATCCACTCGGTGTTTGAGCTCGGCGACACGATCGTCCGCGAGGTGATGGTGCCGCGCACCGACATGGTGTTCGTCGAGCGCGGCAAGACCCTGCGCCAGGCGCTGTCGCTGGCGCTGCGCAGCGGGTTCTCCCGGATACCGGTCGTCGGCGAGAACGAGGACGACGTCGTCGGGATCGCGTACCTCAAGGACATCGTCACCCGCAGCTACGAGCACCGCGAGGGCGAGTCGGTCGAGAAGGTCGAGTCGATCATGCGGCCGGCCACGTTCGTGCCGGAGAGCAAGCCCATCGACGCGCTGCTGCGCGAGATGCAGGCGCGCCAGATCCACGTCGCGATCGTGATCGATGAGTACGGCGGCACCGCTGGCCTGGTCACGATCGAGGACATCCTCGAGGAGATCGTTGGTGAGATCGCCGACGAGTACGACAAAGAGCAGCCGCCGGTGGAATGGCTCGGCGAGGGACGGGCCAGGGTGACAGCGCGGCTGCCGGTCGAGGAGCTCGGCGAGCTGTTCGGGGTTGACATCGAGGCCGAGGATGTGGAGACCGTGGGCGGGCTGCTGGCCCAGCGGCTCGGCCGGGTGCCGATCGCCGGCTCGGTGGCGACGGTGGCAGGCCTGCGGCTGACCGCGGAGAGCCTGGCCGGCCGGCGCAACCGGATCGCCGCCGTGACCGTCGAGCGAATCGCTCAGCCAGGCAACGGGGCCGGCGAGTCAGCGGCGGGTAACGGCCATGGCGCGGCGGGTGAGGGCCGGCCGGGCAATCACGCCGGCGCGAGCGGGCCCGGGGGCGCCGGATTAGACTCTGCCGGGTGAGCGAGGCCCAGCCCGGCCCGGAAGACCTCAAGATCATTACGCTCGCCCGCTCGGCTCGTGCGCGGGTGATGGCTGCCGAGGGCGCCGCGGTGCGCGATGAGACCGGACGGACCTATGCCGCGGCGGCGGTCGCGCTGCCCTCGCTGCGCCTGTCGGCGCTGCACCTGGCGGTGGCCATGGCCGTGTCCAGCGGGGCCGACAGCCTGGAGGCGGCGGCTCTGGTCAGTGACGGTGACGGCCCCGACCCGGCCGACCTGGCCGCGGTCCGCGACGTGGGCCCGGACGCGGTGGTGTTTCACGCTGCGCCGGACGGCACCGTCAAGGCCACGCTGCGCCCCTGACCACGGCCCTCCTCGCCCGGCGGCTGCAGCGGCGGCGAGTTAGGCGCTGCGCCCGGCCTGGGGGAGAATCACGGCGTGGGATCGCCGCAGACGCCAGCAACCGCAGGACCGCAGCCCCTTCCTGTCCCGCCTGGGTTCAGGTCTGGCTTCGCCTGCTTTGCCGGGCGGCCCAACGTCGGCAAGTCGACGCTCATGAACGCGCTGGTCGGCGCGAAGGTGGCGATCACCAGCAGCCGGCCCCAGACCACCCGCCGAGCGATCAGGGGGATTGTGCACCGCCCCGACGCCGAGCTGGTCATCGTGGACACGCCGGGGCTGCACCGGCCACGGACCCTGCTCGGGGAGCGCCTGGACAGCCTGGTCAGGTCCACCCTCGCCGAGGTCGACGTGATCGGGTTCTGCCTGCCGGCCGCTGAGCGGATCGGGCCAGGCGACAAATACCTGGCGGGCGAGCTGGCCGGGCTGGGCAAGACGCCGGTGGTCGCCGTCGTCACCAAGACCGACCAGGCCACCAGGGAGCAGGTCGCCGCCCAGCTCGCGGCCGTGGCACAGCTCGGCGACTGGGCCGATGTGGTTCCGGTGTCCGCCGTGACCGGCTTCCAGCTCGACGTGCTGGAAGACGTGCTGGTTTCGCATCTGCCGGAAGGACGGCCGCTGTATCCCGACGGCGAGGAGACCGACGAGCCCGAGCAGATTCTCGTCGCCGAGCTGATCCGGGAGGCGATCCTGGAGGGGGTGCGGGACGAGCTACCGCACTCGATCGCGGTCGTGGTCGAGGAGATGGGGCCGCGGGAAGGGCGCGACGACCTCGTCGACGTGCACGCGGTGATGTACGTGGAGCGCCCCAGCCAGAAGGCGATCGTGATCGGCACCAAGGGGGCGCGGCTGAAGGACGTCGGCTCCCGTGCCCGGCAGCAGATCGAGGCGCTGCTCGGCACGCGCGTTTACCTCGACCTGCGCATCAAGATCGCCAAGGACTGGCAGCGGGACCCGAAGCAGCTGCGTCGGCTCGGCTTCTACGACTAAACCGCGCCGGTCACGGCCCGTTCAGGCCCGGCGACGATCGTGGTTAAAATGCTCGACTTGGCTATCCGCCGAGGCCAGGCGTGTGATGATCGGCGGGTGCCTACGGCGCGGCCACTGGTGGAAGCGACTGGGAGGAACCGGGCTTGCTTATCTTCTTTGGGCTCCGTGTGTTCTACCGAACGGTCGGGCACGGCATGTTCCACTGCCAGCGCTGCGGCGGCGACCGCCCGTATCGGCACAAGGCCGGGAGGCGGTGGTTCACGCTGTTCTTCATCCCGGTGATCCCGCTGACCAGGAGCGGCGAGCACGTGCAGTGCGCGGGCTGCGGCACTCGCTACCGCATGGAGGTGCTGTGCCTGCCGACGGCCGCCCAGATGCAGCAGGCGCTCCCGGCCGGGATGCGCGCGGCGGCGATCGCCATGCTCCGTGCGGGCGGCGGGAACAGCAGCCCGGCAAGGCGCTGGGCGATCGACGCGGTCAGGGGCGCCGGTCTGGCCGACTATGACGACGCGGCCCTGGACGCCGACCTGTCGGAGTCGGCGATGGACCTGGACCTGCCGCTGAACCGCCTGACGATACAGCTCGCGATCCCGGCCACGGAGTGGTTCCTGGCCGACGTGGTGCGGATCGGCCTCGCCGACGGGATGCTGTCCGACGAGGAGCGGCGCGCCGCGCAGGAGATCGCCGCCCAGCTCGGCATGACCCCCGCCCAGGGGCGTGGCGTCATCGCGATGACCGAGGAGGGCGCGTCCGCATAGCCTTGGCCCGTGGGCATCTACCGTGACGATGGCATCGTGCTGCGCACCCAGAAGCTGGGCGAGGCGGACCGGATCGTCACGCTGCTCGCCCGGCGGACCGGCAGGGTCCGCGCCGTGGCCAAGGGGGTGCGGCGCACCAAGTCCAGGTTCGGCGCGCGGCTCGAGCCGTTTACCCACGTCGACCTCCTGATGTACACCGGAAGGTCGCTGGATTACATCACCCAGGCCGACACCGTGCGGCCGTACGGCGAGCCGTTCTCGTCGGACTACCCGAGATACACCACGGGGACCGCGATGCTGGAGACGGCCGAGAAGTTCACCCCGGTGGAGAAGGAGCCGGCCATGCGCCAGTTCCTGCTGCTGGTCGGTGGGCTGCGGGCGCTCGCCGAGGGCGCGCACGAGCCTCGGCTGATCCTCGACGCGTACCTGCTCAGGTCGCTCGCCGTGGCCGGTTACGCGCCCGCGCTGGACGAGTGCGCCGTGTGCGGGACCAGGGTCGCCGATCCGCAGGGCGCCGTCACCTCCACCGCGCTGCGCGCGTTCGCGTTCGCGATCGGCGCTGGCGGGCTCGTCTGCCGGTCCTGCCGGACGCCGGGCGCCGCCACGCCGGCCCCGCAGACGGTCACGCTGATGAGCGCGCTGGTGCGGGGCGACTGGGGGTACGCCGACGGCAGCGAGCACCGGCATCAGGCCGAGTGCAGCGGCCTGGTCGCCGCCTACCTGCAGTGGCACCTGGAGCACTCGATCCGGTCGCTGCGCCACGTGGAGCACGCATGACACACCCGCCACGCCGGCCCGACCCCCATCCCAGCGGCGCCCGCCCGCCGGAGATCCCGCCCGACCTGGTTCCCGGCCACGTGGCCATCGTCATGGATGGCGACGGCCGCTGGGCCAAGAAGCGCGGGCTGCCCAGGACCGAGGGCCACAAGGAGGGAGAGTCCTCGCTGCTCGACGTCATCAAGGGCGCGATCGAGCTGGGCATCCCCTACCTCTCGGCCTACGCGTTCTCCACCGAGAACTGGCGGCGCTCGCCCGACGAGGTCCGGTTCCTGCTGGGGTTCAACCGCGACGTGATCCACCGCCGGCGCGACGAACTGCTCGACATGGGGGTGCGGATCCTCTGGGCCGGTCGGCCCGGGCGGCTGTGGCGCAGCGTGATCTCCGAACTCGAGCAAGCCGAGCGGCTGTCGGCGGGGAACTCCGTGCTGACGATGCAGTTCTGCGTGAACTACGGAGGCCGGGCGGAGATCGCCGACGCAGCGGCGGCGATCTCCGCCGACGTGGCGGCCGGGAAGCTGCGCCCTGGCCGGATCGACGAGAAGACGTTCGCGCGCTACCTGTACGCGCCCGAGATGCCGGATGTCGACCTGTTCATCCGCTCTTCCGGTGAGCACCGGATGTCCAATTTCCTGCTGTGGCAGTCGTACTACGCCGAGTTCGTGTTCCTGGACACGCTGTGGCCCGACTTCGACCGGCGCGACCTGTGGCGCGCGTGCGAGATCTACGCGAGCAGAGACCGGCGCTACGGGGGCGCCGAGCCGAACCCGGCCCCGGGGCCGTGACCGGCCGGCCGGGGACTGGCCGCCAGAGCCGCCGGGTTCTCGTATGCTGGGCCGGGTCGCCGACCGTGCGGCACGACCGGGGGCAGACGTGGGTCGCTATTCACGCGTGGTCATCAAGCTCAGCGGTGAGGCTCTGGCCGGCTCGGCCGGGTGGGGAGTGGATCCGGCGAGCTTGGCGCAGCTCGCCGATGAGCTGCTGTCCGTGCACAAGCTTGGGGTCGAGCTTGCCGTGGTCATCGGCGGCGGCAACTACTTCCGCGGCCGGATGGCCGACGGCTGGGGCATCGGCCGGGCCGAGGCCGACAACATCGGGATGCTCGGCACGGTGATGAACGCCCTGATGCTGCGCGGGGTGCTGACCGCGCGCAGCGAGTCCGACGTCCGGGTGATGACCGCGATACCGATGCAGAGCGTGGCCGAGCCGTTCATCCGGCTGCGCGCCGACCGGCACCTGCGCCGCGGGCTGATCGTCCTGCTGGCCGGCGGCATCGGGCAGCCGTACGTGACCACGGACTACCCGGCCGTGCAGCGTGCACTGGAACTCGAGGCCGACGCGCTGCTGGTCGCCAAGCGCGGCGTGGACGGGGTGTACGACTCGGACCCGAACGTCGACCCGGACGCCAAGCGGTTCACCAAACTCACCTACCGGGAGGCCCTGGCGGCCGGGGTCAAGGTCATGGACGAGAGCGCGTTCGTGCTGGCCAACGAGCACCGGCTGCCCATGCACATCTTCGACGTGGCCGCGCTTGGGGCGATGAGCGCGATCTGCGAGGGCGAGGACATCGGCACCCTGATCACGGCCGACGACGAGGAGCCGGACGGCTGACGCCCGGTCAGCGCGTGGCCTGGAACGCGGCCAGGGCGAGCAGGGCGGCGATCACCACCGCGCGCCCGAGCCGGCCCCGGCCGGCCAGGGCGGGCCAGGACAGGTAGGCCAGCCAGCCCAGGAACGCCGCCACCGCGCACAGCGCCACGGCCCCGCCCCAGCCCCGCACCGCAAGCCCGGTCACCATCAGCACGGCGAGCACCACGGGCGGCAGCCAGGTGGGCAGCTGGCGCAGGTAGACAAGCGGCGCCGCGCTGCGCCGTTCGGCCGCCCGCCTGGCGTCGGACGGTGGCCGCGACGGTGCGGGCCGGTTCGTGCTCACGGTCGTGGTCCCTTCTGGCCGGGGCGCGTTGCTGCCGGTTTCGGCTCTTCGGCCAAGATACGTGCTCGGGCGTGGCGGCACGTCCCGGGCCACGTGGCCGGATAACCGGATGGACCGGGCCCGGACCACCGCTAAGCTTTAGCGAACGGCGCACCAGCTCAACCAAGCTCACCAGGTCATCCGCGTTCCCGGCCAGCCGGGGACCAGAGAACCGGGCGCGCGCGCCCCGCTGACCAGCCGCGGGCCGCCAACCACAAGCCGCCGACCGCCAGCCGGATGGAGACACTTGATGGCACGACGCAGTGACCGCCTGGACGAGATCGTCAGCCTCAGCAAGCGGCGCGGGATCGTCTACCCCTCTAGCGAGATCTACGGAGGGCTCCGGGCGTCCTGGGACTATGGCCCGCTGGGCGTGGAGATGAAGAACAACATCAAGCGCGAGTGGTGGCGCTCGATGGTGCAGGAGCGCGACGACATCGTGGGCCTTGACTCCTCGGTGATCCTGGCGCCCGAGGTGTGGCAGGCCAGCGGCCATCTCACCGAGTTCGTTGACCCGCTGACCGAGTGCCTGTCCTGCCACCGCAGGTTCCGCGCCGATCACCTGATCGAGGCCTACGAGGAGAAGCACGGCCACCCGCCGGAGAACGGCCTCGCCGACATCACCTGCCCGCACTGCGGCACCAAGGGCGCCTTCACCGAGCCGCGCATGTTCAACGGGCTGTTGCGCACCTACCTCGGGGCGACCGAGGATGATTCGGGTTTGGCCTACCTGAGGCCGGAGACCGCCCAGGGCATCTTCATCAACTACCGCAACGTGCTGCAGACCTCGCGCAAGAAGATCCCGTTCGGCATCGGCCAGATCGGCAAGTCGTTCCGCAACGAGATCACCCCGGGCAACTTCATCTTCCGGACCCGCGAGTTCGAGCAGATGGAGATGGAGTTCTTCGTCAAGCCCGGGACCGACGAGCAGTGGCACGAGCAGTGGATCGAAACCCGGCTGGCCTGGCACGCCGGCCTCGGCCTCAGCCGGGATAACCTGCGGCTTTACGAGCACCCGCCGGAGAAGCGGTCGCACTACTCCAAGCGCACGGTCGACATCGAGTACCGCTTCGGCTTCCCCGGCAGCGAGTGGGGCGAGCTCGAGGGCCTGGCCAACCGCACCGACTTCGACCTCAGCACCCACGCCAAGGCTTCCGGCCAGGACATGTCCTACCTCGACCCGGAATCCGGCGAGCGGTATGTCCCCTACGTCGTCGAGCCGGCCGTCGGCGTGGACCGGTGCCTGCTGGCGTTCCTGCTCGACGCCTACACCCAGGACGAGGCGCCGGACGCCAAGGGGAAGATGGAGAAGCGCACCGTGCTCCGGCTCGACCCCAGGATCGCGCCGGTCAAGGTCGCGGTGCTGCCGCTGTCGCGCAACCCCGACCTGTCGCCGAAGGCCAGGGACATCGCGGCCCGCCTGCGCAAGCACTGGAACGCCGATTTCGACGACGCCAGCGCGATCGGCCGCCGCTACCGGCGCCAGGACGAGATCGGCACGCCCTACTGCGTGACCGTCGACTTCGACACGCTGGAGGATCAGGCGGTCACGGTGCGGGAGCGCGACTCGATGAAGCAGGAGCGGGTCGGCATCGACAACCTGGTCCCCTACCTGTCCGAACGCGTCGCGGACAGCTGAGCCGGCTACGGGTCTGCGGTGTCGCCCCCGCCCCGGAAGATCCCCTGGGCGGGTTTGGCCACCACGGACAGCGGCTTGGCCACCTCTTCCAGCGACTTGCCCTCTGCGTCGACGGCGAGGAACACCGCCACGAGGCCGCCCACGATCATCGCGCCAGCCCCGAGGAGGTAGCCGAAGTAGAGCCGGTTCGGGTCGGTGCCGGTGCCGATGAGGTGGCCGTACAGGTGGGAGCCGAGCGAGCCGAAGCACTGCGCGATCGCGAAGAACACCGCGATGGCCTTGGCCCGGACTTCCAGCGGGAAGATCTCACTGACGGTCAGGTAGCCTGCGCTGGCGCCCGCTGAGGCGAAGAAGAAGATCACCGACCAGCAGATCGTCTGGGTGGTCGCGTTGAGCACGCCCGCCTTGAACAACTGCGCGGTGATGACCAGCAGCACGCCGGACAGCAGGTATGTGCTCGAGATCATCTTCCGCCTGCCGATCGTGTCGAACAGGTGCCCGATGGTCAGCGGCCCGAGCAGGTTGCCCACCGCGAACGCCAGGAAGTAGTAGCCGGTATCGGTGACCTTGACGTGGAAGAAGTACTCGAGGACCAGGCCGTAGGTGAAGAAGATCGCGTTGTACAGGAACGACTGTGTGATCATCAGCGCGGCGCCGAGCACCGACCGGCTCGGGTAGTGCGAGAACAGCACCCGGAGCAGGGCCAGGTATCCGATCTGCTCGGCCGGCCTGATCTCCAGTTCCTTGCCCGGATCCACCGGCGGGAGCGCGCCCTTGGTCCGTTCCACGTCATGCTCGATCTCCGCGATGGACTCCTCGGCGGCCTGCTGCCTGCCGTGCATGATCTGCCAGCGAGGGCTCTCCGGCAGGTGGCGCCGCACGAAGATGATGACAAGCGCGAGCACCGGGCCGACCACGTAGGCGATGCGCCAGCCGAGGTTCGGCGTCAGGTGGTTCAGCAGGAAAAGCGTGACGATCGTGCCCAGGAAGGCGCCGGCCCAGTAGGTCCCGTTGACCGCGAGGTCGACCCGGCCGCGATACCGCGCCGGGATCATCTCGTCGATCGCGGAGTTGATCGCCGCGTACTCGCCGCCGATGCCCATTCCGGCGATGACCCTGGTGGCGTACAGGAAGATGAACCAGTGCCCGCCCCTGGGCGTGGCCGCGGTCAGGCCGCTGCCGATCAGGTAGACGCCCAGCGTGACCATGAACAGGTTCCGCCGCCCGAGCCGGTCCGACAGCCGCCCGAAGAACAGCGCCCCGATGACCTCGCCGATCAGGTACCAGGTGGCGATGTCGGCCGCCGCGCCCGCGGACAGGTTCAGCGTGGTGTGCAAGGTCAGGTCCGGCCCGACGTTGCTCGCGATCGTGATCTCGAGACCGTCCAGGACCCACGCCACGCCGAGCGCTATCACCAAGTGCGTGTGGAACCTGGACCACGGAAGCCTGTCGATCCGCGCGGGGATCAGGCTGCGCAGTGCGCCGCCGCCAACGGTCTTGGTTGTGGATGTCATGGCGACCGCCTTCGTTCTGTGTCTACTGCGCGGCTACCCGGTGAACACGGAATTACACACGGTTGCATCAGGCGCGTCCGCCGCATCCGTCACATCCGTCACATCCCCTGATCAATTTCGATTCGGGTCCGCCGCATCCGGTGATCGATCCCGGTTGGCGGCCGCCCCCGCAGGTCACCGATCCCGGTTCGGAGCCGCCGCCACAACGGCCGATGATCATTTCCGATAATTTAGATCGGAAACATTGACTTCATGGTCGGGTACAGGCACGCTGGAAGCATGGCGCCTCACCTCAGCATCAAGCGCCGCCACGTGGGCCTGCTCCTCGTGGCCAGCGCCGCCTGTCCGGCCGCGCGGCTCAGCCACTGACACCGATCCGACCACGTCCCACCGTCCGTCCGGGGTGATGGCTGCTTGGCATGCCCGGATTCGTTCCCGTACGCCCCGAGTTGAGAGGCACGCATTATGACCGACACCATCGCCACCGGCGCGAAGATCGGCGTCCGCAGGCTGGCGGGCAACATCGGCGCCGAGATCACCGGCGCGGACACCGGAACCGAGCTCAGCGACGACGTCATCGCCCAGATCCGGCAGGCCCTGCTGGAGCACAAGGTGGTCTTCCTGCGCGGCCAGAGCCTCGACTACGCC
>JASHOI010000331.1 GCA_030041195.1 Streptosporangiaceae bacterium | reverse complement strand
GCACGCAGGCTGGTGGTCGAGTCGACCGCGATCGTCGTGATCGTGGGCGGCGTGGTCGCGCTGCGGGTACGCGGCCTGGCACCGGGAGCGGGCGTCGACCCGTACCTGGTGGCCGCGCCGGTCCTGATCGCCATCGCGGCCGGGCTGATCGCGGCCCGGGTGTACCCGGTGCCGCTGCGGGCCGTGCTGCGGCTGGCGGCGGCACGCCGGGGCACGGTCGGATTCCTCAGCATCGCCCGGTCCGCGCGGGCCCGGTCGGTCCCGCTGCTGCCGGCGCTCGCGCTGGTTGTCGCGATGGCGGTGATCGCGCTCGGCGGCATGGTCCGCGCGGCGGTGACCAGCGGCCAGATCACCGCGTCGTGGCGGCAGGTCGGCGCGGATGCCGTGGTCCAGGCCGCCGGGGCGAGCCTCTCGATCAGCCCGGCGGCGCAGGCCGCTATGGCCGCCACGCCGGGAGTGCGGCGCGCATCCGCGGTGTTCGTGATGTCGTCTGGCTCACCGGAGGCGGCCAACCTGCTGGTCGGGGCGACCGGCTCGATGCCGGTCGGCGTGATCATCGTCAGCCCGGCGCAGTACGCGGCGCTGGTGGCCGACACGCCGTGGCGTACGTTCCCGGCCCGGCTGCTCGCCGCGCCGCCAGCGGGCCAGCGCGGCGGCACGGTCCCGGTGATCGCCTCCCCGAACGTGGCGGCGGCAATCAGGCGGGGATCGCGTCAGCTCGGGTTCGACGGTGCGAACCTGCCGCTGCGAGTGGCGGCCACCGAAAGCAGCACCCCGGCGCTTCCCGGTGGCGGCTCGTTTGTCATCCTCCCGGCCTGGGCGAATTCCCGGCTGATCGGGAGCACCACGCCGAACACCATGCTGCTCACCGGCGCGCACATCGATACCCGCGCGCTGCGGGGCGTGGTGGCGCGCGCACTTCCCGGCGGCCTGATCACGTCCAGGGCCGCTGCGCTGCAGGCCGACGCGGGCTCGCCGATGGTGCACGGGTCGGACCTGGCGCTCGAGGAGGCCGCCGGCGCCGCTGCTGCCTGCGCGGTCGCCGCGGTGCTGCTCGGGGTGCTGCTGACCGGGCGGGACCGGACCAGGGTGGGCGTGTGGCTCACCGCGATGGGCATGACCGCCCGCCAGGCCCGGCGTCTTGCCCTGCTCGACGCGCTGCCGTTGCTGCTCGTCGCCATCCTGGGCGGCGAGCTGGCCAGCCTGGCCCTCGGCCCGCTGATCAGCCCCGGGCTCGACCTGTCCGCGTTCACCGGGTCGAGCGCGCCGGTCTCGCTGCGGCCGGACCTGGTGACGCTGATCGCGCCCGCCGCGGGGGCGCTGATCCTGATCTTGCTGGCGGCGGCGGGCCAGAGCGCGCTGAACCGCCGCCGGGCCGGCGCGGTGCTTCGTCTGGATGAGGGTGGGTGACGTGGAGCGAACCTCGATCGAGGAGCTGACCAGCGCGGGCGCGCCCCGTGAGCGCGGCGGCGCCACCGCGGGGACGGCGGCCATGGAGCGGGCCGGGGACGCCGTGATCGCGTGTGACCGGCTGGTCCGCATCTACTCGACAGCGGGCATCGAGGTTCAGGCGCTGCAGGGCCTGGACCTGCTCGTCGACTCCGGTGAGCTGACCGCGCTCGTCGGCGCCTCGGGCAGCGGCAAGTCCACGCTGCTGAACATCCTGGCCGGGCTGGACTCGCCCACCGCGGGCCAGGCCCTGGTGGCAGGCCATGACCTGCTCACGATGCGGGCCGGGGACCGGCTCAGGTACCGGCGCGCGGTCGTCGGGTTCCTGTGGCAGCAGACCGGCAGGAACCTGTTCTCGCACCTGACCGCGGCGGAGAACGTGGCGCTGCCGATGCGGCTGGCCGGGCTGCGCCGGCGCAAGCGGCGGCCCCGGGCGATGGAACTGCTGGAACTGGTCGGCGTCGGCCACTGCGCCGACCGGATGCCCGCGGAGATGTCCGGCGGGGAGCAGCAGCGGGTCGCGATCGGGATCGCGCTGGCCAACCAGCCCGCCGTGCTGCTGGCCGACGAGCCCACCGGCGAGCTGGACAGCGAGAGCGCCGACCAGGTGTTCGGCGCGCTGCGCGCGGCCAACAGCGAGCTCGGCGTCACGATCCTGGTGGTCACGCACGATCTGCAGGTGTCGGCGCAGGTGCGCAGGACGATCGCGATCAGGGACGGCAAGATCAGCACCGAGGTGCTGCGGCGCACCACGGTCGACGACCAGGGCGAGGCGGCCGACGTCGCTCAGGAGTACTCGGTGCTTGACCGGGCCGGGCGGCTGCAGATCCCGCGCGACTTCATCGAGACGCTCGGCATGCGGGACCGGGTGCTGCTGGCCCTGGAGCGCGATCACGTGGGTGTCTGGCCGGACACCCCGGCCGGCCGGGGTGGCCAGACCGAGGGGCGGGATAGCGTTCCGGGCCCTCGAGGTGACCGGGAATGACCGCGGGAGCAAGCACGGGAACGGATCTGGTGATCGCCAGGACCGAGTCGGTGACCCGCACCTTCGGCAGCGGGCCGACCGAGGTGCGCGCGCTGCGCGGCGTGTCACTCTCGGTCAGCCGGGGCGAGCTGGTCGCGCTCCGGGGCAGGTCCGGCTCGGGCAAGACCACGCTGCTCAGCATCATCGGCGGCCTGGATCAGCCGACGAGCGGCCGGGTCGAGGTGGCCGGCCAGGACGTCACCGCGATGGACACCGACGGGCGGGCGCGGCTGCTGCGGGACACTGTCGCGTTCATCTTCCAGGCGTTCGGCCTGATCCCGATCCTGTCGGCGGCCGAGAACGTGGGCCTGCCGATGCGGCTGGCCAGGACCGACCCGGCGGTGCGGGAGCGGCGGGCCGCCGCCCTGCTCGACCTGGTCGGCCTCGGCGACCGGGCCGGCCTGCGTCCGTACGAGCTGTCCGGCGGTGAACAGCAGCGGGTGGCGATCGCCAGGGCGCTCGCCAACGAGCCGCGGCTGCTGCTGGCCGACGAGCCGACCGGCCAGCTCGACTCCGACACCGGCGGCCAGATCATGCGGCTGCTGCGCAGCATCGTGCACGCCGAGGGGATCACCGCGATCGTGGCCACGCACGACCCGGTCCTGATCGGCCTGGCCGACCGCGTCCTGAACCTAAGAGACGGCTTGCTCTGCTAGACCCCGGCCACCGCTATGCGGACTTCTCGCGCGGGGTGCGGCGCGCGACGTCGCGCGGGACCAGCGTGGGGTTCACGTTCTCCAGCACTGACTCGCTGGTGATCACGACGCCCTCGACGTCCTTGCGGCTCGGCACCTCGTACATCACCGACATGAGGACTTCTTCGAGGATCGCCCGCAGCCCCCTGGCCCCGGTGCCGCGCAGGATCGCCTGGTCGGCCACGGCCTCGAGCGCGTCGTCGGTGAACTCCAGGTCGACGCCGTCGAGCTCGAACAGCCGCCGGTACTGGCGGACCAGCGCGTTGCGCGG
>JASHOI010000330.1 GCA_030041195.1 Streptosporangiaceae bacterium | reverse complement strand
GCGTCGGGTAGTCGTCGCCGAAAAGCCGGACCGGCGCACCGCTGAGCGCCGCGGCCAGCACGGTGGGGATCAGGTGTGTCTCCGGGTTGTGGCGCTCGCCGAGCCAGGTGCCGGAGGCGTCCTGGTACGCGCCGGCCACGTTGAAGTACCGCAGGCTGACCGCGCCGATCTGGTGCATCCGGGCGTACTCGGTCAGCGCGGTGTCGACGGCGACCTTGGACTCCCCGTACGGGCTCGTCGGCCGGACCGGGTCGGTCTCGGTGATCGGGATCCGCTCCGGCTCCCCGTACACGGCGGCGGTCGAGGAAAACACGATCTTGCGGGTCCCGGCGACGCGCATGGCCTCGAGCAGCGCCAGCGTGCCGCCGAGGTTGTTGTCCCAGTACCGGCTCGGGTACTCGACCGACTCGCCGACCAGGGACTTGGCTGCGAAGTGCAGCACCGCGTCGATGCCGGTGCGCAGCACCGCCGCGGCGTCCTCCCCGCGGATCGAGCCGCGGTGGAAGGTAACGCCGGCGGGCACGGCGTCAGCGTGGCCGGTGGACAGGTCGTCGAGCACGGCCACGTCGTGGCCGGCCTCGGCGAGCTGGGCCGCCACAACGCTCCCGATGTAGCCGGCTCCCCCGGAGACGAGCAGCCTCATGCGGGGTCCCTTCTCCCTGCGTCCGCGGCGTGGCCGCTGCCGTTCACGCCGGCGCCCCTTCCCTCGGTCCCGCGAGTGTGGCCGCTGCCGTTCACACCGGCGCCCCTTCCCCCAGCCCCCGCAGCGTGGCCGCCGCCGCCTCCGGCGCGATGTCGTTGGTGAAGGCGCCCATGCCGGATTCCGAGCCGGCCAGATACTTCAGCTTGCCGGGCGCGCGCCGGATCGTGAACAGCTCCAGGTGCAGCGCGAACCGGGGCCGGCCGGCGTGCACCGGAGCCTGATGCCAGCCCGAGATGTATGGTGCCGGGGTGTCGAAGAGCCGGTCGAACCGGCGCAGCAGGTCCAGGTAGACGTCGCAGAACTCGTCCTGTTCGGCCGCTGTCAGCGCCTGCAGGTCCTCCCGCCTGCGCCGGGGATAGAGATGGACCTCGTAGGGCCAGTGCGCCGAGTGCGGCACGAACGCCACCCAGTGCTCGGCGGCGAGCACGACCCGCGACCCGTCTGCGAGCTCGGCGGCGAGCACGTCGTCGAACAGGTTCCTCCCGGTGTCCTGCTGGTACGCCTCGCTCGTCGCAAGCATGCGCGTCGTTCGCGGGGTGACAAAGGGATAGGCGTAGATCTGGCCGTGCGGGTGACTGAGCGTCACCCCGATCTCCTGGCCGCGGTTCTCGAAGCAGAAGACCTGCTCGACCCCTGGCAGCGCGGCGAGCGCCGCGCTGCGGTCGATCCAGGCGGCCAGCACGAGCGCCGCCTGGTCGTGGCTGAGGTCGGCGAACGAGGCGTTGTGGTCCTCGCTGAAGCAGACCACCTCGCACCGGCCGTTGCCGGGGCGGGTGGCCAGCAGGCCGTCAGGCTCTGCGCCGCCGGACCCGGCGGCCTGGCCACCGCCGGCGACCAGCGAGGGGAACCGGTTCTCGAACACCACAACCTGGTAGCTGGGTGCGGGAATCTCGGTGAGCCGGCCGGGCGCGGACGGATCCAGCGGGCAGTGGTCGGCCGGCGGCAGGAACGTGCGGTTCTGCCGGTGGCCGGCCACGATCACCCACTCGCCGAGCAGCGGGTCGTGCCGAACCTGCGACGAGACCTCGACCTTGGGCAGCTGCCTGAGGTCCGGGTAGCCGGCCTCCTCGTCCGCGTGATCGCCGAAGTAGATCAGCTCCCGGCCGTCGGCAAGCGCGATGGAGGCCTTCTTCACCATCAGCCGACGTCCAGCCGCAGCAGGTCGTCGGTGGTCTCGCTGCGCAGCACGACCCGTGAGGCGCCGTCACGCACCGCGACCACTCCGGGCCGCGGCACGTGGTTGTAGTTGCTGGCCATCGAGCGGCAGTAGGCGCCGGTTGCGGCCACGGCCAGCAGGTCGCCGTCGCTCACGTCGGCCGGCAGGTACGCGTCCCTGACCACGATGTCTCCGCTCTCGCAGTGCCTGCCGACCAGCCTGCACAGCACGGGCGGCGCGTCCGATTCCCGCGATGCGAGCACACAGGTGTAGTCGGCGTCGTAAAGCGCCGTGCGGATGTTATCGCTCATCCCGCCGTCCACGCTGACGTACGTGCGCAGCCCGTCCACGTCCTTGACGGTGCCGACCTGGTAGAGCGTCACGGTGCCGGGACCGGCGATCGCCCGCCCCGGCTCGACGGTGAGCCGCGGCAGCGCGAGGCCGGCCGCGCGGCACTGCGAGTCCACGATGCCGCGGAGGTTCTGCGCGATGACCTTGACGTCCGCCGGGTCGTCCTCGGCCACGTAGGCGATCCCGAAGCCGCCGCCCAGGTTCAGCTCGGCGATCTCGATCCCCCAGGACTCGCGGATCCGGACGGCGAGCTCGAGCACCCGGTGCGCGGCGACCTCGAAGCCCGCGGTGTCGTAGATCTGCGAGCCGATATGCGAGTGCAGTCCGGCGAACTCGAGCGCCTCGCTGGCCAGCACCCGCCTGACCGCCTCGTCGGCGGCACCGGACGCGAGCGAGAAGCCGAACTTCTGGTCGTCGTGCGCCGTGGCCACGAACTCGTGCGCTGCGGCCTCAACGCCGGTGGTGACGCGCACCAGGATCCGGGACCGCTGCTTCGAGTCGGGGGAAGCTATCCGTTCCAGGCGGTCAATCTCGTCAAACGAGTCCACCACGATGTGCCCGACGCCGACCGTCAGCGCCCGGTCCAGCTCCTCGGGCAGCTTGTTGCTGCCGTGCAGGGTGATCATCCCGGGGTCAACCCCGGCCTGCAGCGCAACCTCGAGCTCGCCGCCGGTGCATACGTCGACGCCGAGGCCCTCCTGGCTGACCCAGCGCAGCACCGCCCGGCAGCAGAACGCCTTGGCCGCGTAGAACACCCCGGCTTCGGTGCCGAACGCGTCAACGAACTCCCGGCACCGGCCGCGGAAGTCCGCTTCGTCGCAGACGAACAGCGGGGTGCCGTACTGCGCGGCGAGGTCGCGGACGTCCACGCCGCCGAGCACGAGCGCACCGCCGCTGCGGTGCGCGCTCCGCGGCCAGATCGCCGGATCCAGCGCGTTGACGTCAGCCGGTGGCAGCGGCGGGTGATCGGGCGGCAGCACCTCGGCGTGGCGCGGGCCGGCAGGGTGGGCGACACGGCTCATGGGACCCAATGCTATGGGTGCGGCGGCGCCAGGCCGGTAGGCTGCTGGCTGCCCAAGAGATATCGGCTAAAGGGGACGCAATGCCGCTATTTGGAAACCGGCCGGCCGGTGACGCGGCCACGTGGGAGCCGCAGGTCGCCGACAGCAGGCTGGCGCAGACCGCCGGCTCCGACCCGTCCGGGGTGTTCACCTCTGACCTATCGGTATCCGAGTACGTGCTGCTCGGCGAGGCCGGGTTCGAGCCGCTCGGCTTTGTGGTCGGCTCCTCGATCTACCACGTCGGGCTGCAGATCGGACGCTGGTCGCAGAACCAGGAACTGCAAGTGCTCAGCCAGGCGATGTACAGCGCCAGGGAGCTGGCCATGGCCCGTATGCAGGCCGAGGCCGGCCATCTCGGGGCGGACGGCATCGTGGGCGTGGAACTACGGATGCAGATGTACGCCTGGGGCCAGAATGTGCTCGAGTTCGTGGCCACCGGGACCGCGGTCCGCGCCCTGGCCGGCACCGGCGCGCACCGCGCGCCCGACGGCAACGCGTTCACCTCCGATCTGTCCGCGCAGGACTTCTTCCGCCTGCTCGCGGCCGGGGCGGTGCCGGTCGCGTTCGTCCTCGGCACGTGCGTGTACCACATCGCGCACCAGTCGGCGATGCAGGCGATGCGGCAGGCCGGCCAGAACCAGGAGATGCTCCAGTTCACCCAGGGTGTCTACGAGGCGCGCGAGCTGGCGCTGTCCCGGATGCAGGCCGAGGCGACCCAGGCGCGCTCGTCCGGCATAGTCGGGGTGCACGTGGCCGTCTCCAACCACGTGTGGGGCGAGCACGCCACCGAGTTCCTGGCCACCGGCACCGCGATCCGCCGCCTGGCCGACGAGCACCGCCTCCCGGAAACCTCCCCCAAGCCCACCTTCACCCTGGGCTTGGATGCCTAGCCCCCATGCGGCTCGCCCGCCCGCGGGGCCCCTCACGGGGCCGCGCCGGCAACATTTCACGCGATCCTGGAGCTTTCCGGGGTGATATGCCCTAATTGCGGTTACGGGGGCCGTGATATGTGCGCGCGGCGCCAACCGGACGCGGCCCGGGCGTAGTTCCGGCCGTCCGAAATGGGGGCGAAGTGGGATCAAGGCGGCTGTTAGGCTCCTGGGACGATGAGCGAGCTCGGCGAGTATTACCGGGAACGCGCGGGCGAGTACGACGCGGTGTACGCGAAACCCGAGCGCCAGCAGGACCTGGCCACGCTGCACCGGCTGCTGCCGCCGCTGGTCGCCGGGCTGCGGGTGCTGGAGATCGCCGCTGGCACGGGCTACTGGACCCGCGTGCTGTCCGGTTCCGCCGCCGCGATCACCGCGACCGACCTCAACGACGAGACGCTCGAGGTCGCGCGGGCGCGCGAGTACGGCCCGGCCGCGCTGTCGTTCCGGCTCGCCGACGCCTACGCGCTCGACCGGGTGCCGGGAGAGTTCGACGCGGCGTTCGCCGGGTTCTTCTGGTCCCACGTTCTGCGCGCGGACCTGCCGCGATTTGTGGCCGGCCTGAAAGCACGCCTGGGCCAGGGCACCCGGCTGATCGTCGTCGACAACCGGTACGTGCCGGGCAGCAACCACCCGATCAGCCGCACCAGCGCGGCGGGCGACACCTACCAGCGCCGGACGCTGAACGACGGGCGCGGCTACGAGATCGTGAAGAACTTCCCCGACCGCCGGCAGTTCAGCGCCGACGTCGCCGCCCTCGCCGGCGACGTGCGCTGGACGCAGCTTCGCTACTACTGGCTGGCCGCCTGCGTGCTGCGCTGACGCTCACACCTCCGGCCAGCAGTGCACCGGCTCGTTGGTGTTCATGTGCTCGATGTACCCGAGCGTCATCAGCCGCAGCGCCTCCTGCCGCTCGGTCCCGCGCCGCCGGGTGAGCGCGCGGACCGTGTCGGTCTGCCAGGTCGCTCCGGTCCGGCCGAACAGGCAGCGCTGCTCGATGATGCCGAGCAGCCGCTTGGCATCATCGAGGTCCACGCCCCAGCGCTCCAGCCCGTCGAACGCCAGCGGCAGCAGCCGGCGCAGCACGAGTTCGGTCACCGGGACCTCGCCGAGCCCGGGCCAGTACAGCCGGGCGTCGATGCCGTGCTTGGCGCCCTCGGCGAGGTTGTCGGCCGCCGCCTTGAACGACATCTGCGTCCAGACCGGCCGCTCGGCCTCGGCCAGCGCGCGGACAAGACCGCAGTAGAACGCGGCGTTGGCCATGACGTCGGCCACCGTCGGGCCAGCCGGCAGCACCCGGTTCTCCACCCGCAGGTGCGGCAGCCCGTCCACCACCGCGTAGACCGGCCGGTTCCACCGGTAGATCGTGCCGTTGTGCAGCGTGAGCTCGGCGAGATCGGGCGCCTGCCCGTTGTCGAGCGCGGCCACGGGATCCTGGTCGTCGCAGAGGGGCAGCAGCGCGGGGAAATACCGCAGGTTCTCCTCGAACAGGTCGAAAACCGACGTGATCCAGCGCTCGCCGAACCACACCCGGGGCCTGACACCCTGGTGCTTGAGCTCGTCCGGCCTGGTGTCGGTGGCCTGCTCGAACAGGGTGAGCCGGGTCTCCCGCCACAGTTCCCGCCCGAACAGGAACGGGGAGTTGGCGGCGACGGCCACCTGCGCGCCCGCGATCGCCTGCGCGGCGTTCCAGTAGCTGCCGAACGCCTCCGGGCTGACCTGGAGGTGGCACTGCACGCTGGTGCAGGCGGCCTCCGGGGTGATCGTGTCGATGTGGGTGAGCAGCCGGTCGGCGCCCTCGATCGAGATCCGCATCTCCTCGCCGCGGGCGGCGAAGATCTGCTCGTTCAGCAGCCGGTAGCGCGGGTTCGCCGACATGGCCTGCTCGCCGACGTCGCTCTCGGTCAGCGTGGGCAGGATGCCGATCATCACCAGGTGGCTCCCGGCCTGGCGGGCCCGGCGGTCGGCGTGCCCCAGACTGTCCTGTATCCCGTGCTCGAGCCGCGCCAGGGCGTCGCCGGCCAGCGGCCGCGGCGGCACGTTGATCTCCAGGTTGAACTGGCCGAGCTCACTCGCCCAGCTCGGGTCGGCGATCGCGCCGAGCACCTCAGTGTTCTTCATCGAGGGGAGGCCGAGCTCGTCGACCAGGTTCAGCTCGATCTCCAGGCCGACCTGACGCGGCTCGGTCTCGAACCTGGACTCGCGCAGCATCCGCGCGAACACATCCAAGTTGCGGCGCACCTTCTCCCGGTAAGCACGCCGGTCTTGCTGGCTCACGCTGATCGCAGGGACATCCCTGCCCATCGGTCCCCTCCCGATCACCTGGCCGTGGGCAGCGGCCGTTGCCCCCACTTTCGCACGTCATGGGGGTTGTGGCCAGGTCGGAAAGGGTCCGGATCAGGGCAAGGGGCGGTTATCTGGCAGGTTCCAATCCAGCAGCGGCCCGTCGGGGACGATCCTGGTCGGGTTGATGTGCGGATGCGTGGTGTAGTAGTGGCGCTTGATGTGGTCAAAGTTCGTGGTATCGGAGAAAGCGGGCAGCGAGTACAGGTCGCGTGCGTAGCGCCACAGGTTCGGGTAGTCGGTCAGCCGCCGGAGGTTGACCTTGAAGTGGTAGTGGTAGACCGCGTCAAACCGGGCCAGGGTCACCCAAAGCCGGACGTCTGCTTCGGTGACCGAGTCGCCGAGCAGGTACCGGCGGTCGGCCAGGCGCTGCTCCAGGTCGTCCAGGGTCGCGAAGACCTTGGTCACCGCGTCGTGGTAGGCCTCCTGGCTGGTGGCCATGCCCGAGCGGTAGACGCCGTTGTTCACGGTCTCGTAGACGACCGCGTTGATCGCGTCGATCTCCGGGCGCAGTGCCTCCGGGTAGAGCTCGGTGCCGTTGGAGAACGCGCCGAACTGGGTGTCCAGGTCGATCGTGATGTCGGGGAAGTTGTTGCTGACGATCCGGCTCGTCTCGCGGTCCCACAGCACCGGAGTGGAGATGTGCCCGTCGTAGCCTGGCTCGGTCGCCTCGTAGGCCTCGCGCAGGAACGAGAAGCCGTTGACCGGGTCCAGCGAGTGCCCGGGGCCCTCGCGGAACGCCCAGCCGCGGCCGTCCCTGATCGGGTCGAGCACGGACAGCGAGATGACGTCCTCGAGGCCGAGCAGCTGGCGCACGATCGCGGTCCGGTGCGCCCACGGGCAGGCCCACGAGATGTACAGGTGGTACCGGCCTGGCTCGGCCGGGTACCCGCTCGAGCCATCCGCGGTGATCCGGCCGCGGAACGGGTACGCGGGCCGCACGAACTCCCCCGTCGCGGGCTGCGGCTGCTTGCGCCTGAAGTCCCCGTAGTCCCCGAACGTCGCGAAGTCGACCGGGCTCGCGCCGCCCGCCTGCTGCTGAATAGCCGTCATGGCGGTTACAACCCGGCGGCGACGGCGGCCATTCCGTGCCGCGGTGGCGGATCGCGTCGCGTTAAGGCCCCTCGCTAGCGCGCGGTCCAGGCGACCGGCAGCCGCTTGACCCCGCGCTGGAAGTTTGACCGCAGGTACGACGGCTCGCCGGCGAACGCGATCGCGGAGGTGCGCGAGAGCACCTCGGCGAACAGCGCCCGCATCTGGGCCCGGGCGAGGTGGGAGCCGAGGCAGAAGTGCGGCCCGTGGCCGAAGACCAGATGCGGGTTGGGGTGCCGGCGGATGTCGAACCGGCCGGGGTCGGCGAACACCGCCTCGTCCCGGTTCGCCGAGGTGAACGAGACCACCACCTTGTCCCCGGCCCGGATCCGCTGCCCGCCGAGCTCGCAGTCGGCCGTGGCGGTCCTGCGGAACGTCATCACCGGCGTCCACCAGCGCAGCATCTCCTCGGCGGCGGCCGGCATCAGCGCGGGGTCGGCCCGCAGCGCGTCCTGCGCCTCCGGGTGCTGCAGCAGCGCGATGCAGGCGCCCGGGAGCCCGTTGCGCAGCGTCTCGTTGCCCGCGACGGCGAACAGCCAGAACATGTTCTCGAACTCCTCGACCGACACCCGGCCGCCCTCGTCGTCGTCCTGCGCCAGCAGGATCGACATGACGTCATCGCCCGGGCGGGCGCGCTTGGCGTCGGCCAGCAGGTGCGCGTACGCGTACAGGTCGGGCATGCCGTCCCGGGTACGCGGATCGGGCATCCGGCCCCCGGCGCCGGGCGCCGGCCGGAGCGCCACCGCCTCGGCGGCCATCGGCGAACCGCCGGACGGGTCGAACGCGGCCGACGTGGCGTAGTCGGGGTCCTGGTAGCCGATCACCCGGTTGGACCAGTCGAACAGCAGCCACCGGTCCTGCTCCGGCATGCCGAGCACGTCGGCGAGGGTCAGCAGCGGCAGGTCGGCGGCGACGTCCTTGGCGAAGTCGCACTCGCCCCTTCCGCCGCGGCCGGCGAACGCCCGCTCGCACAAGGCCCGGGCGTGCCCGCGGATGCGCTCCTCGAGCCGCGCGACCGCGCGCGGCGTGAAGGACCTGGCCAGCAGCTTGCGCAGCCGGGAGTGGGCCGGCGGGTCCATGTTCAGCATCATGCTGCGGACGTAGCCGAGCGCGCCCGGCGTCACCGGATCCCGGATCTGGGTCGCGCCGAGCCAGGATGAGAACTGCTGCGGCTGCTTCATCACCGCCTCGACGTCGGCGTGCCGGAGCACGAGCCAGAAGCCCGGCCCGGCCGGCCAGCCGAGGACCGGGATCTCGTCGACCCAGACGACCGGGCTGCCGCGGCGCAGCCTGGCGAGCGAGTCGAACGGCACCCCTTCGGTGTAGGTCGCGGGGTCGAACACAACCTCGGTGTCCGGCCTGGCCGTGGCGGTCATCGCGGTCAGTCCCGGTCCAGGAAATCCTCGATGGACGCGGCCAGCGCCGCCGGGGTCTCGAACATCGGGTAGTGCCCGGCGTTCGGCATCACCTCGAGCTCGGCCGCGGGGTAGAACCGCAGCCAGGTCTGCTCCATCACCGGCGCGGACAGCGCCGGGTCGTGCTCGCCGACGATGACCTTGACCGCGGCCGGGTTGCCCTGCACCCGCTCGGAGAAGTCGGTCTTCCCCCACGACTCGAGGTAGGAGCCGAACGCCTCGGTCGTCGAGTGGTCGAGCGAGTGCTGCACGACGTGATCCACGAACGCGGCGGGCAGCCTGCCGCCGGTGGTGAAGTTGATGATCGCGAACCGGTTGTCGCGGCTGGCCGCGGCGCCGGAGAACAGGGCCCAGCTGTCCTCGTCGAACGGCACCCCGGTGGCCGGGACCGGGTTGAGCGCGACCAGCCGGCGCACCCGCGCGGGCTCGGCCAGCAGCACGTGCTGGATCGCCTGGCCGGACATGGAGTGCCCGATCAGCGAGAACCGGTCCCAGCCCAGGTCGTCGGCGAGCGCGATCGCGTCGGCCGCCGCCTCCTCCATCGTGAAGTCGCCGCCGTCCTGCTTGCGGCCGCCGTAACCGCGCAGATCCGGGAACACGTAGGTGTGCCCGGAACCGTCGAGGTAGTCGGGCAGCGAACCCCAGCCCCGCGCCGAGCCGAACCAGCCGTGCAGGGCGAGCACATGGTGGTCACCCGAACCCACGGTCACATACGAGCCTGCCATGCCGGACCTCCCTCTCACACCGCGGCGGCCATCCGCCGCACCGCCTCGGCGATCAGCTCCGGCGAGGTACCGATGTTCAGCCGGGCGAACCCGAGCCCCTGCGCGCCGAAGTCGGGGCCGGGGCTGACCGCGACCCGGCCGCGGTCAAGGAACGCGCGCGCAGGGTCGTCGCCGAGGCCGAGCTCGCGGCAGTCCAGCCAGGCCAGGAAGCTCGCCTCCGGCGGCACGTACCGCACGCCCGGCAGGCGCCGCGCGAGCAGCCGGCTCAGCAGCGAGCGGTTCTCGTCGAGCTGGCCGAGCAGCGCGTCCAGCCAGCCCAGCGACTCGCTGAACGCGGCCACCGATGCGAGCACGCCGACCTGCCCGGCCAGCAGCGCCTCCCAGCGCTCGCTCATCAGCGCCGCGAGCTCGGCCGATCCGGCCACGGCCACCCCGCATTTCAGCCCCGGGATGTTCCATGCCTTGGTGGCCGACGAGAAGGTGACGGAACGCGTCGTCATCGCGTGGTCGAGTGAACCGAACGGAATGTGGTGCGCGCCGGGCAGGACCAGCGGCGCGTGGATCTCGTCGACCAGCAGGATCACGCCGCGGCGCTGGCAGATGTCGGCCACCGTGGTCAGCTGCTCACGGGACCAGACCCGGCCGGTCGGGTTGTGCGGGCTGCACAGCAGGTAGGCGCCCACGTCGTCGCCGGCCAGGGCCCGGTCGAGCGCTTCGGGATCCAGGTCGTAGCGGCCGTCACCGGCCCGGCGCAGCGGCGCCTCGACGACCCGGCGGTCGGCGAACCGCAGCCGGTAGAAGAACGGCGGGTACACCGGCGGGTTGATCACGATGCCCGCTCCCGGCGGGGTGAGCGCCTGGATCATCACGGCGATGCCGGTCATCACGTCGGGGATCGCAAAGATCAGGTCCGGATCCGGTGACCAGTTCAGCCGTTTCTCGGCGAAGGCGGAGAACGCGTCGCCGAGCTCGCCCGTGTACCCGTAACCGCAGTCGCCCGCGGCCATCGCTCCCGTGGCCGCGGCAACGACCGGCGCGGCCAGGTCGAAGTCCATCTCCGCGACGAACGCGGGAAGCACGTCCGGCGGATGAGTCCGCCACTTGACGCTCGTCCGCTTCCTCAGCTGGTCAAGGGAACAGGTTCCGAGGCGCGGGTCCACTCGTGGATCGTAACCCCGGCCGGTCCTAGTCCAGTTCCTGGTAGCGCTCCGTGCTGACCGAGGACCGGTCCAGCAGGTCCATGAACGCCTGGGTCACCTCGTCGCGCTCCCATCGGGCATCGCAGGCGTCGGCGTCCGAGGCGGACCGCCACAGGTCGATGACGATCCAGCCGCCGTCCGCGCCGCGGGCCGTGGTCCTGGCGAGCAGGCCGGGCTGCTGGCGGGCGAACTCGTGCTGCACCCTTCGGTCAGCCGCCAGAAACGCCGCCTCGTCGGCGCCGGCCGGCAGCCGGAACCGCATGATCTCGATCACACCGGCAGCGTAACCGGCAGCGGCCGGGCTCCGGAGCCGATGAACAGGGTGGGCGGCCGGGCTCCGGAGCCGATGAACAGGGTGGTGGGTCCCCCGCTGTTGGTACAGGACCAGCGTGGGTCCCTTCACCCTGCTGGATCGCTGGATCTGGCGCGATTCTGCGATTTCGTATAGTCTGAATTCGTGGTACATGATGGGGGGGGCGACGGGCTGGTCCTGGGGCTGCACCGGGCTACGCACGCCACGCTGCATGTTCTCGCCGGCCGGCTGGCCGGCCTGAACCTCAGCGCCTCGGAGATCAACGTGCTCGCCAACCTGGCCGACGGCAGGAACCGGAGCGTCGGGGAAATCGCCGCTGACACCGCGACCAAGCCGACGACGCTGACCAGCGTGCTCGACCGGCTTGTGCGGCGCGGCTACGTGAGCCGCGACCTGGACCCGGCCGACCGGCGCTCGTTCGTGGTCTCGCTGACCGTGGACGGGCGGCGCGCGGCCGGAGCGGCCCGGGCCGCCATCGCCGACCTTGAGCGCGCCGTCCTTGCCATGGTCAGCGACGCCGACCTGGCCGGATTCCGCGCGGTAACCCGCGCGCTGACGGAGGTAGGAGAATGACCCGCGCGATTCCCCCCGAGCTCGCCGAGATCCTGCACGAGATCGCCCCGCCCGGCGGCGGGTTCCGGCACCGGCAGCACGTCCACCTGGCGTTCATCGCGGCGCGCCGCTACGGCACCACGCGGGCGGCCGACATGATCAGCGACTGGATCCGGCAGCTCACCGCGCACGCGCCGCAGAAGTTCAACGCGACGGTCACCCGGGCGTGGACCGAGATCGTCGGGCATCACGTCGCGGCCGACCCGTCCGTCGCCGACTTCGACGCGTTCGCCGAGCGCCACCCGGCGCTGCTGGACAAGCGCCTGCTCACCCGGCACTACAGCGCCGCGGTGCTGGCCTCGGCGCAGGCCAGGACCGGCTGGGTGGAGCCGGATCTCGCGCCGTTTCCCTGGCGGTCACGGCGCGGGCGGCCGGGTGCGCGGCCGGAAAGGTGATATCAATATAGTGCGGTCCACAGCTAAGGAGGTCGGTCGGTGAGCTTTAATACCACCGGCGGGGGCGCCACGGCGCCACACCCGCCTGACCAGGAGGTCAGCGAGCGTCCCGCGTCGACGCTGCCGAGCCTGCTCATGGTCTGTGCCGGCGCGGCCCTGATCGTGCTGGGGGTGGCACTCCTCGGGGTAGGCATCAACACGTCCAACGCGGCGCTGGTTGTCATCGGCGCGCTGCTGGCGCTGATCGCGGTCACGATATTCAGGGGGATGACGACGGTCGCCCCGGGGGAAGCCCGGGTGATTCAGCTGTTCGGCCGCTACATCGGAACGATCCGCACCGAGGGCCTGCTGTGGGTGAATCCCTGGGCGAAGCGGCACCGGATCTCCACCAGGATCCGTAACCACGAGACCACGCCGGCAAAGGTCAACGACGCCGACGGCAACCCCATCGAGATCGCCGCCGTGATCGTCTGGCAGGTCGAGGACACCGCCAAGGCCGCGTTCGGCGTGGACAACCTGACCGAGTTCGTCGCGATCCAGGCCGAGACCGCCGTCCGGCAGATAGCCAGCGAACACCCCTACGACGACCACGAGGGCGGGCTGTCCCTGCGCGGCTCGGCCGGGGAGGTCAACGCCCAGCTGGCCAGGCAGATCGCGCAGCGGGTGGCTCCGGCCGGAGTGAAGATCATCGAAACCCGGCTGAGCCGGCTCTTCTACGCACCGGAGATCGCGCACGCCATGCTGCGCAGGCAGCAGGCCGGCGCGATGGTCGCCGCGCGGCAGCGGATCGTGGAGGGCGCGGTCGGCATGGTCGAGTCCGCCCTGGCCAGGCTCGATGCCGACGGGCTCGTGGAACTGGACGCCGAGCGCAAGGCCGCCATGGTCAGCAACATGCTGGTGGTGTTGTGCAGCGACCACTCGACCCAGCCGGTCGTCAATACCGGCACCCTCTACCAGTAGCGGAGCCAGGCAGACGCGTGGCAACTGAGCGGAAGACGGTCCTTCTCCGGCTGGACCCGGCGGTCTATGACGCGCTGGCCCGCTGGGCGGCCGACGAGCTGCGCAGCACCAATGCGCAGATCGAGCTCATGCTGCGCCGGGCGCTCACCGAGGCCGGGCGGATGCCGACCAAGGTCTCGCCGGTGCGCCGTCCCGGCCGCCCGCGCAAGGAGCCCGATGCCTGATCTCCGGTAATGGCACGCCTCATCTTCTGCTAAGGCATAGCCCTGGCCCGCTGTCGATGCGATGATTTATGAGCCGATCGGTGTAGGGGGGCTGCACGGGAGGATCGGGGTGGAATTCGGCCTGCTGGGGCCGCTGGTGGTGAGGGCTGGCGGGTCGCGGTTGGTGGTGTCGGCTGGTAAGCAGCGGGTGCTGCTGGCGGCGTTGTTGCTGCGTGCGAATCAGGTGGTGGGTGCGGGGGAGTTGGCGGAGGCGGTGTGGGAGGGGCGGCCGCCGGAGACGTCGCGGGTGACGTTGCAGAACTATGT
>JASHOI010000003.1 GCA_030041195.1 Streptosporangiaceae bacterium | reverse complement strand
TGGGCGAACACGTTCTCCCAGAGCGTCACGGACGTCATGAGCGCCAGCGGCGGGATATACCCGTTCATGGTCACCGAGACCGGCGTCCCGTCAGCCGATTCGAACGGCGTCTCGCAAATCGACAACCTGGTCGCGGGCGCGCGCTCGGTCGGCGCCCTCGGCGACCTCTGACCGCACCGCCCAGCCCGCCGCGCCGCCCGCTTAATGATCTAGGAGCCTGGGCGGCGGCATGGGCTCGCAGATCATCAACACGCCGGTTTGATCTTGGCGCCAGGCCCGTTTCCATGATCGCGGTGGGTTTTTCGCAGATACGACAACAAATCCACCGCGATCATGGAAAACCGCTGTCTGACGCCAGCGAGTCAAACGTAGATTCGGCCAAAGCGCTCACTCTGGCGCGCCGTGCATACCATGCGCCAAGACGCTACAACAGAAAGCAACGGGTTATTTCGCTGCGAGCACTATTTGCGCTTGAGCCTCCTAGATCTTTCTTGAACGCGGCGGGTGGCGAGCGCTAGGGTGACTTGTCGCCGATCACGGAATCGGCAGGAGAGCCGTATTCCATGATCGTGGTGGCTGAATACCTTATACCGGTATTAATCAACCAAGATCATGAAAAGCCTGCAGGAGAACTGTGTCACCCATGCGGCTGAGTCGGAGGATGTTGACGCAGCCAGATCGCGTGATACACCGGTGATCATTTCCGCCATCGTGTCGGCAACGGAGTAATGATCACCCGTATAACGCCGATTCTGCGCCATTGACGGCGGCCATGGTCCAGCCAGAGCGCGCAGAACTGCTGGTTATGGCCATACTTGCCAAGCATCGGGCAGGGGCGCCTCGGGCGGCAGCGAACTGAGATAGGCCGCCAATGCCTGCCGAGCGGCCGGGTCATCGGGCCAGCGCAGGACGTCCTCCAGGGCCGGGTCGGGTGTTGCTACTATGCTTCGTAATCACGCTCCACAGGGGCCTCGGAGTCCAAAGCTCCCGAGGAGGTGAAATCGTCAAGCGCCCGTGCGATTGGCGATGGCAAATCCGCGAGAGGAACACCTTTCTCGCGAACGGCCAGAAACTCATAGCCCCTCGGATTTCCGTTCGTGTCGGTGTCAATGATCACGCCGGCGTCATCTACGATCGTCTCCCCCGGTCCAACCTCCTGGAACGGGGATATGAGAACGTAGATCGAATTTGCCGCCGGATCGTAGGTGATCTTCAATTTTTAGTCCAACCATAGTTGCGCGCGAGGCGACTCAAGGAATTCTCCGATATACTCTTGAGGTTGGTAACAACGCCATTTTCCCCTTGCACAACGACATTGTATCGGTCACCGACTTGCTGAACATAGACCTGAGCCCCATCGGGCTGGGTATATGTCTCGGTCGGATTAGCCCTGATGATTCATGCGGACGGATGGCTGGCGCGGGACGGCGGCTGAGCCGTTGAACGGTTCGTGATTTTAGGGCCCGGGTATGACGGCGCCCCCGGCTGGCGGGCCGGTGGCCGGGGGTTCCACGGGCCCCGGGGTTGCTCCTTCGGTGTTGCGGGGGTGGTTTTGCTGCTGGTCAGGGTGCCTGCGGCAGGGCGGTGATCCGGGTCCAGGCGGTGGCTATCTCATTGGCCCAGGGCCAGGTTGCGGGGATTTTCAGCCTCCGCCGGCGGCCGCCGCGGACGAGCTTTCCGGCGGTGTGCAGGATCCGGTAGCGCAGGGTCTTGGGTTCGGCGCGGGACAGGTCGCTGTCCAGGGCGATGAGCCGCAGCCAGGACAGCAGGGCCGCGGCGGTCAAGGACGCGGCCAGCCACGCGGAGTTGATGCCGAAATCAAAGGACGGGAACCGGCCGAGCCCGCAGTCCTTCCCCGTGCGGATGGCGTCCTCCACCCGGGCATGCACCCGGTGAGCGGCGTCGATATAGGCGAACTGGCTGCGCCAGCCGCGGGTGCGTTCGGGCAGGTTGGTCACCCACAGCGAGTACCGCCACCCGTCTTCGGCCTCGAACAGGGTCAGCTGGGCGCCCGGGTGCGGGCGCTCGCGGCGGGCGAAGACCCGCATCGCCGCGGGCCAGCCCGTGAGCTGGTCACCGGCTGGTCCCTGGCGCAGCAGCCCGGTCAGCTCGGTCACATGGGCTTCTTCGATCCAGCAGCGGCGGTGCGCGCAGCTGCGATCGGCGCAGGCGTCGTCAGCGCGGCGCTCTCGCGCCTGGCCGCGGGGGCTGACCGCGATCTGCCAGGCGTTTTCGGGGGCCGCGGCGATCGCGGCCTTCTCCCGCTTGCCGAGTTCCCAGCCCACGGAGTAGGTCAGCTGATGGCCGCGGCGCGATGCCAGCTGGTCCAGGCGCTCGATGAGCCCGTGGCTGGCGCCGGCGCCGTCGCAGGTGACCATCAGCCGCCGCCGGTGCCGCGGTGGCAGCGCGCAGATCGCCGCGTCCAGGATCGTGAGGTGGTCTGCGGTGGTGTTGCTGCCCGCGGAGCCGGGCCGCAGCATCCCGGACAGCGGCTCGCCGGTGTTGTCGCACCAGCAGCCCAAGGGATGCAGGCCGAACCCTTTGAAATTCGGCTCGGCCCCGGCCTTGTCGCTGTGGCAGGCCACCACGCTGGCATCCAGCCGCAGGCAGGTCACGCCGTCCAGCATCTTGTCCGCGACGCGGACCCCCGGCAGGGCGCCGTGACGGGCCTCGATAGCCGCCCACGCGTGCCGCCGGGCCGCGTTGACGGCCCTGGTGATCCTGGCCTGCGCGCGCCCGCCTCCGGCGGCGATCTCATCCAGCGTGCGCCACACGGTCGGTACCGAGGCCACCAGCCCGAACAGTTCAGCCTGGTCGCTCATGACCCGGAAGTCGCTGATCACCTCGGCGCCATCGGCGACCGCGCACGCCAGGTCGGCCAGCACCCGGCCCCGGTCATGGATCAGCAGCCGGTCCGAGGCCAGCGCCCGCGACAGTCCCGCGGTCAGCCCGGTGCGATCCGACAGCGCCCGCAGCAACGCCACACCCGCGTGCGACACGATCCCGCTGCCATCGCCGGTGACTTCCAGTCCCTTTAACCAGCCGGTAGTCTTCACTCGGCAAGTGCTCCTCGAATTGGGTGAGATACGGACCTCAGCAATCCCTATCGTCCCAGTTCAGGAGCACTTTTCCGTGTCGGCGCGCCGCTCAGCCGCCAGGCCCCCGTTGAAAAGCCAGGGTTAGCGATCACGCCAGACTGAGCCGCCGGGTCAAGTCGCGACGGATCCGCGGCGCGCTCTGCCCCATGTGCCGTTTGTTGTGGTGTGCCCGCGTCAGAGTTGAGGGGGTCGACTCTGTCGTCGCCTGCGGCGTGGCCGCCGAGGTCGGCCGCGGACGCCAGCGCCAGGCCGGTGCCGGCCACCACGCCGGCGGCGGACACCGCGTCCAGGGCGACGCCGGCCGGCGCCAGGACGATCGTGCCGTCGGCTGCCACGCCGATGGCAAAGCCGCCGGCGCTGGCCGCGGCCAGCAGGGTGCCGCCGAGCAGACCCAGGTCGGCCCCGGGGTTCTGGATGACCGCGTTCCCGAGCGACGCGAGGGCGTCAACAGCGTCCTCGGCGCCGGTCGTGATGTCATGCCCGGCGCTGCTGAAAAAGTGGCCGACATCGGACCAGAACCCCGGCGCGGCCGGCGCCTTGCCGGCCGCCGCCGCGACCGCGGCGTTAGCCGTGCCCGCGGCGGCTTGCACCTGGCCCTGGGCCCGGTCCAGGGTGACTTCAGCGTTCTTCTTATCGCCCTCAGCCCACATCTGGATCGCCACACCCGCCGTGTTCTGCGCCCACACCAGAACGGGAATGTAGTCATCGAGTGCCTTGGCCGCCGCCATGAAGCACGAGCCGGCCTCCTGCCATTTCCGCGGCTGGCCGCTGAAGCGCTGCCGGAACGCATCGGCAGCCGCGCCGCTCCAGCCCGCGGAGG
>JASHOI010000035.1 GCA_030041195.1 Streptosporangiaceae bacterium | reverse complement strand
ACCGCCGCCGACATCCGGAACCGGGGACGCAGCAGCCGCCCGCGGTCAACGGGCGTGTCGAGCAGCCAGTCCACGGTGGGCTGCGGCAGCGTGACCGGGCCGCGCCACAGCGCGTCGCGCACCAGCACCAGCAGCAGCAGGAGTGCGAGCGCGGCCAGGCCGTACGGCGCGGCGTGCAGCACCCGCGGCGTCTGCGGGGTGGGCAGCGGCGGATGCCGCAGGTCGTGTACTGCGGCGGCGATCCGCGAGCCGCCGTACAGGGCCACGATGAGCGCGACCAGGTAGATCCAGTACGCGGCGTTGGCGGCCCGCTGCCTCGCCCGGCTGCGGCGCAGATCCCGCAGCAGCGAGATCGTCGGGCCGGTGCTGTCGGGTACGGCGATGGCCTCGCGGGTGACCGTCACTGGATCGCCGCCAGCGCCGCGTCCGGCGTTCCCCGGCCGATGACCTCCCCGTCGCTGAGCACGAGGACGTGATCGGCGACCGCCGTGGCCAGCTCGGCGTGGTGGGTGGCGATCAGCAGCGCCGCCCCGGACCGCTTCTGCGCGACCAGCAGGCCGCCCAGCCAGCGCCGGGCCGCGGGGTCGAGCCGCTGCTCCGGCTCGTCGAGCACGAGCAGGCGGCGCGGCCGGACCAGCATCGCCGCCAGGTGCAGGGCCTGCCGCTGGCCGCTGGACAGCGAGCCGGGCAGCGCGTCGGCGTGATCGGCCAGCCGGCATTCAAGCAGCGCCCGGTCGACCAGCTCGTCGCTGCCGCGTCCGGCGCCGTGCGCGACGGCGACCAGCTGCAGGTGCTCGCGGACGGTGAGGTCCGGGTACGTGCTCACCATGTCGCCGACCACGGCGATCTCGGTGCGCACCGCGATGTCGTCCTGGGTCAGGCCGCGGCCGGCGTACACGACCTGGCCGGTGCTGGGGGAGTCGCGGCCGGCCGCGATGCGCAGCAGGGTCGACTTGCCCGACCCGTTCGCTCCCATGACCGCGACGCACTGCCCGGCCGCCACGGCGACGTCGACCGGGCAGAGCGCGAGCCGCTCGCCGTACTTGCGGCTGACGCCGGTGAGCGCGAGCAGCGGGGGGTTCACATCCGGCACGATCGTCAGTTCACCACACCAGCCGGCATGTCGCGCCGCCCCGGGTGTGAACCGGGGCTGACCGTGACGCCCGGGGCGGCGTCGTGCGCGCGTCCGGTGTGCCGGGAAGCGCCGCATGCCGTACGGTCTAGGCCCATGACCGATCCGATTGCGCCCGCCGACCCTGAGGTCGTGCTGCGGGCGCAGCGCGTGGACCTGGTCCGCGACGGCAAGCTGATCCTGGACCGGATCAGCGTCACGATCAGGGCGGGGGAGCACTGGGCGTTGCTGGGCCCGAACGGGGCCGGCAAGAGCACGCTGCTGAACATCATGGCCACCTACGCGCACCCCACCCGCGGGCAGATGGACATCCTCGGCCACCGGCTCGGCCGGGTCAACGTGTTCAGCCTCAGGCCGTGGATCGGCCACATCAGCCCGAACCACCGGGTGGAGCCCGCCCGCGTCGTCCGCGACGTGGTGCTGACCGGTGTCACCGGCACGATCGAGCTCCCGCAGTACTGGGTGCCGGGCGCGGCCGAGATGTCCCGCGCCGAGGAGCTGATCGACCTGATGGGCCTGAAGGGCCTGGCCAGCACGCGCTGGCGGGTGATATCCCAGGGCGAGCGGGGCCGGACGCTGATCGCGCGGGCGCTGATGGCCGAGCCCAGGCTGCTGCTGCTGGACGAGCCGGCCGCCGGCCTTGACGTGGCCGGCCGCGAGCAGCTGCTGGCCAGCATCGACGAGCTGCGCGAGCGCCGGCCCACGCTGTCCACCGTCCTGGTCACGCACCACCTCGAGGAGCTCCCGGCGAGCACGTCGCACGCGATCCTGCTGCGCGCCGGGCAGGTGCTGGGCGTCGGCCCCGTCGCCGACGTGCTCACCACCGAGCTGGTCAGCGCCTGCTTCGACTACCCGGTCGCGATAGCCCGGCACGCCGGCCGCTGGGCGTCCATCGCCGGCTCCATCTGGTAGCCCCCCCAGCCCCTTAACCGCCCGTTAGCGCCCTTCGGTCTTTAAAGTGTGCTGATGCCTCGTATACGGACACTGCAGAGTCGGCCACCTGATCCGAATCTAGGTCCGGTTGAGCCGTGCCAGCCTGCTGTGTTCCAGGCTCCGTTGCGGATTTGGTGATAGGAGGCGCGTCGCGGAAGTATACGTGTGTCGGCGTCGCGGATCACCCGCCCGTCCGGCTGGGATTCCTGAAGATCTAGGAGCCTGGAGTGCAGTATGGGCTCGCAGATCATCAACACGCCGGTTTGATCTTGGCGCCAGGCCCGTTTCCATGATCGCGGTGGGTTTTTCGCAGATACGACAACAAATCCACCGCGATCATGGAAAACCGCTGTCTGACGCCAGCAAGTCAAACGTAGATTCGAGCCAAAGCGCTCACTCTGGCGCGCCGTGCATACCATGCGCCAGGACGCTACAACAGAAAGCAACGGGTTATTTCGCTGCGAGCACATACCGCACGCGAGGCCCCTAGATCATGCCGAATCCGCGCCGGGCTGAGACGACGGCGCCGACGCCACGAAGGTGGGCTCCGCCGACTGGTCGGCCTGAGCCGGCACCTGGGCCCGGGCGGGCGCCCCGCTGTCGGGGGCCCTCGCTGGGGCCGGCACCTCAGCCGGGGCCGGCACCTCAGCCGGGGCCAGCACCTCAGCCGAGGCCGGCACCTCAGCCGGGGCAGACCCCTCCTCCGAAGCAGGCAGGTCTTCGCGCGGCGACCCGTCCGCCTGGTGCGGTATCTCAGTCAGCGGCGGGAGCGGCGGGGGAGTGCCGCCGAAGGCCGGGCATATCGCCTGATGCGCGCACCAGGCGCAGAGCCGGCTCGGCCGGGGCCGCCAATCGCCCGTGGTACGCGCGCGCTCGATTGCCTGCCACAGCGCGTTGATCTTGCGCATCGTCGCGCGCAGGTCGGACTCGTCCGGCGCGTACCGCACGATCTCGCCGTTCCCCAGGTACATGAGCTGCAGCAGGTCCGGCACCTGGCCCTGGGTGAGCCACAGCACCACGGCGTAGAACTTCATCTGGAACAGCGCCCTGGCCTCGTACTCCTCTTTGGGCGCGGTGCCGGTCTTGTAGTCGACGATCCGGATCTCGCCGCCGGCCGCAACGTCAAGCCGGTCGATGTAGCCCCGCAGCAGCAGGCCCGAGTCGAGGACCGCTTCGACAGCGTGCTCGCGGTGCCGTGGCTCGAGCCTGGTGGGGTCCTCGAGGGTGAAGTAGCGGTCCAGCATGCCACGCGCCTCGTCGAGCCACACGGCCCGCTGATCGTCATCTTCGAACAGGCCGGCAAGTTCCGGCTCCGCAGCGATCAGCCGGTCCCACTCCGGCACCAGCATCGCCTGCGCGGTCTGCGGCGTCCTGCCCGCCGCGGGCTCGTCAAAGAGGCGTTCGAGGACCGCGTGCACCAGCGTTCCGCGCGCCGCCGCGGCGCTCGGCGGCTCGGGCAGCCGGTCGACAACCCGGAACCGGTACAGCAGCGGGCAGGTCAGGAAGTCACCCGCGCGCGACGGGGACAGCGACGGCCGGGTGCGTGCGCCGGCCTCGTCGCCGCCCGGCGGCCCGGTACCCGTCAGATCTGAGCCCGACAGCTCTGCGATGGTCTCGTTGCCCACACTCGGGAGACTAAGGGACGGCACCGACAGTTGGCGCGATTAGCTCGTTGGCCGGCGCGTCAGAATCGCGGGCACGCGCAGCCGTTCAAGGTGCCCGGCAGCACGTAGCATCGACTACGTGTCAGGCATTAGCCCCGAGCAGGACGGCCAGCAGGCGCAGCCGCCAGGTAGCGCATCTGCGCAGGGCCCGCGGCGTGACGCGCGATATGGCATCGTCATCGCGCGGCCATTCGGCGTCCCGGTTTACGTCTCGCCATATTGGTTCGTGGTAGCGGTCCTTTTCGTCGTCCTCTACGCCGGCAGCCTTCGCACGGATTCGATTCACCCGACCTGGGTCCGCTACACCGTGGCCGCGGCTTTCGTGGTCCTGCTGTGGGGATCCGTGCTGGTGCATGAGCTCAGCCACTGTGTGGTCGCGCGGGCGTTCGGGCTGACGGTGCGGCGCATCCTGCTGTACCCGCTCGGCGGCTACTCCGAGATCGCGCAGGAGCCGCCGACCCCCGGCAAGGAGTTCAGCGTGTCCGTGGTCGGGCCGCTGACCTCGCTCGCACTCGCGGGGATCGGGATCGGGCTGAACTTCGCGTTCAACCTCGGCGGCATCCCGCGGGTGCTGATCGACGAACTGATCCTCGCGAACCTGGTTGTGGGGATCTTCAACTTGCTGCCCGGGCTGCCGCTGGACGGGGGCCGGATGCTGCGCGCCGGGGTCTGGAAGGTCACCGGGCGGCCGAGCACCGCCACGATGGCCGCCGCCTGGGCCGGCCGCGGCCTGGCCGTGCTCCTGATCCTCGTGCCGGTGGCCCTGCTCGGCACCAAGCTGAGCCTGACCAGCACCTTTGTCATCTGGCTGGCGGTCATCGCAGTGTTCATGTGGATCAGCTCAGGGCAGGCCATCAGGGCCGCGAAGGTGCGCGACCGGCTGCCCGGGCTGCAGGCCAGGAGGCTCGCGCGGCGGGCCATCCCGATCCCGGGCAACGTGCCGCTCGCCGAGGCGATCAGGCGTGCGGATGAGGCACAGGCGCGCGCGCTCGTCGTGGTCGACCACGAGTCCACGCCGATCGCGATCGTCAACGAGACCGCGGTGATGGCCACCCCGCCGCAGCGCAGGCCGTGGATCGAGGTCGGCTCGCTGGCGCGGGCCATCGAGCCGGGCCTGGTGCTGTCGGCCGACCTGTCCGGGATGGAGCTCATTGAGGCGGTGCAGCGCTCACCGGCCACGGAGTACCTGCTCATCGAGCCCTCCGGGCAGATCTTCGGTGTGCTGGCGACCAGCGACCTCGACCACGCCTTCGCCGGAGCCTGATGCGCGCCACTAGCCTGGCGGGCGTGATCAAGCAGCCGCGCGGCCCGCTCTCTCCTGGCGACCAGGTTCAGCTCACCGACCCCAAGGGGCGCCACCACCGGCTGGTCCTCGAGCCCGGCCGGTCATTCCACACGCACCGCGGCTCGCTGGCGCACGACGACCTGATCGGCAGGCCGGAGGGCAGCGTGATCGTCTCCTCCAGCGGCACCGCCTACGTGGCGCTCAGGCCGCTGCTGGCCGACTACACGCTGTCGATGGGCCGCGGGGCCGCGGTGGTCTACCCGAAGGATGCCGGGCAGATCCTGGCGATGGCCGACATCTTCGCCGGGGCCCGGGTCGTCGAGGCCGGGGCCGGCTCGGGCGCGCTGTCCTGCTGGCTGCTCCGGGCGGTCGGCGAGGGCGGTCTTGTCGTCTCCTACGAGCGCCGGGCCGATTTCGCCGAGATCGCGCGGCGGAACGTGGAGGGCTACTTCGGCGGGCCGCATCCGGCCTGGCGGCTGGTGACCGGCGAGCTCCCGGCCGACGGCGTCAGGGGAATCCTGGGCCCCGGCGAGGTGTTCGACCGGATCGTGCTGGACATGCTGGCGCCATGGGAGTACGCGCACGCGGCCTCGGCGTCGCTGCGGGAAGGCGGGCTCGTGTGCTGTTACGTGGCTACCACCACCCAGATGTCGCGCACCGTGGAGGCGCTGCGCTGCGAGGGCAGCTTCGACGAGCCGGCGGCATGGGAGTCGTTGCTGCGCGGCTGGCACGTGGACGGGCTGGCCGTCCGCCCCGAGCACCGCATGGTCGGCCACACCGGCTTCCTGGTGACGGCCCGCCGGCTCGCCAACGGGGTCACGCCGCCACCGCGGCGGCGGCGGCCCGCCAAGGGCGCTCATGACCCGGAAACCGCCGCTGAGGAGCAACGATGAGGGCCCGGGAAGCAGTAACGACGCCTGGCTGTTCCCGGATCGTAACGGGAGAAAGCCGAGCTGAGGCCGTCCATAGGTTACGGAAGCTTCTCGGATAGGTAGGGTCAAGGGTAAATCGGCTCTCGGGAGGGGGTGAGGGGCATGGCCTCTCGCGACGACAGCG
>JASHOI010000329.1 GCA_030041195.1 Streptosporangiaceae bacterium | reverse complement strand
GGTCGCGGCCGGCCACGACCCTGCCCTCGTGGAGCGGGTGATCCGGATGGTGGACCACGCCGAGTACAAGCGCAGGCAGTACCCGCCGGGGCCAAAGATCACCGCGAAGAACTTCGGCCGGGACCGCCGCCTGCCGATCACCAACCGGTGGCGTGAGCCGCTGCGGGAACCGCCGGGCTAGACATCGACGGCCGTGCCGGGCTCCAGCCGGAGGTAGGCCGTCCCGCTGGGCTCGGCAACCAGCGTCATGAGCTGCTCGACAAGCCCGAGGCCGTTGGCGTTCAGCAGCGCGTCGTGAATCGCGTACGCCCGCTGCGGCGCGGCCTCGCGAGCGTAATCGATCACCTCTCCCATCTTGAGCCATGGCGCGGAGATCGGGAGCAGCAGGGTCGGCACCCGGTCCTCGGGGACGGTGAGCGCATCGCCAGGGTGGAAGACCTCGCCGTCCACGGCGAACCCGGTGTTGACGACGATCGGGATATCGCGGTGCACCAGCGCGTGATCGTGGCCGTAGACGTGGACGTCGAATCCGGCCGCGGTGAACGTGTCGCCGTGGTCGACGGTGTGCACCCGCGAGCCGAAGTCGCCGAACCGTGCCGCGACCGAGGCGTTCGTCCAGAGGTCAAGGCCCGGGCTGCCGGCCATGGCGGCACGCACGGCGTCGGCGTTGACATGGTCAGGGTGCTCGTGGGTGATCAGGACCACGTTGGCGCCGGCCAGCGGGCCGGCGCCGCTCCAGACCCCGGGGTCGATCACCAGCACCGCCCCGTCCTTCTCCAGCCGCACGCAGGCGTGTCCCAGCTTGGTCAGCCGCATTCCGCCTCCCGTCGGCCCGGTGCGCAGCGCCCCGTTCAGCCGACCTTACCGAACCGCGCGCCACGGCCGGTCTGGCACGGCGGGCTGTTCTCACCCTCCTGGCACGTGCGATGATCGGCGTGTCCGGGTACGCCGAAGGGGCGCCTCGAGGCATGGAGGTCCTTAAATGTCTGCACAGGCAGATGGCTCAGGCATGGCCGCGACCAGCGCGCGGACCACGGCGCCGGAGCCGCTGTACGGAGGCCGCGCGGAGCGGCGGATCACGGTCAGGGACATCGCCGCGGCCAAGGCCCGCGGCGAGAAGTGGCCGATGCTCACCGCCTACGACGCGCTGACCGCACGGGTGTTCGATGAGGCCGGGATCCCGGTGCTGCTGGTCGGCGACTCGGCCGGCATGGTCGTGTACGGGTACGACACCACGATCCCGGTCACCGTCGACGAGTTGATCCCGCTCACCGCCGCGGTGGTCCGCGGCACCAGCCGGGCCATGGTCGTGGCCGACCTCCCGTTCGGCTCCTACCAGGGCTCGCCGGACGCGGCGCTCGCCGCGGCAACGCGGTTCCTGAAGGAGGCCGGGGCGCACGCGGTCAAGCTGGAGGGCGGCCACCGGGTGCTCCGCCAGGTGGAGGACCTCGTGGCGGCCGGGATACCGGTCATGGCCCACCTCGGCCTGACGCCGCAGTCGGTCAACGCGTTCGGCGGGTACCGGGTGCAGGGCCGCGGCGAGGACGGTGAGCGGCTGCTGCACGACGCCAAGGCGCTGCAGGCCGCCGGGGCGTTCGCGGTCGTGCTCGAGGCCGTGCCCGCCGAGCTGGCCGCCCGGGTCACCGCCAGCCTGGCCGTGCCCACGATCGGCATCGGGGCCGGCCCCGCGTGCGACGCCCAGGTGCTGGTCTGGCAGGACATGGCCGGGCTGTCGCCGCGGACCGCCAAGTTCGTGAAGCGGTACGCCGACGTCGGCGGGGTGCTCGGCCAGGCCGCGCGCTCGTTCGCCGACGACGTTGTGGCCGGCGCGTTCCCGACCCAGGAGTACTCCTACCGCTGAAGCCGGGTTCCGTCTCGCTGCCAGAGTGAGGGGCGGCGCCGCGTTATGGCCCGATATCGGTGATCCGCAGGCCGGCGTGAGCCTTGTACCGGCGGTTCACCGCGACCAGGTTGGCGGTGAGCGCCTCTACCTGGCCGCAGTTGCGCAGCCGGCCGGCGTAGACGCCGCGCACCCCGGGTATCCGCTCGGCCAGCGCCTGGACCAGGTCGGTGGCGTGCCGGTTGTCGCCGAGTACCAGCACGTCGAGGTCGATCGTGGCGACCTCGGGGTCGAGCAGCAGCACGGCCGACACGTGATGGAACGCGCCCACCACCGTGCTGCCAGGCAGTACCGCGGCCGCCTGCTGCGCGGCGCTGCCCTCGGCCACCGGGATCGGGTAGGCGCCGTGGTGGTCAAAGCCAAGCGGGTTCACGCAATCGACCACGATCTTGCCCTCGAGCACACCGGCCAGCCGCGCCAGCAGGTCGGCGTGCCCCTCCCAGGGCACCGCCGCGATCACCAGGTCGGCGGTTCTGGCCGCGTCCTCGTTGGAGACGCCGGTCACCTGCGGTGCGGAGCCGATCGTGGCTGCCGCGGCCTCGGCGCGGCCGGCGTTCCTCGAGCCGATGATCACCCGGTTGCCGGCCATGGCCAGCCGGCGGCCGAGGCCGCGTCCCTGGTCACCGGTTCCGCCCAGGATCGCGACGGTGAGCCAGGCGGCTTCCTCTGCTATCTCCTGCGATACCTGCGCGGCAGCCATTCCCCGATCTTAATGTCGGGGCGTCCCGGGCGCTCCGGCACCGCGCGGCGTGCGCCGCAAGCCGGCGCCGCGTAGCCGCTTGGTCACAATTCTCCTGCGGGGGCGGGCGCGAACGGGCACCATGGACTGGTGGATGCGGATCAGGTGGCGGCGCTGCGCATCCTGCTCGAACCCAGCTCGTGGCTGGAGCAGACCAAGACCTTCGCCCGGGCGCTGCGCCGCTCCGTGTCGCGCACCCCGAGCGGGCTGCTGATCGTCGGGACCCCGGACGAGGAGCCCTGGCACCTGGCAGCGCACCTGGACCAGGAGAGCCGGCTGGCCGGGATCCCCGGGCTGGCGCCCACCCTGGTGCGCTGGGCGCCGCCGCCCGGCGGGCCGGCGCACCTGCGCGTCGGCCTGTCCCGGCTCGAGGAGGCGCGGCGCGGCGAGACGCTGTTCGTGGTCAGCCCCGAGGCCGCTCCGGTGCCGCTGCTGGAACGCGTGCACGACGCGCGGCGGGTGGGCGCGACGATCCTGGCCATGGACGCGGGCGACCCGGACCTCGACGACATGGCGCACGAGTGCCTCACCGTGGCGCCCGGGCTGGCGCCGGTTTCGTTTGACGCCGCCCAGCACCTGGTCAGCGCCGCGGCCGGCGAGCCAGCGGAGCAGCGAGCGGGCATGCGCGCCCGGCTGGCCCGGGCCCTTGACGCGATCAGCGGCCCGCCGGGCGACTGACCAGCGCGGCCGCCGCCAGGTCAGGAGTCCAGGCTGAGCACCATCGTGGGCCGCTCGATCACGTGATCGTCGCGCAGCGGCCGGACCGCGGTGCCGATCGCGAAGAACTCGGTGGTGTGCGAGCCCCACGTGTGGCTGTGCTGCCGCAGCTGCACGCCCACGATGCCCTCGGCGTGCAGTGCCTCGGCCTCGGCCTGCATCCGGGTCATGGCCAGCTCGCGCGCGTCGTACAGCGCCTGGGTGAACTGCTCGAGCTCGACGTTGCGGCCGATGTTGCCCATCTTGTTGCCGAGCCGCTGGTGCGCGATGTGATAGACGCACGACCCCATCACCATGCCGAGCGGCGCGTACCCGGCCCGGATCAGCGTCCAGAAGTCCTGGCCGGACAGGTCGGAGGTGAACGGGAGGTTCTTGTTGTTCCGCCAGTTCTTCACTCCGCCGCCGCCCGCGCCGTCCTCGGCGTGCACCGCGGTGCCGACGGCGATGAACTCGGCGATGTCGGAGCCGAACTCCTTCAGCTCAACGTCCAGCCGCACGCCGACGACCCCGTCGGCGCCCAGCGCCTGCGCCTCGGCCTCCATCCGGGTCATCGCCAGCTCGCGGGCGTGGTACATCGCCTGGGACAGCACGTCGAGTTCCTGGTTCTTGCCCCAGCGGCCGACCTGCAGGCCCACGTGGTAGATCGAACTGCCCAGGACCAGGCCCAGCGGGCGGAACCCGGCCTCGCGGACCAGCAGGAACTCGTTCACCGACAGGTCGGACGTGAAGATGGCACCGGGCCGGCCGGGCCGCAGCTCGGCGAGGCGGCGCATCGCGTCCTGGGGCACGCCCTCGAGGGTGAGATCGGTGGATGTCTGGTCAGTCATCGTGCTCTCCGGTGGTGTCCGGTGCTCCTGCGTGGCGGGGTCGGTCGTCTGCCCGCGGGTCTCAGCGTCCAAGTTTCACCCGTGCTGCCTGGCGCCGCTGCGGGTCGAGGGAGAGGATCGCGAGGCTGCGCTCCCCCCGCTCCGCCCGGCGCTGGTCGAATTCCGCTATCGCCGTGCCGATGATGGTCACCTCGGCGATGTGGTCCCTGCGGTGCTCCTGCATCGGGCACTCGCGTTCCCGGATCCGCAGGTCCATGGTCTTCACCACGACGCCGTCGGCGCCCATTCGTGACACGTCCTTGTCGAGCTGGTTGCGGGCGTCGTGCCGCGCCTGATTCACCAGATCGGTATACCCGTGCACCTCGGAGTTCCCGCTGCCCCACCGGGTCTGGTTGATCGTGAGCCAGTCATCGTGCCTGGCGCCGATCGAGATCCCCAGGGCCAGGCCGACCGGCACCCAGCCCGCCATGATCAGCTTGGCGAAATCCTGGCCGGACAGGTCGGACGTGAACGGCTTCTTGAGCTGGACCGCGCCGGGCGCCCGCACGGCCGTGCCGATCGCCTTGAACTCCAGGCCGCCGGCCGGGAACGAGCCGATCGTCAGCGACACCCCCACCACGCCGTGCCCGCCGAGTTCCTCGCATTCGGCGGTCATCCGCGCGATCGCCTGGCGGCGGGCCGTGTACATCATCTGGACCATGGGGCCGAACGAGCCCATCGTGCCGGTTCCCGACACCGAGGTGACGCTCTGGTACGGCGTGGCGTAGCCGCCGTATCCGGCCCAGGCGCCCGGGCAGGCGAATCCGCCGGTGTAGCCGATGTTGTAGACAGCGGCGCCGAGCACCTGGCCGACCGCCTCGAATCCGGTGGCCTTGATCGCCGTGAACTCGTCGGCCGACAGCGCGGAACCCCAGGTGCCGCTGCGCCGGATCTCGGCCATCCGCGACTCGGCGGCCGGCGGCAGCCCTTGGCCGGAATGGCCGGAATGCTCCTCGCTCACCGCACGCCTCTCTCGGCCTGGTTGGCCTGCTCAGCCTCGTCGGCCGGTGGTGCCCACCATACCGGGGATTGCGGATGTGCCGAAGCCCACCCGCCGCGGCTCAGTCGCCGTCCTGGGCGTCCCACTCCTCGTTCCGCTCCCTGACGGTGTCCAGGGCGTGCTCGGCCGCCTCTTTCGTCGGGTATGGCCCGAGCCGGTCCCGGCCCGGGCACGTGGGCTCGGATTCCACCGTGTTGTGCTTGAGGCAGTACCACCAGGTCTGTTCACCGTCCATGGCAACTAGACTCCCAGATCATGGCTACCACGCTCCAGCCCGGCCGGATTTCCCCGACGCGCCAGGTTCCCTCCAGCATCCCTGTCCCCGAGTACGTGGGCAGGAAACGGCCCCGGCTTGGGGAACCGGACGTCAAGGACGCCGAGACGATCGAGCGAATGCGGGTCGCCGGCCGGATCGCGGCCCAGGCGCTGCAGGAGGTCGGCCGGCACGTGGCGCCGGGCGTGACCACCGATGAGCTGGACCGGGTGGGGCACGAGTTCCTCATCGCTCACGGCGCCTACCCGAGCACGCTGGGCTACCGCGGCTACCCGAAATCGCTGTGCACGTCGCTCAACGAGGTAATCTGCCACGGGATCCCGGACGACACGGTGATCGCGGACGGCGACATCGTGAACGTGGACATCACCGCCTACATCGGTGGCGTGCACGGCGACACCAACGCGACCTTCCTGTCCGGCAACGTGGACGAGGAGTCGCGGCTCCTGGTCGAGCGCACGCACGAGGCGATGATGCGCGGCATCCGCGCGGTGGCGCCCGGCCGGCCGCTGAACGCGATCGGCCGGGTGATCGAGTCGTACGCGCGCAGGTTCGGGTACGGGGTGGTGCGCGACTTCACCGGCCACGGGATCGGCACCACGTTCCATTCCGGGCTGGTCGTCCCGCACTTCGACGACCCCAACGTCACGGTGATCATGGAACCGGGCATGACGTTCACGATCGAGCCGATGCTGACGCTCGGCACGATCTCGTACGAGATCTGGGATGACGGCTGGACGGCCGTGACCAGGGACCGCAAGCGGACCGCGCAGTTCGAGCACACGCTCGTGGTCACCGCGGACGGCTACGAGATCCTGACCCTGCCCTGACGCCGCCAGCGCCGGGCCAGCAGCGCGGCAAGGACCAGGCAGACGAGTCCGGCCAGGATCGCGGCGCCGAACGCGGCGAGCTTGGCCGCGGAGTGGTGCACGGCATCGATGACCCCGGGAGCCGACCCCGAGGCGAGCCGTCCCGAAGGGCTCGCCACGCCCGGCCCGGGCGCAGCGGTGCTGCGGAGCTTCGCCAGGACCGATGCCTCCTGCAGTGCCCCGGCCGGGTTGATCAGTCCGAACCCCACGGTGGTGTTGTAGCCACCCGGCGGATGGTCACGGGCGGACAGCGCGATCGCCCGCGCGACGAGCGCGGGCGGCAGACTGGGGTAGACGGATTTGATCAGCGCCACCGTGCCGGTCAGCCAGGCTCCCGCCGAGTAGATGTTCTGCGCCGCGTAACCCTGTCCCAACGGCGACGACGCGGCGAGCTGGTCGCCCGGCGCGCTGACCAGTATCGACTCGTTGCTGGGCGAAGCATACTTGCTGGTCGGGGGAACAAGCCCGGGCAGGAAGACCGTGCCGGCGCCCAGCACGCCGGGAAGGCCGCCGGGATAAGTCGGCCCGTTCAACCCCGCCGGGGGCTGGATCTCCGACACGATCACCACGGCGTTCCTCGACGTCGCGTACGTCACCGCCTGTTCCATCTGGGCCGAGCCGTCGTTCGCGTAAGCGTCGACGTAGATCACCTGTGCGCCATCACGTGCCGCCGCCATGATCCCGCGCGCGATGAGGCTGTCCCAGTCGGCCGTCTTGAACCAGGCCGCTTCTCCCGGGACGTTCGAGTCGGGGTCGATCCGGATGCTGAGGATCTTCGCTTGGGGCGCGCGCCCGATCGGCCCGCTGGGAGTGGCCGACGTCGGGCCGCTGCCGGCGATCGCCGACGCGAGCAAGGTGCCGTCCAGCGGCGCGGGGAACGGCAGGTTGACGTAATCGGGTCCGGTCACGACCTTTCCGGCCAGGCCGGTCACGCTGGGGTCCACCCCCGTGCTGAGCACCGCCACGGTCACGCCGCTGCCCTGGGTTATCTTCCAGGCGTTCGCCATTTCGCTGATCAGCTGAGTGCCGGAACCCGGCCCGAACGACACCGTCCGGGCGCGGACCGCGGTGGCGGCCGCGGCGCCGGGGGCGGTCACGGCGGCACAGATCAGGAACGCGGCGCCGGCCGCGCAGGCCGCACCGGCCCGGCGGCGAGTCAGCACCGGATGTCCTTCATCTGGCACGCGCTGCCGTGCGCCGTGAACGCGGCCTGCACGCCGACGAGGACGCCTTCACCCAGGTCAACGAGGCCCGGGGTGGCGGTCGCCGAGCCACTGACCCGGCCGTCGGTGTAGCCCGCCGCCCAGAAGAACAGGTACCGGCCCTGGCTCGCGTCGATCGCGCCGAACGCACGGCGCTGGGGGTCGCCGAACAGGTCGGCCACGGTCCCCGGCAGGCTGAACGTCCTGACGCCCACGCCGGTCAGCCCGGGGGGCGAGGTGTCCGAGATGCCGACCACCCCGTTCGCGGCGGCGGCGCTGGTCATGACCGCCACTCCGGCGGTCGCGGCGAGCGTGCCCGACTCGTCGACGTAGGTCGCGCGGAGCACGGCCACGCAGCCGAACCTGCGCAGCAGCGCCGAGACGGCTGGGTCGAGCGCCGCGGCGCAGCTGGTGGCCGGGGCGATCCCCACCCGCGTGGCTGTCACCGTGACGTCGAAGTCCGACGTCGAGTAGGAGATCGTGGCCGGGAAGATCTTCCCGGCCGGAAGCCGCTGCCAGCGCGAGGCGATTTCCGCCTGGACGGCGGCGGCCATCTCGGCCTTCGTGGGCGCGCGAGTGAGCTCGTGGGCAAGGGCCGCCGCTCCGCCGCCAACCCCGGCCAGGCCGAGGACGAGGAGCACCGCGAGGACGATGACGCGCACGGGCCGGCGCCGCCGGCGCACATCCGGCACGGTCCAGCCGGCCCAGGCGCCCGGCGCGGCAGGCGCGTCCGGGGGAATCCCGGGCAGGCCCTTTTCGGCGCCCTGATCAGCGCCTTCAGTGGACATGCGGGAACTGTACGACTATTTGGTATCTTTTAGGTCTCGGCGAGGTTTGCACCGTCGCCCGGCGTTTCGGTGTCACCGGGCGCCCCCCGGTGCGCGCGGCCGCGCCGCAGCTGCAGCACCAGCAGCACCAGCGCCACCAGGAATCCGAGCGCCGCCACCAGCGCGACCGCGCCGAGCGCGACGATCTTCGTATGGTC
>JASHOI010000328.1 GCA_030041195.1 Streptosporangiaceae bacterium | reverse complement strand
CCGATCGGGTCCGCGCCCAGCCGGCGGCTCACGAACGCCAGCACCTCGCACGTGGAGGAATCCAGCCAGTGCACGTCTTCGGCGATCACCAGCACCGGTGCCCGCCCGGCCCCGGCGGCCAGCAGTTCCAAGGTGGCCAGCCCGACCAGCGGCAGGGCCGCAGACACCTCCTCCTCGCCCACCCCCAGGGCAGTCAGCAGCGCGGCCCGCTGGCCGCGCGGCAGCCCGCTGGCCTCGGCCAGCACCGGCCGCAAAAGCTGATGCAGCCCGGCAAACGACAGGTGCGCCTCGCCCGGGACACCCGTGCAGGCCAGGACCCGCATCCCGCGATCGGCCGCGCGCCGGCCGGCCACCGCCGCCAGCGCGGACTTTCCTATCCCCGGATCGCCGAGCACCAGCAACGACCCGTCGGCCTCGCCGATACCGGCCAGCAGCGACTCCACCACCGCGATCTCCGGGTCCCGCCCGACTAGCTCCGGCGCCATCAGTGCCCGACCCAGGCAAGCCTCATCCCCGCAGTCTGGGCGACCCAGACATGCCACGGCAAGCCACTACCCCCGGATACCGGTCAGTTACCGTGCCATCTCCCGCGTGAATCCACGTATCCATACCGGTGCGGTCCCGGGGTCAGCACCCCGGGGCCGCTGAGCGCCGGCCTTGACGCGGCGCGCGGCGTGGAATCTGGCGGGTTGAATCACCCGCTGACCGGCCTGGGCGAGCCGCTTTGCGACAGGTGGGGTCAGTTGACCCAAGCCACGGCGCCATGCGCGCCCGCACCATGGGTGGAGTCCGCTTCCTCTCGCAACCAGACGGGCACGAGCATGACAAATCAGCCGATATCGATGGCCGATCTGCCGACCGGGAAGCGGCAACTCCGGCTGCCGGTGCTCGGCGCGCTGCGCGAGACGGCCCCGGGAGACGACTCAGGAGGAGGCGGCTGATGGCGGCCGGGGTAACCGGGAAGCCTCGCGTCGGGCTGTCGGGGCGGCTGGTGCTGCCCGGGGCGGTGTCGTTCTGGGTGGCGGCGGCGATGCTGGTGCTGTTCTTGTACGCCTCCGCCGCGCCGACCCCGCTGTACCGCGTCTACCAGGCGAAGTGGGGATTTTCGGCGGCCACGCTGACCGCGGTGTTCGCGATCTACGTGCTGTTCGTGCTGGCGGCGCTGCTGATCTTCGGGTCGCTGTCGGACCATATCGGGCGCCGACCGCTGATCCTGGCCGCCATCGCGGTGGACGTGGCGGCGTGCGTGCTGTTCCTGCTCGCCCGCGGGCCCGGGCTGTTGTTCGCCGCCCGGGCCCTGGAGGGGATCGCCGTCGGCGCGATGTCAAGCACGCTGGGCGCCGTGCTGGTGGATCTGCGGCCCCGCGGGAACCTGGCGCCGCTGCTGTCCAGCAACGCGTCCAACGCGGGCCTGGCCCTCGGCGTGCTGCTCACCGCCGTGCTGGTCCAGTACGGCCCGGCGCCCACCCAGCTGGTGTGGTGGCTGCTGCTGGGCGCCTTCGCTGCCGCGCTGGTCCTGGTGGCCGTGATGCCGGAGACGGGAACCAGGCGGCCGGGCGCGCTGGCCTCCTTGCGGCCTCATGTCGGCGTGCCGCGCCCCGCCCTGGGCGCGTTCGCGCGGGCCGTGCCCGCCATCGTGGCAGGGTGGGCGCTGGGCGGCTTCTACCTGTCGCTGGGACCCACCCTGGCCGCGCAGCTGGCCGGCTCCCGCAACCTGCTGTGGGGCGGCGCGGTGACCTTCCTGCTCACCGGCGTGGGCGCATCGACCGCCTTCGCAGCTCGCGACCTGCGCGCCCCAGCGCTGATGCTCGGCGGCTGCCTGGCGCTGATGACCGGCGCCGGGATCACGATCGCGGCGATCGAGACCGGCACCGCCGCGGTGCTGCTGCTGGGAACCGGGGTGGCCGGGCTCGGGTACGGCACAGCGTTCCTCGGCGCCTACCGCACCGTGATGGCCCTCGCCTCAGCCAGCGACCGGGCCGGGCTTATCGCGGCCATCTTCAGCGTCAGCTACCTCGCGATGGGCCTGCCGACCGTGATTGCCGGCATCACCACTGCACAGTTCGGCCTGCACGGCACCGCGCTGGCGTACTCGGCGGCGGTCGCCGGGCTCGCCGCGGTGGCCGCGGTCACCTTCATCTCCAGCGGCACCTCCCGCACTGGTCCATCGGCGCAGTCCGCGGCGGCCGCTTCCGATGTATGTCCGGGCCCGTGCACCGTGCCGCCGCACGTGCCGTCCGCGCACCAGCAAGCAGAGCCAGCGAAGGTGCCAAGCTGACCATCTCCGCCGGCCCGGCAGCAACCAGACAGCTGCCACCAAACGTCAAAAGAGGCGCCGGATCCAGCGTTTCCACCACAGGGGCCTGCCGTGCTTCGCCGGAGAGCAGCAGTCGCGGTCGTCACCGCCGCCGTCGTGACAGGAGCAGCCGCCGCGTCGGCGATCATGCTCTCGGGCAGCGCGGGACCCGTGGCTCCCTCGTGCGTCACAGCCGATGTCCCAGCGCACCCGGCGCCCGGCTGGCGGATCGTCTGCCCGCTGCCTCCTGGCACGACTGTAACGGGCATCGATGCCATATCAGCCTCGGATGCGTGGGCCATCGGCTCCCCAAAGGTAACGCCAGCCATGCTGGTGTGGCACTGGAACGGCGCCCGCTGGCTGCCCGTTCCTGCTCCGGATCCGATACCTCCTGGCCCGGCGGTTCCTGGCGGGCTATCCCGGTGCAGCGCCGGTACCGTTGCCGTCAGCCCCGACGGCATGGTCTGGGTGTTCGGCGCCAGAGGCGACCTCATGGATCCAGCAGGGTGCATCCTGCACTGGAACGGGCGCGACTGGGTCACGGAACCAGGCTGGGCGGAGGGGGTTGCCGCAGTGGCGCCTGGACCCGAGGATCTGTGGGTCTTCACCGGGGATTTTCCCGTTGCCGGGCCGCTGAACGCGGCTCATTTCGATGGCACTGCCTGGTCCAGCATGAAGCTTGGGGTGGACCCCGGCACAGACAGCGTCAGCGCCCTGTCCCCTGGCGATATCTGGCTAGAGGGGAGCGCCTCTTCGCCGGGCACGGCGCCGGGTCCTGTCGTGATGCACTGGAACGGCAGGTCCTGGTCGGCTGTCCCGCTGCCCGCCTTGCGCCTGCCGGAGGGTGACACGTCCATCTTGCTCGGCGTGGTGACGGCGGTGGCGCCGGACAGCGTCTGGGTGGCCGGCGTCGCGACTGATGAGGCCGGCCGCTGCGACGCGATCGTGTTGCTGCACTGGAACGGTGCGGGCTGGCAGCAGCTGACCTCGCCGCGTGGGCTCATCCCCGCCGGATTCGGCGGCAGCCTGAACATGGGCGGCAGCCTGAACATGGCACCCGACGGCAGTGGCGGCCTATGGCTGACCATGACGCCGGCGGTCGGCAGCACGACGGTGGCGGTGCACTACACCAGAGGCCGGTGGCACCGCGTCGCGACCCCGGCCGGCCTGGGCATGCTGGCCGCGATCCCCGGCACCACCTCGGTGTGGGGCTCCGCATCAGGCGGCATCGCCGAGTACAACCGCTGAGGATCCCCGCGGGACCAGCCCGCGGACAAGAGGTCGCGTCGCTACCGGACAGCACCGGGATCTGTCAGCGGACGTTCGCGCCGCCCGATAAGCACGCGCAGTCCGGTGGGCAACTGCTCGGTTCCGAACGAGGAGGCCACCGTGACCTGGACCCGTTCGGCGGCGAGCAGCGCGGGCACGCGCGCGGTGTCGATGAGCACGTTGTGGTGGGTCTCGTCGTCGCGGCGCCAGGAGCCGTCGCCGGCCCGGACGAAGGTGGTGATCTGGCGCACGAACCGGCCGGGTGCGGGCAGCGAGAAGCGAGTGATGATGGCCCAGTCGTCGTGCACACGGACGGCGGGCGGGGCGTCGTGCCGGGCCTGCCCGTAGGCAAGGTCACAGATGTCGATGGCGAACAGGCCGCCCGGCCGCAGCGTTCGCGCGATCGCGGTGAGCGCCTGGTCGATGGCGTATTCATCGGGCAGGTAGCTGAGCACGTGCCCGACCGAGACCACGGCGTCGGCTTGGGGCAGCACGTCGCCGGGAAGGACCAGCGGGCGGATGTCCTCGGCAGCGGGGGCGTGGCTGCGGGCCAGGTCGAGCATCGCAAGGGAGGCGTCGGTGGCGATGACGCGGTGCCCGGCAGCGGTCAGTTCCCGGGTGAGCAGCCCGCTGCCACAGCCCAGTTCCAGGACGAGCCCGTTTCGCGATCGCACCGGGTCCAGCAGCGCCAAGATCCCCGGTGCGCAGGCCCGGGCGTGGGAGCCAAAGCCGCGGTGGTGAACAAGCGCAAGGTCGCGACGGTAATAAGGGTCTTCAGGCGGCGCCACCCAAGGAGTGTCCCGCACACGGTTGGCACCCACGGGAGCTGGCAAGTCCTTTCTCGGCCGCCGCCGGTCATAAGCTCGTCTACTGACTGAGCCACCGAGGGGAAACCTGTGATGACCTCTGTTCTCATGGTCCTGTCCGCGGCTGATCACTGGACCCTCAACGACGGCACCAAGCACCCGTCCGGCGTCTGGGCGGAGGAGTTCGCCGTTCCCTACGAGATCTTCACCGACGCCGGATGGGACGTCACCGTGGCCACTCCCGGCGGCCAGACCCCGGCCATCGACCGCCTCAGCCTCGGCATCTCGGGCGGCCTCCCGCCGAAGATCCGCAAGATCGAGGCACTGCTCGACCGGTTCGCACCCGTGCTCGCTCACCCGGCGAACCTGTCCGACGTTGACGCCGATGCGTTTGACCTGGTGTTCTACCCCGGCGGCCACGGACCGATGGAGGACCTCGCCTACGACAAGACCTCCGGCACACTGCTGGCAGCCAGGCTTGCGTCAGGCAGGCCGCTCGCCTTGCTCTGCCACGCACCAGCCGCGATCCTGGCGGCGGCCGGTCCCGACGGTACGTCACCTTTCGCCGGCTATCAGATGACCGGCTTGTCGAACCGGGAAGAGCTGCTCAACCGGTTCGCGAGAAAAGCACTGTGGCTGCTTGAAGACAAAATGAAAGAGGCCAGAATCGACTACCGCAAGGCCGCCCTGCCGCTACGGCCCTTCACCGTCAAGGACAGGAACCTCTACACCGGCCAGAACCCGCAGTCCTCGGAGAAGCTCGCGAGGCAACTCGTAGCAGACCTCAGTCAGGAGAAGTGACCTGACCTGACGCCGATGGAGGCTGCCAGCATGTCGCGAGTGCCCGTTCTGGACACCTTGGAGACCGATCGCCTCATCCTTCGGCCTCGCAGGGTGGGCGAGGCCGCCATCTATCGCCAGTTGTGGACTGAGCGGGATCCCCGGGTGCCGCCGCATCGGCGGATAAGTCCCGAGGGCCGGCCCACCGAGGAGGACATCGCCGCGCAGATACGCGCAGAGCGCGAGGAGTCGGGGCCAGGGATTCTGGCGGTGGAGCGGAAGGGCGCGGCCGAGGTCATCGGGTATTGCGGGCTGACCATTCATGGGAACGGTTCGCCTGACGAGCCCGAGTTGGCCTACGAGTTGTTGCGTGCGGCTCACGGCTGCGGTTACGCAACCGAGGCAGGTCGGGCCGTGGTCACATGGGCGAGCGAGGCGGGCTACCGGCGGTTGTGGGCGGGGGTCTGGGACTGGAATATCGCGTCGCGGCGGGTCCTGGAGAAGCTCGGATTCCGCGAAACGGGCCGGGTGGAGCACGACGCCGTCCACGGCGACAGCCTGCTGACCGTACGAGAGTTTTCAGGTCCTGGAGATTGGTGTGGGCGCCCCGAGCGCGACTCGAACGCGCGACCTACTGCTTAGGAGGCAGTTGCTCTGTCCACTGAGCTATCGGGGCCAGCGTGGCCAGGGTGGCAACCCGCCGACCGGACCTAAGCCTAACGGGTCAGCGGCGATCCCGCGGCTGGGCTGGCGGCTGCCGCTGCGGTCTCGCCGTGTGCGGGTGCGCTGCGCAGGCATACTGCCATGCAGCACAAGACGATGGCCGCGGTCACCGGCACGGCCCAGGTGATGTGCTCGCCCAGCAGCAGTGCCGACCAGGCAACCGCCAGGAACGGCTGAGCGAGGTTGAGCTGGCCGATCCGGGCGGTGCCGCCGACTGCCAGCCCCCGGTACCAGGCCAGCGATGCCGCGAACATGCTGATCACGCCGACGTAGCCGAGCCCGGCCCACGCCGATGCGGGAATCGGGACAACGGGACGGGTCAGTGCCCCGGCGAGCAGCAGCGGCGCCGCTGCCGGGGACAGCAGGAGCATCGCCCAGCACAGCGCGGGGACCGCTCCGATGCGCCGGGCCACCCGGGCGCCCTCGACGTACCCGACGGCGCAGGACAGCACCGCCGCGGCCAGCCACAGGTCACCGATGCCGGCGTTTACGCCGCCGCCGGTGAGCACGTCGTAGCCGGTCACCGCGGCCAGGCCGGTCAGGCAGGCCAGCCAGAACGGGAGCGGCAGGCGTTCGGAGTTGCGGGCGGCCGCGAGGACCGCCGTGGCGGCCGGGATCACGGCGATGTCCACGGCCGCGTGGCTCGCGGGGACTCTCTGCACCGCCAGCGCGAGAAAGAGCGGGTAGCCGACGGCAAGCCCGAGGCCCATCGCGAGCAGGCCGGCGAGGTGATCGCGGCCAGGCCACCGGAGCCGGCCGCCTGCGGCCAGCGTGATCGTGCCGAGCACAGCCGCGATGACGATCCGCGCGAACGTCAGCGCGACCGGGCCGAACACCGGCGCGGCGACGCGGGTGGCCGGTGCCGTCCCGCTGAAGCCGATCACACCCACGGTGCCGAGCAGCAGCCCGTCGGTCCACCGGGCCCGCGGGCCGTTCCTGGCGGCGCGCCCGGCGGCTGCTGCCGTAAGACCCGCAGGCTGCCCGTTCTGGCCGGTCATCCCGGGGGGGCCGGTTCCGGGACGGCGTCGCGGCTCCGGTCGTCCTGCGGGCCCGGCCGGGAACGGTGTTTGCGCACGTGCTCGCGGTTGCCGCAGCGGTTCATCGCGCACCACCGCCTGATGCCGGATCGGGAGGTGTCGACGAACAGGAACGCGCAGTCGGAGGCCGCGCACTCGCGTATCCGGGCTGCCCACGGGCCGGTGATCAGCTCGATCGCGTCGCGCGCCACGGCAGACAGCGCGGCCGCGAGCGGCTCGCCGTCCTCCCAGCGCAATTCCCCCTGCGGGCCGAGGCGGGGCGTGCGGCTCGGGTGGCGAGCTGCCGCGTTCACCGCGGCCACGTCGCTGGCAGGCAGCGGGGCGCCGCGGATGTGGGCACTCAGCAGCCGGTAGATGGATTCGCGCAGCACGCGGGCATCGGCCAGGTCCGCATCGGTCAGCGAGCCCTGGCTGCGCCCAAGCCCGGCCTCGGAGCGCCAGCGCGCGAGGTCGGCCGGTGACCGCAGCTGCTCGACGGGCCGCGAGTGCCGCCACAACAGGGTCGAGCACAGGTCCAGGCTGAACCGTCCCGCGCGAAAGCGGAACGCGTCGCCGTCGGCGGTCCAGGCCGGTCCGCTGCTGCCCACGAGCCCAATGTAATAGGTTTAACCCATTACAGCAACGGAAGCGGCCCGCCCCGAGCCAGCCGCCCTACAGACGGGGCCAACCGCGGAACAGTGTGAAGGGGCCCGCGCTGTTGTTGTAGGAACAGCGTGGGCCCCACGACCTCATTGGGATCAGCGATCAGGGCGGCCGGAACGGTCTACGGGAGCTCGATGGGCAGCTTGAGGCCGTCGAGCGCGTGCGGGCAGGGGCAGGCCCGGTCGGCGGGGAGGTCGGCGATGACCTTCATGAGCACGTCCCTGAGCCGGCCGATGTTCTCGCCGAACACCCGGAACACCTCGGCCTGGGTGACGCCCTCACCCTCCTCGATCCCCGCGTCGGTGTCGGTGACCAGGGCGATCGCCGTGTAGCAGAGCGCAAGCTCGCGGGCCAGAACGGCCTCGGGGTAGCCGGTCATGCCGATCAAAGTCCAGCCTTGCGCGGCGTACCACCGCGACTCAGCGCGGGTGGAGAACCGCGGGCCCTCGATGATCACGAGCGTGCCCGACTCCACCGGCTCCCATCCCAGGGCCCGCGAGGCCGCCACCGCGCAGGACCGGCCGACCGGGCAGTAGGGGTCGGCGAACTGGACGTGCACCGCCGCGCCCTGGTCGTAGAACGTCTGCGCCCGGCCCGAGGTCCGGTCCACGACCTGGTCCGGCACGGCCAGCGTGCCCGGCCCGTAGCTGGTGGTCAGCGAGCCCACGGCGCTCGGCGCCAGCACCTGGCGCACGCCGACCGAGCGCAGCGCCCACAGGTTCGCGCGGTACGGGATGCGGTGCGGCGGGTACCGGTGGTCGCGGCCGTGCCGAGGCACGAACGCGACCCGGCGGCCGGCCACCTCGCCGATCGTCAGCGGGTCACTTGGCAGGCCGAACGGCGTCTCGACCACCAGTTCCTCGGCGTTGTCGAGGAACTCATAGAGCCCGGAGCCGCCGATGACGCCGATGCTAGCCAGCCCGCCGGCCACGGCGGGTCAGGCGACCTTCGAGCCCGACGAGGAAGACGAGGAAGACGAGGAAGACGAAGAACCGGAGGAAGACGAGCCAGACGAAGACGACGAGCCGACCTTGCCCCCGGTCTTCTTGTCGCCGCTCCCGGAGGACTTGTCGCCGGACGAGGCCGCGCTGTCGGCCTTCTTGCCGTCCGACGACCCGTTCGCCGAGGCGGCGGCGGGCTCGGAGCTCTTCTGGCTGGCGCGGCTGTCGGTCCGGTAGAAGCCGGAGCCCTTGAAGACGATGCCCACGGGAGAGAAGACCTTGCGCAGCTTGCCACCGCATGCCGGGCAGACCGTCAGCGGATCATCGGTGAACTTCTGCACCACTTCAAGCCGATCTGCGCAATCGGTGCAGGCGTACTGGTACGTCGGCACAGCTCCTCCCTCTGCGGCTAGCACTCGCCGCGTGCAACTGCTAAATGGTAGCAACAGCTAGCGGAGCCTGGTGATTCCTTGACCGGGCTGCGCCACCATGCGCACCGGCCGGTCGAGCGGGCCCGCCGGGACCTCCTCGACCAGCTCGTCGTCGTAGATCAGCGCGATCGTGGGAATCGCCGCGCCGACCCGGGCCAGCGCGCGGTCGTAGGACCCGCCGCCCCGGCCGAGCCGCATGCCGCTGCGGTCCACCGCCAGCGCCGGCACGATCACCAGGTCGGCGCTGGTTATCGCCGCCACGCCACGCGGCGGCTCGGTCGGCTCGAGCAGTCCGTGCGGACCCGGGCCCAGCGAGTCCGGCCCCTCGTACGACGCCCAGTCCAAGTCGTTGTCGGCACGAAGCAGCGGCAGCAACACGTACGTGCCGCGCTTCCAGAGTGCGTAAACCAGCCCCCGGGTGTCCGGCTCGGTGCCGACCGACACGTAGGCGGCCACGGTCCCGGCCATCTGGATCTCCGGCAGCGAAAGCACCGCGTCACGCAGCGGGCGGGCGCTGGCGTCCCGTTCCGGGCGGTCAATATTGTTACGGTTTGAGACCAGACGACTCCGCAGAGCCATCTTACGTGACCTGAGAGCAACCTCTGCAAGGTCAGTGCGGTCCACGATGTCCTCCGGGATGCGGCTAGGGTTCTCAGCATGGCCGAAACAACAGCCACTGCCAAGGAAGAGATCACCAAGGCCGTCGTGCCCGCCGCGGGCCTGGGAACCAGGTTCCTGCCCGTGACCAAGGCGACGCCCAAGGAGATGCTGCCGGTCGTCGACACCCCGGCGATCCAGTACGTGGTCGAGGAGGCTGTGTCCGCCGGGCTGCACGACGTGCTGATGATCACCGGCCGGGGGAAGGGCTCGATCGAGAACTACTTCGACCGCAACAAGGAACTCGAGGAAGTGCTCGAGGCCAAGGGCGACGAGGAAGGTCTGCGGGAGATCCGCGCCTCCAGCGAGCTCGCGGACATGTACTACGTCCGCCAGGGCTCACCCAAGGGGCTGGGCCACGCCGTCCTGTGCGCCGCCGAGCACGTGGGGGACGCGCCGTTCGCGGTGCTGCTCGGCGATGACCTGATCGACCGCCGCGACCCGCTGCTTCGCCGCATGATCGAGGTCAGGGCGCAATACGGGGGCAGCGTCGTCGCGCTGATGGAGGTCGAGCCGGACCAGGTGTCGTCGTACGGGGTCGCGGTGATCAAGCCGACCGACACCGAGGACGTGGTCGCCGTTACCGACCTGGTGGAGAAGCCGCCGCCGGAGGAGGCGCCGTCCAACTGGATCGTTATCGGGCGCTATGTCTGCGATCCGGCGATCTTCGACGTGCTGCGGGAGACGCCGCCGGGGCGCGGTGGCGAGATCCAGCTCACCGACGCGCTGCGGACGCTAGCCATCGACGACCGGAGCATCGCGGGTGACGGCGGCGGCGTGCACGGCGTGCTGTTCCGCGGCCGCCGCTACGACACCGGCAACAAGATCGACTACCTGCGCACCCAGATCCAGTTCGCCTGCGACCGCCCGGACATTGCCCCGGAGTTCGTGCCCTGGCTGCGCAGCTACCTGGACAGCCTCCGCTGATGAGCGTCGCCGAGCACACCGGGCAGGCCGCGATGCAATCCGTGGAAAGCTACCTGTCCGACGTGCTCGCCGCGATCCGCCCGCTGCCGCCGCGCGAGCTGCGGCTTGACGAGGCCGGCGGCGCGGTGCTGGCCGAGGACGTCACCGCGGCCTGGGCGCTGCCGCCGTTCGACAACTCGGGCATGGACGGCTACGCGGTCCTGGCCGCCGACGTCGCCGCGGCCACGCCGCAGCGGCCGGTCACGCTGCCGGTGCGCGGCGAGGTTCCGGCCGGCGACACCCGGCGGCATGACCTTGCCCAGGGCACCTGCCTGCGGATCATGACCGGTGCACCGCTGCCGTCCGGCGCGGACGCGGTGGTCCCGGTGGAGTGGACCGACGGCGGCAGCGCGCACGTGACGATCACCCGGGCCCCCGAGCCCGGGAACGCGATCCGGCGGACCGGCGGCGACGCGGCCGCAGGCGACGTGCTGCTGACGGCGGGAACGCGGGTCGGCCCGGTGCAGATAGCCCTGCTCGCGGCCGCAGGCCGCAACGCCGTCACCGCCCGCCCCAGCCCGCGGATCACCGTGATGTCGACCGGGAACGAGCTGATCGAGCCCGGCCAGCCGGTCACGCCCGGCCAGATCTGGGAGTCCAACAGCCGCATGCTGGCCGCTGCCGCGCAGCAGGCCGGCTACCCCGCCCGCCGCCATGGGATCGTCCCGGACGACAAGGCGGCGGTGCTGGCCGCGATCGAGGAGGCCCTCGCCGGGGCCGATCTGCTGGTCACCACCGGCGGGGTCAGCATGGGCGGCGAGCACGACATCGTCAAGGCGGCCCTGCACGACCTGGGCACGGTCACGTTCCGCAAGGTCGCGATGCAGCCGGGCATGCCGCAGGGTTTCGGCGTCGTCGGCCCCGCGGGCACGCCGATCTTCACCCTGCCGGGAAACCCGGTCAGCGCGTACGTGTCCTTTCAGCTGTTTGTCAGGCCAGCGGCCAGCGCTCTTCAAGATTTCGGGCCCGAACGCCTCGCCACCACGTCGGCCGAGCTAGCCGAGCCGGTCCGGTCGCCCGCCGGCCGCAGGTCGTACCTCCGGGGAGTGCTCGATGCGCCGGCCGGGACCGTGGCGCCGGTGTCCGGGCAGTCCTCGCACCAGCTGGCGTCGCTGGCCAGGGCGGACGCGCTGATCGTCGTGCCCGAGTCCGTGACCGAGCTGCCCGCTGGCACAACCGTCGACGTGCTGGTGATGCCGTGACCGGCCGGTCTGGCTCCGGGCCCGCGCTCACCCACATCGACGCCGCGGGCCAGGCCCGCATGGTCGACGTGTCGGCCAAGGAGGTGACCGCGCGGGCCGCCACCGCGTCCGGGCGGGTGCTGCTCTCCCCCGCCGCGGTGGCCGCGCTGCGCGATGGAACCGTGCCCAAGGGTGACGCGCTGGCCGTGGCGCGGATCGCCGGCATCCAGGGCGCCAAGCGCACCCCGGACCTGATCCCGCTGTGCCACCCGATCGGGCTGCACTCGGTGACCGTCGAGCTCTCGGTGCTGGATGACGGGGTGCGGATCACGGCCACGACGCGGACGGCCGACCGGACCGGCGTGGAGATGGAGGCGCTGACCGCGGTCTCGGTGGCCGCGCTCGCGCTGATCGACATGATCAAGGCGGTCGACCCGGCGGCGGTGATCGGCGACGTGCGCGTCGAGGAGAAGACCGGCGGCAAGACCGGGACCTGGCGGCGGGAACCATGATCAGGGCGCTGGCGATCACGGTCTCGAACCGGGCGTCCGCCGGGGTCTACGCCGACCGCTCCGGACCCGTGCTCGTCCAGCTGCTGCAGGCCGCCGGGTGCGAGGTCGACGGGCCGCAGGTGGTGGCGGACGGTGACCCGGTGGAGGCGGCGCTGCGGGAGGGGCTCAAGGCCGGGTACGACGTCATCGTCACCACCGGCGGGACCGGGCTGACGCCGCTCGACCTCACGCCCGAGATGACCAGGAGGGTGATCGACCGGGAGGTTCCCGGCATCGCGGACGCGATCCGGTGGGAGGGCGACGCGGCCGGGGTCCCCGAGGCGGTGCTCTCCCGGGGCGTGGCCGGCCTGGCCGGGCAGACGCTGATCATCAACTTGCCCGGTTCGACCGGCGGGGTCCGCGACGGCATGGCGGTGCTGTCCCGCGTCCTCCCCCACGCCGTTGACCAGGCACGAGGCGGGGATCACGCACGCGAGGACTGAAACACCGGAGACCGCCAGGCATATCCCGGGTGTATTCGTTTGTTCACCGAATGGCGAACCGGACCCTAGCAAGGGAATGATGGTGCCGTGGGACGCATGCGCGGCTGGCCGGCCACACTGACCGAGCCCGACCTTCTCGAACTGCCCGTCGGCTTGCGCCCGGTCCGGGCGAAGGACGCCGCGATCTGGCGCGACACGAGGGTGCGAAACGCGGCCTGGCTCAGGGCCTGGGAGCCGACCAACCCCGAGACGCCGTTGTACCGGTCCAGCCTCGGCCCGTACATCTCCATGGCCCGTACCATGCGCCGGGAGGCGCGGCAGGGGCTGACGATCCCCTGGGTCGTGACGTACGGCGACCGGTTCGCCGGCCAGCTCACCGTCGGCAGCATCGTGTGGGGCTCGGCCCGGTCGGCGCAGGTGGGCTACTGGATCGACGAGGCGTACGCGGGCCGCGGCATCATCCCCACGGCGCTGGCGATGGCCATGGATCACTGCTTCTTCGTCGTCGGCCTGCACCGGGTGGAGGCCACGATCCGGCCGGAGAACCACGCCAGCCGGCGGGTGGTGGAGAAACTCGGGTTCCGCGAGGAGGGCCTGCGCCGGCGCAGCCTGCACATCGACGGGGCCTGGCGCGACCACCTCTGCTACGCGATGACCGCCGAGGACGCGGCGGGCGGCCTGATGGCCCGCTGGCGCCGCATATCCGCGTCCCAGTCGCGCACCGGCTGACTTCCCTCTCACCTCTGCGCAAGCCCTGGCCCCAAGCCGATCTTGCGACACACCGGGCCGAATGCTCGTCAAAGCGGACCAGGACGTTTACCGTGCGTGACGTGAGCACGCCCGTGGTTTTCTCATGCCCGCGACCGGTGATCCGGCCGCCGGGCCACGACGCGGGCTCGGGGTAAGCCGGTGAGCAGCGCCATCCTCTATCTCGCGATCGTCGCCATCTGGGCGTGCGTGCTTGTTCCCCGCTGGCTGCGCCGACCGCACGAGCAGCCGTCCGATCAGGAAGCCGCCTTCGACACCTACGATTCCGGCCAGCCGGAAGCCGTCGCTGACCCGTACGCCGAGGCCACAGATTTCGCCACGCAGCGTGAACAGGGCACCGCCGTCTATGGCGACCCGGTCGCCTGGGAGGACCCGGCGGTTCCCGACGGGGCGGAGAACACGTTCGAGGCCACCTACTCGGTCACGGAAACGTACTCGGCAGAGGTCACGTACTCGGCCGACGCAACCGCCGACGAGCCAGCGGCCGAGGAGGCGACCGCGTACGAGGCAACCGCATACGAGGCGACCGCGTACGAGGCGACTGCGTACGAGGCGACCGCGTACGAGGCCGCTCCAGACGACTACTACGCTGAGGCTCACGTTGGTCACGTTGCGCATCACCGCCACGTGCACCACGGCGGCCCGGCGGGCGACTGGCGATACTCACAGCCTGGCCCGTCTCCGCACACCGTGCAGGCCCGGCGGCGGACGCTGACGATGGTGCTCTTGATCACGGTCGC
>JASHOI010000327.1 GCA_030041195.1 Streptosporangiaceae bacterium | reverse complement strand
CGGTGGCCGTCGAGTATGAAGGTATGTGGCGGGGCTGGCCGGCTGCTCGTGGCGCCGGGCTCGGCCCTGTGGGTGATCTGGCTGAGTCTCACCAGCACTCCATCTCGAACCAGATCGTCCACCCGCTCTGGTCATTCCCATCGCGCCCCCAGGCGCGGGCCAATTGGTCGACGATTAGCAAGCCGCGGCCGTTGCGTTCGTCCGTTTGCGCGGGCTGAGCCCAGGGGCCGCCCTGGTCGGAGACCTCCACCCGTAAACGGCCGCCGTCCAGGTGGACACGGACAGAGAAATGGCCGTCAGGCTCGCGGGATCGGCTGTGAACGGTGGCGTTGGTAACCAGCTCGGACAAGCACAGAATCGCGTCATCGGTGGCTGGGCGGCCGTCGAGTATCGCGGACAGGAACTGGCGTGCCTCCCCCACTTGAGCGGGAACGGCGGGAAAGGCGCGCGACCACGCGAGCAACTCTGCGGCGGCGGTCTCGCGCATGCTTTCTCCCGGTCCGTGGTGGCTCAGTGCCTAGAGCGATTTCTGGTAGTCATCCTTGTGAGGCAGTTTTAGGATCGCTAGCCAAGACAGGCTGTCGTCAGGACGTGTCCGAACGTCACCGGTGGCGTCCGGGCCGTCCGGGAAGCGAGGCTGTGGTGCCGCTGGTACGCGAGCTGGACCCGAGCGCAGGACCGTTACAGTTCTTCGGCGCGGAGCTGCGCCGGGCCCGGGCGGCCGCCGGACTGAGCCAAGATCAGTTAGGTCAGCGGCTGGGCTATTCCGGCGCCCAGGTCGGCAAAGTCGAAATGGGCGAGCGGGCGCCATCGCAGGACTTTGCCCAGGGCTGTGACCAGGCATTCGCTGAATCGGGCGGGCTGTTCGGGCGGCTCTATGAACTGGCCCGGCGCTGGGACGGCGGCTATCCCTCGTGGTTCGCCGAGTGGATCGACTCCGAGCGGCGGGCGACGTCGCTGTGCTGGTGGGAACCGTTGCTGATACCGGGCTTGCTCCAGACCGCCGACTACTCCAGGGCGATCCTTGCCGCAGATCCGGAAACGGCTGAAGACCAGTTGGACGAGTTGGTAGCTGCTCGACAAGAGCGACAGACGATCTTCGATCGAGCAGATCCACCAACCCTGTATGCCGTGCTGGACGAGGCCGTGCTGCACCGGCTTATCGGAACGCGCAAGGTTATGTACGACCAGCTGCTGCACCTGGCCGATACCTCGTGCCGCAGCAACATCACGGTTCAGATCGTGCCCGCTGAGGTAGGCGCGCACTGCGGCCTTCTCGGCGGTTTCGCCATCGCGAGCTTCGGTAACGCGGCGGGTACCGTGTATATGGAGTCACCCGATCAGGGGCAGACCACCGAGGTGCCGTCCGTGGTCAGGAGACTTTCACGCACCTTCGACACGTTGAGAGCTGACGCGCTACCCCGTGGAGCCTCACGAGACCTGATCGGGAAGGTAGCTGAGGAGCGATGGGCCACAACATAGACAACCTCGTCTGGCGCAAGAGCAGTCACAGCGGCAGCAACGGCGGTGGCTGCGTCGAGATCGCCGTTCTCCCCGGCGGCGGCCGCGCCGTGCGGGACTCCAAGGATGCTGGCGGGCCGGTGCTGGAGTTCGGGCCGGATGACTGGCGGGCGTTCACGGTCGCGATCAAGGCTGGCGAGTTCGACCTAGCCTGAGCGGCGCGCGTGCTGGCTGCCGGGACGTGCCTGGTCTAGCCAACTATGCAGCCGTCTTCGAGCGACACCACGGTGCCAGCTGCCTTAGCCTCCAGGGACGCCGCGATCCGGCGACCGACCAGTGGCGTAGTCCGCGCGGCTACCTCTTCAGCGGCCACGAACGCGAACCCGGCAAGCTCATCTTCGGGCAGCGTGATTGCATCGATTTCTGCGGTCCTGAGCATCCCGCCGTCGTACACCACCACGAGGCCCTCGGGACGTCTCGGCCGCGACGGCACCCAGTCCACTGCCAGAACCCGCCCAGGCGGACGGTCCAGCCCGAGTTCCTCGGCTATCTCCCGGCGGCATGCGGCGTAAGGAGACTCCTCCGCTTCCACAGCCCCGCCCGGCAGGTCCCAGGTGTCCCGGTACACCGGATCCACCAGGAGGATTCTGTTCGCGCTGTCGACGAACAGCGCGCCTGCAGCCATGCGTTTACGCGGCAAGGACTGGACGTAGTCGTCCGCCGGCATCATCTCTGACGCGCCAGAATGCACGTGGGCGAGGCTATCCTCGTGGGCTACGAACCGCAGCGCCATCGTCCATCGCGAAAGCGCGCCACGGTGGCTGACCAGCCTGCTAACCGTCCATTACGACGACCGGGCACGCTTTCGCTGGCAACGAACCAGGTCAGCGAGTGGGTCCGCGCGGGCGCGGTGAGGCAGGCCTGCATGATACGCGGGGACCTGGCTGTGCAGGCGTTCGTGGTGCTGACACTGCAGGATCCTGATGCGGCGGGCCTGGCGGGGCGGGGAATTCTAGGCGGCTCAGCTCTCCTGGCGTGCGGGCCCGGGCGCGCGAAGTCGGCGGCCCAATGGCGTACGCCGCTCGGGCTGCGTTCAGGTGTTCGGCCGCGTGGCGGGCGCTGGCTGCCTGGGCGGCCCGCTGCTGGATGTCTCGCAATTGCGCAACGGCCTCGGCCAGCGCGGCAAGCCGGGTGACCAGGGTTACCACCGCCAGCGTGTTGTCGCTGCTGACGGCGGCGGACGCAGCTAGCAAGCGCGCGGCCCGGCGCAGGCGATTCCCTGGTGGCGTGGGGCTGGGGATCCGGCCGTACGGGGCGCGGGCGGCACGGTCGTAGCTGTCGGCGGCCTGGCGGAGTATCTGGCTGCCGAGGACTGCCGCGGCGGCGTGCAGCGTGTCGGCGGCGGCCCAGGCGGCGTCGGCCGCGGCGGCGTGCAGTGTGTCGGC
>JASHOI010000326.1 GCA_030041195.1 Streptosporangiaceae bacterium | reverse complement strand
GCCTCGGCCGGGTCCGCCCGCTCAACCGGAAGTGGCTGACGCCAACGGTGCCGCGGATTCGGTCGGCGGCCTGACCCCGGAGTTCCTGCTCCCGGGAAGGCGGCCCGCGCCCGACCCAGGCTGGCGCCGCGCCCTCTACCACGCCAGCGGCGGGCTCATGCGCGTGCCGTCGTCGTCGGCGGAGTTGCGGCGCCGGGACATGATCAACCGTGTCCGGACCCCGGTCGCTGGCGGCCACCACCGCGTCGCGATCCTCAGCCTGAAGGGCGGGGTGGGCAAGACCACCACCACGGTCGGGCTCGGCTCCACGCTGGCGTCGCTGCGCGGTGACCGGGTGATCGCGGTCGACGCCAACCCCGACCGTGGCACGCTGTCGGACAAGGTCAGGCTGGAGACCGCCGCAACCGTCCGCGACCTGCTCAACGAGCGCGGCCACATCAGGCGCTACGCGGACGTGCGCACGTTCACCTCGCAGGCTCCGAGCAGGCTCGAGGTGCTCGCCTCGGATCGCGACCCGACGGTCTCCGTGGCGTTCAGCGATCAGGATTACGGGATGGTCGCGCGGGTGCTCGAGCACTACTACTCGATCTGCCTGACCGACTGCGGCACCGGTCTGCTGCACTCCGCCATGGCCGGCGTGCTGCGCCTGGCCGACCAGATCATCCTGGTCAGCTCGCCCTCGGTGGACGGCGCCCGCAGCGCCAGCGCGACGCTGGACTGGCTGGCCGCTCATTCTTACGGCGACCTGGTGCGCAACGCGGTCGTCGTGCTGTCCATGGTGCGGCCGAAGAGCAAGAGCAGCGTGGACCTGAACCGCCTCGAGGAGCACTTCGCTTCGCGGTGCCGGGCAGTGATCAAGATTCCCTACGACTCGCATCTCGAGGAGGGCGCCGAGGTCGAGCTTGACCTGCTGGCCCGGCCAACCGCCGACGCCTACCTGGCGCTCGCCGCCGTGATCGGCGACGGGCTCGCCATGCCCGCCAGGGCCAGGAGGGTCTAGCTGCTCCGCCTACCGATGTAACGGTTGACGATATACCGGGTGCCGAAGTAGTGTGCTCGGTATGCCGGAGCAGTTAATGATCTCTGAGCCGCCCTGCGCTGAAGCCCAGCAGCGGCGTGGCAGTGCTTGGCGTGGCGCGTTGTGCCTCGTGATCCTTCTGGGGTGCCTGGGGATCACGATCGTGTTCCTCGTTGCGATCATCAGCCCGTCCGCGGGGGCGGCGGGCGGCTGCGGTGGCGGCTGACGCGGCGTCGATGAACCAAAGGGCCGGCTCTAATGAGCCGTTTGGTACATCGACCCTAAACCGAAAACCCCAGCCCGTGACTGCAGTGTCCACCGGGGACAGAGCGGTTGGAGGTGCGGCGCGGGCTGCTGGCGAGCGGCCGGTCGACGGGGCGGTTGGAGGTGCGGGGCCGACTGCTGGCGAGCGGGGGGTCGGCGATGCGGAGGGTGCGGCGGCGCGGGCTGCTGGCCGGCGGGCGGTCGGTGGGGTGGTTGGAGGTGTGGCGCCGATTGTTGGCCGGCGGGCGGTCGGTGTGCGGCCGAACGTGGCGCGGGCCTGGCTGGCTGGCACGCTTACGGTCACGCTGGCCGCGTTCGCGGCCGCGATCGCGCTGGCGCCGCCGGCGTCCGCCGCTCCGGTCCGCGGCCTGACCTGGTTGCTGTTCGTCGGCTCGTCGGTGCACGTCGCCTCGACCGGATGGCTCTACACGCTGCCGGAGATCCGCGACCACGCCCGGCAGCACCCGGCCAGGCTGGTGCTGCTGCCGGCCGCGCTGATCCTGGCAGCCGCGGTGCTGGCCGGTGCCCTGTCGCCGGCGGCGATGGCGTGGTGCCTGCTGCCGTATTACGCCTGGCAGTTCTTCCACTTCCAGAAGCAGAACCTCGGCATGGCGGCGCTGGCCGCGTCGTCGCGGCGGGCGACTCCGCTCCGGCCGGTGGAACGGCGGGCGCTGATGGCCGCCGGCTACGCGGGCATCGCCGGGCTGATCGCGCACCCGGGCCTGCTCCAGCTGCACCTCGATCCGGGCCTGGGCCTGATCTACCCGGTGGCGGCCGCGGCCTTCGCCGCGGCCGTGGCGGTCGGCGTCATCGCCGTGGCGCGCCGACCGGGGGGCGGCGCCGCGTTCGGGGCGGTATATCTGACCTCGCTGTGCTTCTTCGGCCCGGTGTTCGCCTTCGGATCCCCGTACGCGGCTGTGGGCGGGATGACGATCGCCCACGGCCTGCAGTACCTGCTGCTGGTCGGGCTCGTCGCGGGCGGGAACGGGCAGCTTGCCGGGCGGGCGGTCCGGCTGGCGGTGCTGTGCAACGTCGCGCTGATCGGCGGTGCCGCGCTCAGCGCCGCCTCGCACCTGCACGGTGCCGCGCTCGCCGGGCGGCTCGTGTTCGGCGCGTACCTGGGTGCGGTCATGGCGCACTTCGTCGTTGACGCGAGCCTGTGGCGGCTGCGTGACCCGTTCCCCCGGGCATTTCTCGCCTCGCGGGTGCCCGGCCTGCTGCCCGCCGCCGGAATTCCGGCTCCCGATGGATCGTCCGCCGATCTAAGATGACGGGTGTGGCAGGTTCAAGGGAGAGCACGCTCGGGACGTTCGGCCGGTACGCGGGCCCGGCCACACTGATCTTGTCGAGCCTCGCGGACGGTCCCAAGCATGGGTACGCCCTCACCAAGGACGTGGAGGCGTTCTCCGGGGTGCGGCTGGCGCCCGGCACCTTGTACGAGGCGCTCAGCCGGCTCGAGGGGCAGGGACTCATCGAGGCGCTGGACAGCGAAGACCGGCGCAGGCCATACCGGCTGACCGCGGCCGGCGCCGCGGCGCTGCGGGCGCACCTCGATGACCAGCGCCGGGTGGCCGAGGTCGGGCTGCAGCGGCTGGCCAGCGGCTGGGGCACGTCGTGACCGGCGGTGCGGACGGCGCGGAGCGGCGCGCCGCGCGGCTGCTGTTTTGGTATCCGCGCGCGTGGCGGGCGCGTTACGGGGATGAGTTCACCGAACTGCTGATCGCGGAGTTCGCCGAGCGGCCCCGGTCGTGGGCGCGTGCGGTGGACGTGGCGCGCGGCGGTCTGCTCGCCCGGCTTACCGGCGCTGGCCTGACCGGCCACGAGCTGGAACCATCCGAGCAGGTCCGGGCCGGGCTGGCCACGGCGGCCTGCTCGCTGGCCGCGTTCCTCGCCTTCGGCGTCGCGATGTGGGCGCAGCTGACCGTGGGCTGGGAATGGGCTCCGCCGTCCGCGGCCGCCACGCGGGTCGGCATGGTAGCGATGTCCGCCGCGGCGCTGTTGCTCGCCGCGCTCGCGGTGCTCGCGGTGCCGCCGCTGGCCGTGGCCGCGGCGCGGGGCCTGGTTGGCGGGC
>JASHOI010000325.1 GCA_030041195.1 Streptosporangiaceae bacterium | reverse complement strand
ACGGTGTACGAGACCGAGCATCCCGCGGTCCGGGTGCATCCGGAGACCGGGGAGCGCTCGCTGGTGCTCGGCGGGTTCGCGCGCACCGTGCTGGGGTTCTCGCCGCAGGCGTCCCGGGACCTGATCCGGATCTTGCAGGAGTACGTGACCCGCCCGGAGCAGACCGTGCGCTGGCAGTGGCGGGTGGACGACCTGGCGATCTGGGACAACCGGGCCACCCAGCACTACGCGATCTTCGACTACGGCACCGAGCACCGGCGCGGCGAGCGGGTCACCGTGGCCGGGCCCACCCCGGTCGGCGTCGACGGCCGCCCCAGCGTCGCGCTGAAAGGCGACGCGTCCACGTACTACGCAGGCGTGACGGAGGCAGACCTATGAGCAGCTCAGCAGATGTCAACGTGCCGACGAGCAACCGGGCGCCCCGCTACAAGCGCAGAAGACGCCGGATCTACGGCATCGTCGCGGTCGCCGTGGTCATCGTCATCGGGCTCATTGTCTGGGCCGTCACCCAGGGCAGCTCCGGGCCTGCGACGCTGCCCAGCTTCACGATCTCGGTCAGCCAGGGCACGGTCGCCAGCCCGGACAGCATCATCGAGAGCCAGCCGTCGCTGGCCAAGACCATTCCGGCCCACCTGCACTATGTGCCGTTCGATGCGGGTGTGACCGCGATCGCGGAGATGAAGAGCGGCTCGGTGCAGGCGATCAGCGGCGTCGGCAACCCGCCCGCCACCGCGGCCATCGGGCTCAACACCGGGGTCACGGTGGTCATGGGCTGGGGCTTCGACGATGACCAGCTGCTCGTCCCACCGTCGGTAACCTCGCCGAGCCAGCTGGCCGGCAAGTCCGTCGGCGTCCTGGTCGGCTCGTCCGAGGACTACGAGCTCCTGGGCTACCTGGCGCTGGAGCACCTGACCGGCAAGGTCAAGGTCGTCAGCTTCGCCAGCGAGCCTGCGGCAGGCGCGGCCGCGCTGTCCGGCGCGATCGACTCGGCCTACGTGTACGGCGCCCCCGCGGCCGACCTGATCGCGAAGGGCTATCACTCGCTGGTCGACGCCGAGCAGATCGCCAAGCTCGGCATCCCCGGCCTCGACGTGATCGCGGTCGCGACCAGCGTGATCAACACCGATCCCACGCTGGTGCAGGACTACGTGTGCGCCGAGCTGCAAGGCAGCCGGGACATGACCGGGCCGCAGGCCGCCAAGTACCTGACCGCTACCGCCAAGGTGCAGGGCATACCCGCCAGCCAGGCAGCCACGATCGTGGCGGCGACCAAGGGCTACCCGTTCATCCCGGCCGGCCAGCAGCTGTACTGGCTCGGATCCACCCTGCACGACCCCACCAGCCGCATCGTGAAGGCCTACCAGCTCACCGCCAAGTTCCTGGTTACCCAGGGACGGCTCACGACGGTTCCGTCGGCGGCGCAGATCGCGGCGCACATCGACATCACGTTCATCAAGAAGGCGCTGGCCGGTGACTGCCCGAGCTGATACGGGCGGGGCCGCGGCCCAGCCGGCGGACTCCGGCCCCGCCGCGCCGGATCCGCCAGGCGATGGCGGGGCCGACGTGGTGATCGACTCGGTGGGCAAGACCTTCCGCCGGGCCGGGCGGCGCACGGTCGCGCTCGCCGGGGTGAACCTGGTGGTCCGTCCCGGCGAGCTGATCTGCCTGCTCGGCCCGTCCGGCTGCGGCAAGTCCACCCTGCTGCGGATCGTGGCCGGTGCCCTCGACCAGGACGAGGGCACGGTCACGGTCGGGGGACGGCCGGTCCACGGCCCGTCCCCCGACCGGGGGATGCTGTTCCAGAGCCCGATGCTCTTCCCCTGGCTCACTACCAGGAAAAACGTCCTGTTCGGGCCGAAGGCCCAGCGCTCGGCGGGGCTGCACGAGCGCGACGACCCCGAGCTTGACACCGAGGCTGACACGATCCTGCGGACGGTGGGGCTGGCCAGGTTCGGCGATGCGTTCCCGCATGAGCTCTCCGGCGGCATGCAGCACCGCGCGGCCTTCGCCCGGGCGATCATCACCCGGCCGTCGCTGCTGCTCATGGACGAGCCGTTCGGCGCGCTCGATGCGATCACCCGGCTCCGGATGCACGACTTCCTGCTGAGCATGTGGGAGCAGTACCAGACCACGATCATCTTCGTGACCCACGACATCGAGGAGGCGGTGCTGCTCGGCGACCGGGTGGCCGTGATGGGCGGCACGCCGCCGGGCATACAGGAGGTCATCGACATCCCGCTGGCCCGGCCGCGGCATGCCATCGACGTCGACACCGAGGCATTTCTCACCACCAAGCGGCGGATCCGCGCGTCGCTGTCGGTCTGAGTCGGGTGCGGGCCGTCCGCAGATTCCGCAGAAGGAGTGAACGCCATGGCAGGCTGGCAGGCCCCAGGGCTGGGCGCGGTCGAAGACCGCCTCCGCGCCGATGATGCCCTCTTGCCCAACGACGGGTGGGACGGTGACCAGGAACTCGACGACCAGGCCGGCCGCGACGACCTTGCCGCCTACCGGCGGGCCAGGCGCCGGGCGCGCACCCGCCGGCTGGCCACGGGTGCGGCGGGACTCCTCGGCCTGGCCGTGGTGTGGCAGATCGCGGCGTCCATCTTCAGGGACCCGGTGTTCCTGCCGTCTGTCACGCAGACGGTCGCTACGTTCCTGCACTACTTCAACCGGCCGTACCCCTCGCAGGGCTCGCCGCTGTGGTACGACGCGCTCACCAGCCTGCGCCGCATCCTGATCGGCTTCTCGATCGGGGTTGCGATCGGGGTGGCGCTCGGCGCGGCGATGTCCTCGTCCCGCGTTGTCCGGCACCTGATCGACCCGGTGATCGAGGTGCTTCGCCCGCTGCCGCCGCTCGCGTTCATCCCGCTGTTCATCATCTGGTTCGGGATCGGCGAGCTGCCCAAGGTCATCCTGATCATCATCGGGGTCACCCCGATCATGGCGGTCACCACCGTGGCCGCGCTCGGCGAGGTGCCGGAGGACCTGCGGCTGTGCGCGCGGACCCTCGGTGCGTCCCGCCTGCACACGCTGGTGCAGGTACAGCTGAGGTCCGCGCTGCCCGGCATCCTGACCGGAATGCGCATCTCGATGGCGGGCGCCTGGACGAGCATCGTGGCCGCCGAGCTGATCGCGGCCACCAGCGGGCTCGGCTACCTGATCCAGCAGGCGGGCGACTACCTGAATACCGCGCTCGTCCTGTCCGGGATCATCTGCATCGCCGTGATCGCGCTGGCCCTCGACGCCTGCCTGCGCGGGGTACTGCTGCTTGCCGACCCGAGCCGCCGCGGTTAGCCGTGCGGGCCGTCCCCGGTGATGGCCGCGAGCACCCGGTCGACGACCTGCCCGTTGGCCGCCCCGGGGTCGGTCCGGGGCGAGCGGCGGAAGATCTCGGCCGCGGCCTGGTGGAACCCGTCGGGCAGGCCCGCCGCTGCCATGCTGGCCGCGATCTCCTCCATCTCGGCCACCCACCGCCAGCCCTTCGTGGCCGCCGAGGTGGCCGCGCCCTGGGATCGCTCGGCCAGCGAGGGCTGCGACATCGTCCACTCGGCGAGCAGCGCGCCCTCGACGCCCTCGGCCCTGGCCAGCGCTCGCGCCCCCAGCAGCAGCGCCGCGGTGCCCTTGGTCCACGCCGCGTAGGCCATCTTGATCGCGGACGCGGCAAAGACTCCGTCGCCGATGACCCGCGCGTCCACCGTGGTGCCGTCGAACAGCCCGCGGACGGCGTGCGCCTCGTCGCCGGAGAGATACAGCCGGGTGCCGCCACCCGGGCCGGGGGAGGGGGTGGACGGCGGCGGCATGCCGATGATCCCGCCGTCGATGTAGGTGGCCCCGCCCTCCTCCACCATCAGCGAGACCTCACGGGCGGTCGCCGGGGAGATCGCGTTCGCGTCGACGAACAGCCCGCCGAAGCCCTGCACCGCCCAGGCCACGTCGAGCGCGGCGTGCGGCGGGCAGATCGAGAAGATCACGTCGGCGCGCTCGGCGACCTCGGCGGGCGTCCCGGCGTCGCTGAGCCCGGCGGCCCGCGCCCTGGCCGCCGTCTGCGGCCCCCGGCTCTCGGACGCCCACAGCACCTCATAGCCCGCGCCGGTCAGGCACCGCCCGACGGCCGCGCCCATCTCGCCAGGATGAAGCAGCCCGATCACTGGTCCGCGTGGCATGTCCATGGCTGAGTTTTTCATGGCCCGCCAGATGGCCATCCGTCCAGCCTCACGAACCGGTGTACCGGGGAGCGGCGCCCGGTGCGGTCGGTGCGCCGCAAGCCCGGCGGATACGGCGAACGGTGGGCTATGGGAACGCGGTGACGCCTGCGGCGGTGGCGTTGAGCCAGGGGAGCACGGTGGCGTGGCCGTGGGTGATCAGCACGACGTCCGTGACGTAGGCGGTTACCGCCGGCGGCGTGGGCTTGACCTCCCGGAAGCAGGTGGCCAGCACTTCGCTGCCCGCGTTGCTGACCCACACCAGCGGGCTGTAGCAGCCGGTTTCGTGGTCGCCGCTGGTCGATGCCTGATAGAGGACGGTTTTCTCGCCGGTCGAGGTGGAGAAGGCAAGCACCGAGTCCCCCGGGGCGGCGGAGCCGTTGGCCACGCCGACCACGACCTGCCCGTTCGGGCTGAGCGTCGTGTCGTAACTGAACGCGCGAGCCGCGTAGACGGACGGCAGCACAGCCCGGCCCGCCAGCAGGTCGCTGCCGGGCGCCGCGGTGTCGAGCAGGCGCAGCGACACCGCAGCAGGTGCCTCGGGCGAGCCGGTCCAGTTGAACGCCAGCGTCCGGCCGTCGGCCAGCCAGGCCATCGAGGTCATGTAGCCCTGGGAGTCCCGCGCCGGGGTCGTCCACTCCCGCTCGCTCCCCTCGGCGGTGGAAGCGACGACGAGGTCCTGGGCACCTCCCGCCTTGCCGTGCATCACGAGAGTGGAGTACGCGAGCTCACCGGCGTCGGGTGAGACGGCCATGTACGCGACCGGCGCCGTGTCCGCCGGGATCGGGAGCTCGGTCACCGTAGTGGCGATGCGGCTGTCATCGAGGCTGATCTGGTAGAACCTGGTCACGCCGTTCAAGAGCACAGCGGCGAAGAAGGCTCCGCGGCTGGCCGCGATCGCGGTGACGTACCCGGGTACCTTGATCGTCGCGGCGACCTTGCCCGTGGCCGTGGCCACGATCCGCAGGGTCTCGTCCTTGCGGAGCAGCGCCCGGATGTACGATCCGCGGCTGCTCAGCGCGTCGCGCTCGGCGCTCGCTATCACCTGATAAGAGACCGGGGATTCGAGGAAGTACGCGGGCAGGCCGTCGGCGAGCTGCGGCAGCGGCGCCGATGGCGCCGGGCTCCTCGCACCAGGCACCACGGCCCGAGCGGCGAAGACCGAGCCCGCTATGAGCGCGATCACCGCGGCCGCCGCGGCCAGGGGCACGGTCCAGCGATGCCGGCGGTGCCAGCCCGGCAGGCCCGCCGGCGCCCCGGGCTGCAGAAGCCTGAGCGGCGGGGCGCTGCCGTCGGCGACCGTGCCGGCGGCCGCCTGTGCCGCCGCGCGGAGGCGATCTTCGAGCGTATTCATCGGCCCTCCTCCAGCAGCCGGGCGAGCGCGGCCAGCGCGCGGGATGTGGTGGACTTCACCGTGCCCCGGTTGATGCCCATCGAGGCGGCGATCTCGGGTTCGGACAGGTCCAGGTAGTAGCGGAGCACAAGGGCCTCCCGCTGGCGGTCCGGCAGCCGCCGCAGCGCCGTGAGGACCGCCGCGTGCTCCTCGCCGATCAGGACCGCCTGGTCGGCGGGCGCATCCGCTAACGTGGCCGGGCTCGCCGCGGCCAGGCGCACGTCGCGGATCCTGGCCCGGAGCCGGGACCGGCATCCGTTCAGCACCGACACGCGCACGTAACCGAGCGCCCGCTCCTTGCCGGAGAGGTGGTCCCAGCGGCGATAAAGCCCGGCGAACGCCTCTTGAACCACGTCCTCGGCAGCGGGGCGGTCGCCGAGCATCACCACGGCGAGGCGTATCAGCCCAACGGCGTGATCCTGATACAAGGCAGTGACGGCGGCCCGGGCATCGGCGCCCTGAGACCGCGCCGGCCCCCGGGCGGTCACCAGCTTTGGCTCCATATATCAGAGACGTGGAGAATGGGCGCGGGTTGCCTGCCGCGGCGTTATAGAGCCCGGGCCGGCCGGCAACTCCACGGCACTCTCCGATGCTCGGTAGAGTCCAAACTGAGGGCCGGAGAGGCCGCAGAACACTTTCGCCGACCAGCGTCCACGGCGACCGGCCGTGCCAGGACTGGCGGCGCCATGAGGAGTGCGTTCAGTGCCGAAGCTTGTCTATGACTTCACCGAAGGTAACAAGGACCTTAGAGACCTGCTGGGCGGCAAGGGCGCCAACCTGGCCGAGATGACCAACCTGGGCCTGCCGGTGCCGCCGGGCTTCATCATCACGACCGACGCCTGCCGTTACTACCTCGCCGAGGGCAGGGTGCCGGACGGCCTGCCCGCCGAGGTCGACGAGCACCTGGCTCAGCTCGAGGCCAAGATCGGCAGGCGGCTGGGCGACCACGCCGACCCGTTGCTGGTCAGCGTCCGGTCGGGAGCCAAGTTCTCCATGCCAGGAATGATGGAGACCGTGCTCAACATCGGCCTGTCCGACGAGTCCGTGCGCGGGCTGGCCAAGCAGGCCGGCAGCGAGCGGTTCGCCTGGGACTCCTACCGGCGGCTGATCCAGATGTTCGGCAAGACCGTGCTGGACATCGACGGCGAGGAGTTCGAGCACGCGATCGACGCGGCCAAGAAGGCCAAGGGCACCACCAACGACCTGGACCTGGACGCGGGTGACCTGCAGGGCCTGGTCGAGGTGTTCAAGAAGATCGTCCGCGATAAGACCGGCCGGGACTTCCCGCAGGACCCGCGGGAGCAGATGGACCTCGCGATCAACGCGGTCTTCAACTCGTGGAACGCGGACCGGGCGATCCTGTACCGGCGCCAGGAGCGGATCCCGACCGACCTCGGCACGGCGGTCAACATCGTCGCGATGGTGTTCGGCAACCTGGGCATGGATTCCGGGACCGGCGTGGCGTTCACCCGCGACCCGGGCAGCGGCCAGCAGGGCGTCTACGGCGACTACCTGCAGAACGCCCAGGGCGAGGACGTGGTGGCCGGGATCAGGAACACGGTGCCGCTGCAGGACCTCGAGCAGATCGACCCGAAGTCGTACGCCGAGCTCATGCAGATCATGCAGACCCTGGAAAACCACTACCGGGACCTGTGCGACATCGAGTTCACGATCGAGCGCGGCAAGCTGTGGATGCTGCAGACCCGGGTCGGCAAGCGCACCGCCGCGGCCGCGTTCCGGATCGCGATGCAGCTCGTGGACCAGGGCATGATCGACATGGACGAGGCGCTGGACCGGGTCACCGGCGACCAGCTTGCGCAGCTGATGTTCCCGCGCTTCGACACCAGCGGCCAGGTGAAGAAGATCACGAAGGCGGTCAGCGCCTCGCCGGGTGCCGCGGTCGGCAAGGCCGTGTTCGACTCGGCTCGCGCGGTGGAGCAGGCGGCTAACGGGGAAGAGGTCATCCTGGTCCGCCGCGAGACCAACCCCGACGACCTGCACGGCATGATCGCTTCCCAGGGCATCCTGACCAGCCGCGGCGGCAAGACCAGCCACGCGGCGGTGGTGGCCCGCGGGATGGGCAAGACCTGTGTCTGCGGCGCCGAGGAACTCGAGGTCGACCTGGCAGCGCGTAAGTTCACCGCGCCGGGCGGGATCACGGTCAGCGAGGGCGACGTGGTCTCCATCGACGGCACGTCCGGCGTGGTGTACCTCGGTGAGGTGCCGGTCATGGCCTCGCCGGTGGTGGAGTTCTTCGAGGGCAGCATCGATCCGCAGTCCGACGAGCTGGTCAGCGCGGTCAGCCGGATCATGGCGCACGCCGACGAGCGGCGCCGGCTCGGCGTCTACGCGAACGCCGACACCGGCGACGACTGCGCCCGGGCGCGCCGGTTCGGTGCGCGCGGCGTTGGCCTGGTGCGGACCGAGCACATGTTCCTCGGCGAGCGCCGCCAGCTCGTCGAGCGGCTGATCCTGGCCAGCGACGACGCCCAGCGGCAGGCCGCGCTCGACGCGCTGCAGCCGCTGCAGCGCGGCGACTTCGTCGAGATCCTCAAGGCCATGGACGGGCTGCCGGTGGTGATCCGGCTGATCGACCCGCCGCTGCACGAGTTCCTGCCCGACCTGACCGACCTGTCGGTCAAGGTGGCCCTGGCCGGGGACAAGGCCACCGAGCAGGACCGCAGGCTGCTGGACGCGGTGCGCCGGCTGCACGAGCAGAACCCGATGCTCGGGCTGCGCGGGGTCCGGCTCGGGCTGGTCATCCCCGGGCTGTTCAACATGCAGGTCCGGGCGATCGCGGAAGCCGCTGCCGACCGCAAGCAGGCGGGCGGCGACCCGCGCCCGGAGGTCATGATCCCGCTGACCGCGTCGGTGCAGGAGATGGAGATCTCCCGCGAGCAGGCCGAGAAGGTGCTCGCCGAGGTGGCCGAGGAGACCGGCACCAGCGTGCACACGCTGATCGGGACGATGATCGAGGTGCCCAGGGCCGCGATGATCGCAGGCGAGATCGCGGGGTCGGCCGAGTTCTTCTCGTTCGGCACCAACGACCTGACGCAGATGACCTGGGGCTTCTCCCGCGACGACGTGGAGGGCGCGTTCTTCAGCCGGTACATCGAGCTCGGCATCTTCGGTGTCTCGCCGTTCGAGACCATCGACGTCGACGGGGTCGGCCGGATGGTCAAGATCGCGGTCGAGGAAGGCCGGGCCGCCCGGCCCGAGCTCGAGCTCGGCGTGTGCGGCGAGCACGGCGGGGACCCGGACTCGGTGCACTTCTTCCACCGCGTGGGGCTTGACTACGTGTCCTGCTCCCCGTTCCGGGTGCCGGTCGCCCGGCTGGAGGCGGGCCGCGCCGCGGTGGCCGACGCCGCAGGAGGCAGCGACAGCCGGTGACGAAGGACGGCGGCTACGACGCCCACGCGACCGAGCGATGGGTAGCTGAGTCGCCCAAGCGCGCGCGCAACCCCGGGCGCGGCCCGTTCGAGCGGGACCGCGCCCGGGTACTGCACAGCGCGGCGCTGCGCAGGCTGGCGGCCAAGACGCAGGTCGTCGAGGTGGGCTCGGGCGACTTCCCGCGAACCAGGCTCACCCATTCGCTGGAATGCGCGCAGATCGGGCGGGAGTTCGGTGCGGTGCTGGGGTGCGATCCCGACCTGGTCGACGCCGCGTGCCTGGCCCATGATCTTGGGCACCCCCCGTTCGGGCACAACGGGGAGTCCGCGCTGGCCGCGTTCACGGCCGGCCGGGGCGGGTTCGAGGGCAACGCGCAGAGCCTGCGGCTGCTGACCCGGCTGGAAGCGAAGGTGCCCGGCGCCGGCCTGAACCTCACCCGGGCCACCCTGGACGCGACGCTGAAGTATCCCTGGCCAGCCCGCCCTGGCCAGGTCAAGTTCGGCGTGTACGCCGACGACGCCGAGGTGTTCGCCTGGATCCGCAGCGGCGCGCCGCCCGAGAAGCTGTGCCTGGAGGCCCAGGTCATGGACTGGGCCGACGACGTGGCCTACTCCGTGCACGACCTCGAGGACGGGCTGCAGGCCGGGCTGATCACGCTGGCTGCGCTGCGGGATCCCGCCGAGCGCAAGGCGGTCGCCGCGCTCACCGCCGAAGAGTACTGCGCTCCGGGTTCGGTGACCGTTGACGAGCTGTGCGATGTCTTCGCGGAGCTGCTCGCGCTGCCGTGCTGGCCGTCGGTGTTCGACGGCAGCCTGGAATCCCTGGCCGCGCTCAAGAACCTGACCAGCGAGCTGATCGGCCGGTTCTGCAGCTCGGCTCAGGCGGCCACGCTGGGTGCCAGGCCGTCCGGCGTCCGGCTCACCAGGTACTCCGCCGACCTCGTGGTCCCGCGCCAGCAGCGGCTCGAGTGCGCGCTGCTGAAGGGGGTCACCGCGCAGTACGTGATGGCCCGGGCCGGCGCCGCGCAAACCCAGGCCAGGGAGCGGGAGCTGATCGCCGAGCTGGCCGCGGCGGTGCTGGCCGGGGCGCCCGGCGCGCTGGATCCGGTGTTTCGGCCGGCCTACGCCGCGGCAGGTAGTGATCGGGAACGACTGCGTGTCGTGGTCGACCAGATCGCCTCGCTCACGGATACTTCGGCCATCGCCTGGCACGGCCGGCTCTGTGAGTGAAAGCCTTTCCGTACTCGCCGCCGGAAGGAGTCCCGGATGCCCGCCAAACCTGCCTACGTGATCGTCGGAGCGATGCTGACCGGCGCCAAGGCCGCGGAAGCACTCAGGGAGGAGGGCTTCGAGGGCACGGTCACGCTGATCGGCACGGAACGGGACTACCCGTACGAGCGGCCGCCGCTGTCCAAGGGGTACCTGCTCGGCAAGGACGAGCGGGAGTCGATATTCACGCTCGCCGACGGGTGGTACGCCGAGCACAACGTGGACCTGCGGCGCGGCGTCACCGTGACGTCGATCGACCGGCCCGGCCACCGGATCACGCTCGACGGGGGCGAGTCCGTGCCCTACGACCGGCTGCTGATCAGCACCGGCGCCTCGCCGCGGCACCTGGACATCCCCGGGGCCGATCTCGACGGCGCCCATTACCTGCGCACGGTGGGGGACTCGGAGGCGCTGCAGGCCGCCCTGCGCCGCGGCGGCCAGGTCGTCACCATCGGGGCCGGCTGGATCGGGCTCGAGACGGCCGCCGCCGCGCGCGAGTACGGGTGCGAGGTAACGATCATTGAGCCGGAATCCGGGGTGCTGCGCCGGGCGCTGGGCCCCGAGCTGGGCAAGGTGTTCGAGGACCTGCACCGAAGCCACGGCGTGACGTTCCGGTTCGGCGAGAGCGCGAGCGAGCTGACCGGCTCCGGCGGCGCCGTGACCGGGGTGGTCACGTCGTCGGGTGCGGAGTTGCCCGCGCAGACGGTCATCATCGCGATCGGCGTGGCGCCGAACGCGGGGCTGGCCGCGGACGCCGGCCTCGAGGTCGACAACGGCATCGTGGTCGACCAGACACTGCGCACCTCGGATCCGGACATCTTCGCGGCCGGCGACGTCGCCAACGCGTTCAACACCCTGCTCGGCCGCCGGATCCGGGTCGAGCACTGGGGGAACGCGCTGGCCAGCGGCCCGCTCGCGGCGCGGTCGATGATGGGCAAGGACGCCACCTACGACTGGGTGCCGTACTTCTTCAGCGACCAGTACGACCTCGGCATGGAGGTCGCCGGGCTGCCCGATCCCGGCAGCTACGACGATGTCGTCTACCGCGGCGACAAGGACTCCCTGGAGTTCATCGCGTTCTGGCTGGCCGGCCGCGTCGTGGTGGCCGGGATGAACGTGAACACCTGGGACGTCAACGACGACATCCAGGCCCTGATCCGGTCCGGCGCCGAAGTCGACGTGGCCCGCCTGACCGACCCCGACACCCCCCTAACCGACCTCAACCCCTAGCAAGCCCGCCCCCGCGCCAACGGGGAAACGCGTCAGTATGGGGAAACGCGTCAGCTAATAGGCCTGGCGCGTTTCCCCATTGAGGAAGCGCGCCGAGCAGCTGGGACCGCAAGGGCGGGGCTGGCCCTGCCAACCGCGGGTCCGGAGCGCATCTGCGACGTCGGATGCCACCTCGCATGGTCGTCGGGTGACGTCGGCCCAGTTGAACCGCAGCGTCAGGATGCCGCAAGTGGCGTTGGCGTTGTCCCTGCGGATGTCTTTCCAGCGGTCCTCGGCGCGGTGGTCGGCGCGCCCGTCAAGCTCGACGACGACGCCGAACTTCCGGTAGTGGCTGTCCAGGTACCGGGAGCGTGCAGTCGGCGGGGCGGTGCAGACCTGCGCTTGTCGCTGCGCTGTCGGCAAGCCATGCGTGCGCTCGACACCGTTCACGTACCGATACTCCAGCGGGGAGTGGACGCCGTCGGCTATGAGCGGTAGTGCGCTCAGAATTTCGTCACGCCAGCGGATCCGGCCGCGCCTGAAAGCCGCCGCGTGGATGAGCTGTGCGGTGACCAGCCGCCGGCCGCACCCTCTGCACAGCCAGGAAAGGACTTCGTCGAAGTCGGCGCTGAGCTCGGTCAGATCCAGGATCGTTTCCTCGATTCTGGTCCGTGGTGGCGTCCTGGCCGGGTGCCTGATCGCGTCGATCCGGCTGGTCCGGTGAATGGCAATCGACGGCGCTGGGCCGTGCTTCTCCTCGGGCGATAGGCGGACCCGGCGGTCGTGCCCGATGGTGACGTGAATGATGCCGCTCGGGCGGTCGGTCAGGCCGTCCAGTTCGGCCGCCGTGTGATGGCTGAGCACGGCGCCCGGCCCGGCGCGCAGGACAGCGGCCCACAGCACGGACTCGCGCGACGGGGACCCGGTGTATGTGGCGTATACCCCCAGGTAGAGCGGCCGCCAGCGACCGCTGCGCAACTGGGTGTCGATGACCGCTGGGCTGAGCGCGATGGCTGGTGCCTGCCAGCGCGCGACCACGCCGTGCTGGAAGTCCAGCAGCCGTGTGCCCTTGGCGGGAAGGTGGAGCACCATGGTGCCCAGGCTGGCTGGCCGGGCGCGCTTCGGCACGGGATCCGGCGCGACGGTGGACGGCGGCGGCCGGCGCCGCCGGGGTGTGGACAAGCCGGCCCGGATTGTCGGTGACGCCTGGTAGAGGCGCGCTACGGCGCGGCCGCGCCGAGGATCGCGGCGACCACCAGGGGGGTGTCGGCCAGATCGGGCAGCACCGCGTGCGCCCCGGCGGCGGCGAGTTCGCCCACGGTGAACCCGCCGGTTGCCACGCCGACCGCCCGGGCACCGGTGGCCAGCGCCGCCTCGACATCGAGCGGCGTGTCCCCGACGATCACGGTGGCGTCGCCGCTGAAGTCGGCGCGGTAGGCACGCGAGGCATTACGCCGGGCGAGGTGCACGAGCTCGGCCCTGACCTCGTGCGCGCTGCCGTAGGCCCCCGCGTCCAGGTCCAGGTGCTCGGTCAGGCCGAGCGGGCCCAGCTTCACCTCGGCCAGCGGCCTGATGTTGCCGGTCAGCAGCGACTGGACCACGCCGCGTCCGTCGAGCGCCGCGAGCGCGGCCATGGCGTCGGCGGCGCCGGGCAGCGCCCGCGACCGCTCCACCACCAGGCCGGCCAGTCCGGGGGCGCGGGCCGCCATCCCAGCGTGGAACGCGTCGACGTGCTGGCGCGGGTCGTCCAGCCCGGCCAGGGTCAGTACCTCGATCACGATGGCCCGGTCGGTGCGCCCGGCCATCGACCCCGGCTGCGGCATCTCTCGGCCGAACATCTCGCCGAACACCGCCCGGTACAGCTCTCGCCCCACCCCGTCGGAGTCGACCAGCGTGTAGTCGACGTCCCACAGGACCAGCAGCCGGCGCACCCGGTGACGCTATCAGCAGCCCGGCAGCATCAGCAGCCCGGCAGCCCGGCAGCCCGCCGGGACGCGGTTCAGGCCATCCGGCCGAGGCCGGGGTAGTCGACGACCACGCCCTCGGCGTCGAACGTGACGTCGGCGGCGAAGCTGCCGCTGGAGTACCGGATCACGCTGAGCGGCCCCGGCCAGGGCAGCCCGGGCTCGAAAGCCGGGCCGCTGCGCAGGTGGGTGTAGCGCTGCGCCGCCGGGGTGACGGCCAGCCACGGGACGCTGACGAACGCCATCAGGAACTCGGCCGGATCGCCGCCGCCGAGCAGCCCGCGGCGCAGCACCGGCATCGTGTTCGTGACCGGGCACTCCCCGAGGTCACAGTCGAGGGCCGCGGCGAACGCCGCCGGATCGCCGCCCGGCGCCGGCGCACCAGGCACCCCGGCGTCGCCGTCCGCCCCGGCGTCGACGGCCCAGCCGTCGCGCGGATCCCGGGTCAGCTCGAGGTGCCGGCCCCAGCCGGCGCCCCACGCCCGCACCGAGAGCCGGCGCGTGACAAAGCCGTCCCCGCAGTCGAGCTCGTACTCCAGCCGGTAGGGGATTGGGTCGCCGCTGACCGCCACGCCGGCCGCCCGCAACTCCCCGCCGCCGAGCTCGAGCTCGGCGAACTCGGCCCCGCGTTCCTTGACCCACGTGATCGCGCGCACGAGCGGACATCTTACGGCCGCCCGGCGCGCGGCCGGTGATCCCGCGGGTTGACGGTGGCGGGGACTAGACTCGCCGGGACGACTAGCAGTACACGGTGATCGGCGGTGGGCAGATGGCGGGCCGGATCCGCGACGAAGATATCGCGCTGGTCCGTGAGCGCTCAGCGGTCGAGGATGTCGTGGGGGAGTACCTGCAGCTCCGCAGCGCCGGCGGCGGCTCGGTCAAGGGGCTGTGCCCGTTCCACGACGAGAAGACGCCGTCGTTCAACGTGACGCCCGGTAAAGAGTTGTACTACTGCTTTTCCTGCGCCGCCGGCGGGGACGTCATCAAGTTCGTCCAGTCGATCGAGAACCTGTCCTTCACCGAGGCGGTCGAGCGGCTGGCGGCCCGCGCGGGCGTCGAGCTCCGTTACGAGCAGGGCGGCTACGTTCCCGGCCAGGAAAGTTCCGTCCGCCGCAGGCTGATCGAAGCGCACCGGCTGGCGCAGGATTTTTATTCCGAACGGATCCGTGGCGACTCTGGACGGGCCGCCCGCGAGTTCCTCGCCGAGCGCGGGTTCGGGCTCGCCGACGCCGAGCTGTTCGGCGTCGGGTACTCCCCGGCCGCCTGGGACGAGCTGACCGGCCACCTGCGCGGGCGCGGGTTCAGCGACGACGAGCTGACCAGGGCCGGGCTGGCCAGGCAGGG
>JASHOI010000324.1 GCA_030041195.1 Streptosporangiaceae bacterium | reverse complement strand
ACCGCTCCCGCGTGGCGGCCCGGTGCCTTCGACCGGGTGCTCGCCGACGTTCCCTGTTCCGGGCTTGGCGCGCTGCGGCGCAGGGCCGAGGCCCGCTGGCGCCGCTCGCCCGCTGACGTCGCCGCGCTCGGCCCGGTGCAGCGCGCCCTGCTCACCGCTGCGCTCGACTCGGCCGCTCGGGGCGGGGTGGTGGGCTACGTCACGTGCTCCCCGCACCTGGCGGAGACCCGTGACGTCGTGACGGCCGTGCTCGCCGGGCGGGACGACATCGAGGTGCTCGACGCGCCAGCGGTGCTGCCCGAGGTGCCCGCGCTGGCCTGCCCGGACCCGCACGCCAGGTTCGCGCAGTTCTGGCCGCACCGGCACGGCACCGACGCGATCTTCCTGGCCCTGCTGCGCCGGCGCTGATCCCGCGCGGCCGCGGCCGCGGCCGCGGCCGGCGGCCCGGAATGGCCGAAATGGCCGGCACGTGAACCGCCGCTTAAGATCAGCCTCCGCGATTCGCCGCGGGTGTAAAGCTTCACCTGCCGATTTCCGGTTATTAACGAAATAGTGGGACTGCGGCTCTGGTCCGAATGGATCGTGCTGGTTGCAATTACCGGCACTCCCGGATGGAGCAGGCCTATGCCCGAACTCACCAGACGTCGCCTCCTGACCGCCGCGGGGGCGACGGCCACCGCGGCCTTCGCCGCCGAATTCCTGCCGCAGAACCTCCGCAAGGCACTCGCGTCCGGGCCGGCCCGAGGCTCGGGGCAGCTCAGCGACATCAAGCACGTGGTGATCCTGATGCAGGAGAACCGGTCGTTCGACCACTACTTCGGCATGCTTCCCGGCGTCCGGGGGTTCTCCGACCCCACCGCGATCACGCTGCCCGACGGCAAGCCGGTGTGGTACCAGCCCACCCCGACCACGCCCCCGCCGGCCGATCCGACCGAGTACACGAACCCGGACGGCTACCTGCTGCCGTTCCGGCTCAACACGCTGACCACCAGCGCCCAGGCCATTCCGTCCACCAGTCACGCCTGGTACTACCAGCACACGTCCTGGGACAACGGGGCGATGGACGGCTTTGTCACGTCCCACCTGGCGGCGAACGGCAACAATGGCCCGTTCACCATGGGTTACTACACCCAGGACGACATTCCGTTCCAGTGGGCGCTGGCCGAGAACTTCACGATCTGCGACAACTACCACTGCTCGGTGCTCGGCCCGACCTGGCCGAACCGGCTGTACCACTGGAGCGCCTGGATCGACCCGCAAGGCGTGGCCGGCGGCCCGATCACCAGCAACGTCGATCCGGTCCCGTACGAGTGGAAGACCTACCCCGAGGCGCTGACCGACGCCGGGGTGAGCTGGCAGATCTACCAGGAGGTCGACAACTACGAGACCAACCTGCTGGAGATGTTCAAGAGCTTCCAGAGCGCACCGGTGGGGTCCACGCTGTTCCAGAGCGGGCTGCGGACCTTCTCCCCTGGCCAGTTCGAGTGGGATGCCATACACGACCGGCTGCCCACCGTGTCCTGGCTGATACCGACCAGCTACCAGTCCGAGCACCCGGATTACACACCGGCGGCCGGCGCCGACTTCGTCGCCAGCAAGATCGACGCGATCGCCGCCAACCCGGACGTGTGGGCCAAGACGGTGTTCATCCTCAACTACGACGAGAACGACGGGCTGTTCGACCACGTCGTGCCGCCCACTCCGCCGGCAGGCACGCCGAACGAGTTCATCACCGTTTCCGGCAGCCCGAACTGGCCGATCGGCGGCGGGTTCCGCGTGCCGTGCCTGATCGTCTCGCCGTGGACCCAGGGTGGCTGGATCGCCAGCGAGACCTTCGACCACACGTCGTCGCTGCAGTTCCTCGAGCTGCTCACCGGCGTGACGATCCCCAACATCACGCCGTGGCGCCGGGCCACGTTCGGCAACCTGACGTCAGCATTCGGGTTCCCGCAATTCCCCAGCGCCGTGCCGAGCCTGCCCGGCACCAAGGCCACGCTGGCGCAGGCCGTGCACAACGTGAACTACCTGCCGGAGCCGGCGTTCCCCGGCGCCAGCCAGACCCTGCCCGTGCAGCAGACGGGCCCGCGTCCCCGCCCCCGCAACACCACCCGCGCGAGCTGACGGTCCGGGCGAAAGGAGAACCCACATGTCTGCAGACTCAGCAAGCCCGAACCCGGCCAACACCGGCCAGACGGACGCGGCGACGCCAGCGGCCACTGGGCGCAGGTCCCGGCGGCGGATCATCAAACTGTTCTGGGCAGTCGGCATCGCCGTGGTCGTGCTCGGCGCGCCGACCGCCGCTTTCGGCATCGCCGGCAGCTTCGCCACGGTCCACGGGACGAAGGTCGCCAACACGCCGCAGAGCAGCATCAAGTACCAGGCCAGCGGCTCGTCCGCGTTCCGCTTCCATCCGGCGGCCGGCCAGAAAGACCCGGCCACGACGGGTGATTACGACGCCTACGTGGCGGCCGCGGGCGGCTACGAGGTCCTTCAGGTGAACGTGTCCACCGACACGATCACCAGCACCTACAGCGCCGACTCACCCGAGGGCGTCGCGGTCACGCCCGGCAACTCGGAGGTGTACATCGCCGAGACGGGTCAGTACGACGTGATACCGGTCGACGTCGCCACCGGCACCGAAGGGACCCCGATCGAGGTCGGTGCCTACCCGCAGGACGTGGCGGTCTCACCCGATGGCAGCACGGTCTACGCGACGCTGACCGGTGGCGACACCGGGCCGGGCGGCTCGAACCAGGTCGCGGTCATCAGCACCGCCACCAACACCGTGACCGGCGACATCACCGTGGGCACGGGCCCCCGCCAGGTCGCGTTCAGCCCGAACGGGACCCGCGCCTACGTCACCACGGAGAACGGTGTCGACGTGATCGACACCGCCACCTCCAGTGTGATCGCCTCGATCAGCATCCCCACCGGGGCGCAGGGCCTCGCGGTCAGCCCGGACGGCGCCGTGGTGTACGCGACCAGCCCGCAAACCAACCAGCTCGTGGTGATCAGCGCCGCCAGTGATCGCGTGATCGCCGACGTCCCGGCCGGCGCCGAGCCGTACGCGGTCGCGGTCACGCCGGACGGCAGCACCGCGTACGTGACCGACATGAACTCCGACTCGGTGACGGCGATCAGCACCGCAACCGATCACACGGCCGCGACCATAGCGGTCGGCGAGCTGCCCGGTTCGATCGCGGTGACGCCGGACGGCACGCAGCTCTGGGTCGGCAGCATCCTGGACGGCGACATCACCGTCATCAACCCGGCGACCAACACCGTGGTCGGCACGATCGACGGCGCGTCGGGCGTGGCGCCGCCGCCGGCCAGCACCGGCACGCTGGACGGCGCACCGCTCGGCATAGCGTTCGCCGGAGCGTAGCGCCGGCCAAGGTCTCGTCAGGGCAAGCTGCCGGGGACCCGGGGCGACAGCCTCCGGTCCCCGGCAGCCGGCGGGCAAGCCCGCCGCCGGGGCGCGGCCTCAAAAAGATCTAGGAGGCCCGGGTGCAGCATGGGCTCGCAGATGATTAACTCGGCGGTTTGATCTTGGTGGCGGGCCTGTTCTCGGGCTCTAGCGGCGATGCGGTGACCGCCGTCGCATCAGGTGCGGGCCGACGGCCGGTTTCCGGTCCGCGGCGGGGTTCGCCGAAGATCTAGGAGCCTCGCGTGCGGCATTTGCCCCGGATCCTCCTAGATCTTTTAGGTGACGGGCTGGGGCGCGAAGGTGGCGGGCTGGGGCGCGAAGGTGGCGGGCTGGGGCGCGAAGGTGGCGGGCTGGGGCGCGAAGGCGACGGGCTGAGGCGCGGGCGCGGCGCCGGGTTTGTCGCGGATGGGCGAATCGGCACCGGAGCCGGCCAGTCGCTGCGACGCCGCGCCGGCAAGCGTGATGACGCAAACCAACGGGCTATTGCGTTGCGAGCCCATACTGCACGTCAGGCTCCTTGCATGAACCGGCCGCGGGCCCGCACTTGACCGTTTCCCGAAGCGGCGCCGATCACCAGACCGGTGCCGGAGCTGGTTTTCATGATCCCGGAGGATTGTTCGCAGATAGAGCTGCAAAGTCTCCGGGATCATGAGAGTCAAGCCGTTCACCCGGCTTGTTCGGCACACTCCAACTCACGCTTGCCAGGCCCTGCGGCTAGCGGGCGGCGCCGGTGAGGGCGCGGCCGCGGCCGCGGTTCACCCGGCCGGCGCCGATGTCGGCCTGCTGGCCCTTTGCGTAGCCGTCCCGGTAGCCGGTCCCGCTGTAGGTGATCCGGGCGGTGCGGGTGAGCGGGTAGGCGCGCTCGGCCTCGCCGCGGATCACCTGCGCCCGGTCGGCCAGGACCAGAGCGGTCCTGGAGCCGGCGTCGGCCGCGCCGGTCGCCCGGGAGGCGGCCGCGTGCTCGGCCGCCCGGACCCTGGAGATCACGGCGGTGGCGAAGCCGAGCAGCCAGCTGCGCCGCCAGGCCCGGGGGCTGCGGCTCCAGGCGGGCACCTGCGCGCCGGTCAGGCCGTGCCACATCTGGATCAGCACCGACGTGTAAAGGACGTCCAGCCGCTCGAGGTCCGACTGGAAGCCGAAGACGTGGACCTTGCTGCCGGTGTCGGTGCTGAGCAAGATGGCCTGGCAGCGCAGCGCGGAGCCGAGCCCGCAGAGCAGGTGCGCCTTGACCCGTCCCCAGGGGTTGTCGATGTCGAGCATCCGGTTGGACGGCGTGTCGGTCTCCGGCCGGTCGGCCGCGAGCAGCGCCCGGTCGATCCCGTACTTGGCCATCAGCTCGGCGGCCTTCGCGGTCAGGGCCTGCGCCTCCGGGGGTGTCACGCTCTCGTCCTCTGCCTTCGCCAGCAGCTTGCGAACGCGGTCAAGCAGCCTGCCCGATGCCTCGGTGTTCAACGAGCGCCTCCTCGGCGGTTGCGGATTCGAATACAGCATCGAACGGTAGCGAGCGGCTACGACAGTTCCCGGGCTCTAGACTTGGTAGGCCATGACTGTCCAACTTGCGCCCAGCGTGCTGAACGCGGACTTCGCCAGGCTAGCGGACGAGGCCGCGGCCGTTGCCGATGTCGCCGATTGGCTGCACGTCGACGTGATGGACGGGCACTTCGTGCCGAACCTCACGGTCGGGCTGCCCGTGGTGGAGTCGCTGGTGAAGCACGTGAGCCTGCCGATCGACTGCCACCTCATGATCGAGGACCCGGACCGCTGGGCGCCCGGCTATGCCGAGGCCGGCGCGGGCAACGTCACCATCCACGCCGAGGCGGCGTCGTCGCCGGTGCGGACGCTGCGCGCGATCCGGGCGGCCGGTGCGCGCGCCGGGCTGGCGATCAACCCGGCCACGGCGGTCGAGCCGTACGCCCACCTGGTGGGCGAGTTCGACATGCTGCTGCTGATGACCGTCGAGCCGGGGTTCGGCGGCCAGCACTTCCTCGACCTGGTGCTGCCCAAGATCCGGACCGCCCGCGAGCTGGTCGGCGGCGCCGACAGCTCGGTCTGGGTGCAGGTGGACGGCGGCGTCACGAGCGAGACGATCGGGCGCTGCGCGGAGGCGGGCGCCGACGTGTTCGTCGCCGGATCGTCGGTGTACGGCGCGGCCGACCCGGCGGCGGCCGTTACCGACCTCAGGACGATCGCGGCCCGCGCCGCCGGGATCGGGACCGCGCCGCAGGGCTGACGGTCACCGGCTCGCCTCGGCCGTGTGCCTGCTGCGGCGGCGCATCGCGGCAACCAGGTCGGGCGGTGCCACGCCGGGCGACCCGGCGCTGAGCGGCGGGCGCGGGTCGTACTCCAGCATCAGCTGGATCGCCTGCGCGGCCGGCGTGCCCGCGATCCGCTGGGACAGGCTCAGCGCCATGTCGATGCCGGCCGACACCCCGGCCGCGGTGACGTACTTTCCGTCCACGACCACGCGCTCGGCGGCCGGCTGCGCGCCGAACGCCGCGAGCCGGTCCAGGGCGAGCCAGTGCGAGGTGGCCCGGCGGCCCTGCAGCAGCCCGGCGGCGGCGAGGATCAGCGACCCCGTGCACACCGATGTGGTCCAGCTGGTGGCCGCGTCGGCCTGGCGCAGCCACTCGTGGGCGGGACCGTCGTCGAGCTGCGCCTCCTGGCCCGGGCCGCCGGGCACCAGGACGATATCGGGGCGCGCCAGCTCACCGAGCCCGGCGTCGGCGGTGATCGCGAGCATGCCGGTGTCGGCGCGCACCGGGCCGGGCCGCTCGGCGGCGAACACCACCTCGGCGCCGTCGAGCCGGCTCAGCACCTCGTAGGGCCCGATCGCGTCGAGCGCCGTGAACCGGTCATAGAGCAAGATTGCTATCTGCACGGGGATTCCTCTCGGGTGGCGGCTGTGCCGCGGGATGGCCGGGGCGGCCGTGACTGCCCGGTGGCTGGAACCGCTGCCGGTATCCGGCCGGGGAGACGCCGAGCGCGCGGACGAACGCCCGCCGCATCGCCTCGGGTGTCCCGTAGCCGCAGTTCCTGGCCACCTGCTCCACCCCGGCCCCGGTGTCCTCGAGCTCCCGGCGGGCGGCCTCCAGCCGGATCCGGTCGACGTACCGGCCCGGGGTCACGCCGGTCTCGGCGGCGAAACAACGGGCGAACTGGCGCGGCGACAGCCCGGCCCGGGCGGCCAGGCTGTCCACGGACAGGTCGGCGGCGGGCCGCTCGCTGATCCAGTGCTGGACCTCCCGCACGGCCGGCCGCCGGGCCAGCTGCGCCCGCAGCTGCGCGCTGAACTGGGCCTGGCTGCCGGGGCGGCGCAGGAACACCACCAGGTGCCTGGCCACCGCCAGCGCCGCGTCCCTGCCGACGTCCTCCTCGACCAGGGCCAGGGCCAGGTCGATACCCGCGGTCACCCCGGCGGACGTGACCAGCGCGCCGTCCCTGACATAGATCGGCTCGGGGTCGACGGTCACGCCGGGAAACTGCCGCTGCAGCGCATCGGCGTACGCCCAGTGCGTGGTCACGCGCCGGCCGTCCAGCAGCCCGGCCCCGGCGAGCAGGAACGCCCCGGTGCACACCGAGGTGATCCGCCGCGCCACCGGCGCGACCCGCCGCAGCCACGCCACGACCTCCTCGTTGCCCGCCCGCGCGGCATGGCCGCCCGGCACCACCAGCGTGTGCGGGGCATCCGCCGCGGCCAGATCCCCGTCGGGGACCAGGGCGAGCCCGCTCGACGTGCGTACCGGCCCCCCTCCCGGGCTCGCGACCGTGATCCGGTACGCGGGATCGTCCCGGCCGCGCGCGGCGAGGTAGCGGTTCGCGCCGGCGAACACCTCGAGCGGACCGGTGACGTCGAGGCTCTGCACGCCGTCGAACACGACGATCAGCACGGCATGGGGTGCCATGCCCCCATCGTCGCGGCCGGCCCGCGTGTCTGCAATGACGAAGATCCCACCTTTCCTGCCACAGCGAGCGGGGCGGGTGCGGCCCCGTACCGGCCGGGCGTCGGAGAGAATCTTTGGGGGGGCCATGTCGATCCCGGGCCTGGTCGTTCGTCGTTGAGGTATCGGACCGAACCGAGCCAGCGAAGGAGACACCACGATGACCCAGTACCTGATCCTCATTTACGAGCGCGAGAGCGGCTACGCCGAGGGCGGGCCGGAGGTCTGGGCGGCGACCGGGAAGGCGCATGCGCGATTCGCGGAGCAGGTCGGCGAGAAGGGCGGCCAGATCCTCGGCGGTAACGCGCTGCAGCCGACCAGCACCGCCACCACGATCCGGGACGACATCGTGACCGACGGGCCGTTCACCGAGACCAAGGAGGCGCTCGGCGGCTACTACCTGATCGAAGCCGCCGATCTCGATCAGGCCCTCGAGATCGCCAAGCTCTGCCCGGCGCCGTTCGGCGGCGTCGAGGTGCGGCCGATCATGGACACGTCCGGCATGGCGGGGTGATCGCTGGTGATCGCGGGGTGACCGGCGACCGGCCCGGGGCCGCTGACCCCGAGGTCAGCGCCGCCGTCGCGGACGCGCACCGTCGCGAGTGGGCCTTCGTGCTCGCCGCGACGGCGCGCGTCGCCCGCGACATCGACGTCGCCGAGGAGTGCGTCCAGGATGCCTACGTCGCCGCGCTCGGCGCCTGGTCCCGGCAGGGCGTGCCGCGCAATCCCGGCGCCTGGCTGACCACGGCGGCACGGCGGCGCGCGCTCGACGTCCAGCGCCGCGACCGCACCCTGCGCAGCAAACTCCCGCTGCTGATCGAACCGGGATCACGGGCCATAACGCTAGGCCACCCGCCGGACGAGCCGGCAGCGGCCGGTCTGGCGCCGGGCGGCCAGGGCGATGCGATCCCGGACGACCGGCTCCGCCTGGTGTTCACCTGCTGCCATCCGGCCCTGGCCCGCGAGGCTCAGGTCGCGCTCACGCTGCGGCTGGTGTGCGGCCTGGCCACCGCCGAGATCGCGCGGGCGTTCCTGGTGCCCGAGCCCACGATGGCGGCCAGGGTCACCCGGGCCAAGAAGAAGATCTCTGCCGCCCGGATCCCGTACCGGGTGCCGGGGCCCGCGGAACTTCCGGACCGCCTTGACGCGGTCCTCACCGTCATCCACCTGCTGTACACGACCGGGCATACCGCCCCGGCCGGCCCGGACCTGGTGCGCGCCGACCTCGTCGAACGGGCGACCGGCCTGGCCCGCATGCTGTGCGAGCTCATGCCGGACGAGCGCGAGGCGCGCGGCCTGCTGGCGCTGCTGCTGCTCACCGACGCCCGCCGGGCAACCCGCTCGGCGGCCGACGGGCGCCTGCTGCTGCTCGAGGAGCAGGACCGGTCGCGGTGGGACCGCGTGGCGATCGCCGAGGGAACCGGCCTGGTGACCGGCGCGCTGCGGGGACGGCCGGGGCCACCCGGGCGGTTCCTGCTGCAGGCGGCGATCGCGGCGGTGCACGCGGAGGCCCCGAGCTACGCCGACACCGACTGGCCGCAGCTGCTGCGGCTCTACGACGCGCTGCTCGGCGCGTGGCCAACGCCCGTGGTCGCGCTGAACCGGGCCGTTGCGCACGCGATGACCGACGGGCCGGAGGCGGGCCTGGCGGATATCGAGGCCATCGAGCGCGACGGCCGGCTGGCGGGCTACCGGTACCTGCCCGCCGCCCGTGCCGATCTGCTGCGCCGTCTCGGCCGCCGCCGGGACGCTGCCGAGGCGTACCGGGCCGCGCTCGGCCTGACCGAGAACGCCGCCGAGCGGGCGTTCCTGGCGGGCCGGATCGCCGAGGTCCGCGGCAGCGGGCCGGGCCCAGGTGGTGCGTAACCGAAATGACCGTCACAATGTGCAAATGAGCGCTGCCGCAGCGGGAGACGCGCCCGAGTTGTCCTCGCCGCTGCTTTCCGTGTCGGGGCTCGCGGTGCGGTTCGGCCCGCTGCGCGCCCTGGACGGCGTCGACCTCGCGGTCCGGCCCGGCGAGCTTGTCGCCCTGGCCGGGGAGAACGGAGCGGGCAAGACCACGCTGGTGCGCTGCATCGCCGGCGACGTGCGGCCGACCGGCGGGAAGATCGTGCTGGGCGGCCGGCCGCTGCCGCACGACCCGATGGCGGTCGCCCGCCAGGGCGTCGCGGTCGTGTGGCAGGATCTCGCGCTCTGCGACAACCTGGATATCGCGTCGAACCTGCTGCTCGGCCGGGAGCAGCGCAGGCTGCTGATGTCCGACGTCCGGTTCCACGCCGCCGCGGCGGCGGTCCTGCGCAGCTATGAGATCCCGCTGCCGGACACCACCAGGGCGGTGCGGCTGCTGTCCGGCGGCCAGCGCCAGATGGTGGCGGTGGCCCGGGCGATGGCCCGCGAGCCACGGCTGCTGCTGCTCGACGAGCCGACCGCCTCGCTGGGCGTCAACGAGTCTGCCCAGGTGGAGCAGCTGATCACCCGGCTGCGCGAGATGGGGACGACGATCGTGCTCGCCTGCCACGACATCGATCAGATGTTCCGGCTGGCCGACCGGATCGTGGTGCTGCGCCGCGGCCGGGTCGTCGGCGAGGTGCGTCCCGCCGACGTGCACCCGGATGACGTGGTGGCGCTGGTGTCGGGCCAGCAGATCGATTCCTCGGCGCGCGGCCAGCTGACCCGGCTGCACGGCCTGGCCGACCGTCTCGTGTCGGCCGACCCGTCGTCCAGCCTCTCGCTGATCTTGTCGGCGCTGGGCGCCGCGCTCGGCAGCGAGCGTTTGTGCATCCACCTGCTGACCGGTGACACGCTGGTCTGCGCCGCCTCGCTCGGGCTGCCCGACGCGCTGCTTTCCGCGTGGTCCCGGCTGCCCTGCGGGCCCGCTGGGGGCCCGCCCGGCATGGCCGCGGCCACGGAGACGCCCGTGGTCGACAACGTGCGGGCCGGCACGGCCTGGGCGCCGTTCACCGACCTGGCGCGGGCGGCGAAGGTGACCAGCTCGTGGTCGGTTCCGGTGCTGGGGCCCGGCGGCCTTGCCGGGGTCATCACCGTGTTCCGCAGCGTGACCGGCCAGCCGCAGCGGGACGAGCTCGACCTGGTCACCCTCTACGCCGGGTACGCGGCGAGCGCGATCGAGCGGGACCGGCTGCTCGACGAGGTCACCGCGCGCAACCGCGTGCTCGAGACGATCAGGGAGATGCTGGAGACCCTGGCCGGGCCGATCCCGGTGGCCAGCGGCCTGGTGATCGCGCTGCAGGCGCTGCGCCGGGGGCTGCAGGCCGATCAGGTCGCGCTGCTGACCCAGGTGCCGAACGCGGCGCCGAGCTGCCGCGCGTTCGCGACCGCGGCGGACCGCGACGGCGCGGGCGCCCCGCCGGAGCTGATCGACGCGGCC